>URJL01000009.1 GCA_900548115.1 uncultured Eubacteriales bacterium
CTGCCTGTCTCGTGGGCTCGGAGATGTGTATAAGAGACAGATCCTTTACAATCAGGCGATTTTGTCGGGAATCTTCGAATCCGACAAGCTCGGACACGAGATCACGCTCGACCTTTAATTTTTGTTCGAAATTCACACAAAAAGAATCGCGAAAATCGGCAAAAATTAACAAAATGTTCAACAAAAATCGGGTGTAATATTGTAACATATAGTTGTGTACTGTTGTTGAAACAGACATCGAGTTTCATTATTTGGAGGTAAAAATAATGGCAGAAGTAAAGGACAGCATCCTGAATAAATTCGAATCGAACCAGGAAGTTCAGACGGTCGATGCTTCCAAAAAGGTTCGCGTCGGTATCATCGGTACCGGCTGGATCGCCGAAGCACACATCAGGAGCTATCAGAACCAGCCCGACGTTGAGGTTGTCGCTCTCGCAGACCTTGTCCCCGGCAAGGCTCAGAAGTTCAAGGAGACCTATCACGTAGACGGTGCGACCTGCTACGAAGGCGAAAACGCTCATCTTAAGATGCTCGACGCCGAAAAGCTCGACGCAGTAAGCGTTTGCACCTACAACAGAACCCACGCCGTTTGTACCATCGACTCTTTGAAGCACGGTATTCCGGTTCTGCTTGAAAAGCCGATGTGCGTAACGCTTGACGAAGCCGTTGCCATCTGCAAAGCAGAAAAGGAAAGCGGAAAGATCGTTTCGGTCGGCTTCCAGCCCCGTTTCGATGTAAACATGAAGCAAGTCAAGGCTGTTGTTCAGTCCGGCGTGCTCGGTAAGATCTATTACATCCAGACCGGCGGCGGACGTCGTCACGGTATCCCGACTCCGTTCGGCACTTCCTTCATCGAAGACAAGACCGCAGGTCTCGGCGCTCTCGCCGATATCGGCTGCTACTCGCTCGATATGGTGCTCAACGCGATCGGCTATCCGAAGCCTCTTACCGTTTCGGGTTACAAGTCCGACTTCTTCGGCAAGGATCCCGAATACTATAAGAACCCCGATCATCCCGAATATGCAAAGGTATTCGGCGTTGATGACTTTGCAGCCGCATTCGTTCGTCTCGAAGGCGACATCATCCTCGACTTCCGTATTGCATGGGCAATGCACATCGACACTCCCGGTGATACCATCATCCTCGGTACCAAGGGTGGTCTGCGCATTCCTTCGACCGACTGTTGGAACGGTTCCATCGGCGGTCCTATGACCATTTACAGCACGGTTGCCGGCAACCAGGTTCAGACGGTTATTCCGCTGGTTCCCGCCGATAAGGTTTCGAACTTCGACAAGAAGATCCGTTCCTTCGTTGATGCTGTTAAGTACGGCGGCGCATCCCCCGTTCCGACCAGCCAGATTCTCTACAACCAGGCAATTCTGTCCGGCATCGCAGAGTCTCACAAGCAGGGCAAGGAAATCACCCTCGATATTCCTACCATCTGAGTCGGATAAAACAAGAAAGCAAACGGACACCCATTTGGGTGTCCGTTTTTTGTGTGCCGATATTCTGTCATCTATATATCGCATTTCGAAGGACATACATATAAGAAAAGGTGGGCTGCATTTATGTTGCAGCCCGCCTGACTTATTCAATTTCCAAATTTTCCGCCTGCTTGACCCACAAAGCCGAAGAGGCATCGCTCGGCATGCGCCAGTCGCCGCGGGGTGACAGACAAATGCTTCCGATCTTAACTCCGTCGGGCAGACAGCTGCGTTTGAACTGCTGTGTGAAAAAGCGCCGATAGAACGTGACAAGCCATTTTTTGACGGTCGCTTTATCAAAATCCTGAGCAAAAGCCTTACAAGCGAGTACAAAAACCTTTTCGGGCGTGAAGCCGTAACGCACGGTATAATAAAGGAAAAAGTCATGCAGCGCATACGGGCCGACAATTTCTTCGGTCTGCTGAGCGATCTGTCCCTTTTCGTCGGGCGGCAGAAGCTCGGGGCTGATGGGTGTATCCAAAATATCACGGAGCACATCGGAACTTGCACGGAACAGGTCGTATTCCATGATACTGTCAATCATCCAGCGCACCAGAGTTTTCGGAATGCCGCAGTTTACGCCGTACATGCTCATGTGGTCGGCATTATAGGTACACCAACCGAGTGCAAGCTCGCTGAGGTCGCCCGTTCCCGCAACAAAACCGCCTATCTTTCCCGCATAATCCATCAGCACCTGCGTGCGCTCACGCGCCTGCGAATTTTCAAACGTCAGATCAGGCGTTTTTCCGTCGTGTCCGATGTCGGAGAAGTGCTGACGCACGGCGTCGCGTATCGGTATCTCCAAAACCGTAATGCCGAGGCTTTCCATCAGCAAAAGCGAATTACGGTAAGTGCGGTCGGTCGTTCCGAAGCACGGCATGGTAATTCCTACCACGTCGGTGAGCGGACGTCCCGCGCGCCGTGCCGCCTCGGCACAAACAAGAAGCGCAAGCGTCGAATCGAGTCCCCCCGATACGCCGACAACGGGACGAGATCGCGTTATATCCATTCGTTTTTTCAGTCCCATAACCTGCATTTCAAAGATCTCGGTGCAGCGCTCGGCACGGTCGCGCTTCGCATTGGGCACAAAGGGCAGTTTATCGACGGGATAACACGAGAGGTCGTTTTCGGGAAGAATACACGGCACCGCAACGGTACGAAATGCTTTTTGATTCTCGGCGGAGCTTTGTGCAAAAGTCTTGATTTTCAAACGGTCAACTCGGATTTTTCCGAGATCGATATCCGAGAATAAGACATAATCGCCGTCAACGGTGTTTTCGTTTTCACAAAGCACTCGTCCGTTTTCGCAGATAAGACTGTGTCCCGAAAAAATGAGATCGGTCGTGGATTCGGTACAGCCCGACGAAACATAGACATAAGCCGAAAGCTGTGCGCCCGATTGTGCCGAAACAAGTGAGCGGCGATAGCGGCGTTTTGAGATCGTTTCGTTGCTTGCCGAAAGATTTAAAATGACCTCCGCGCCCGCAAGGGCAAGATAGCTGCTCGGCGGAACGGTCGCCCAAAGGTCCTCGCAAATCTCCGCACCGAAGAGAAAAGCACCCGTATCAAAAATAAGATCCGTGCCGATCGGAATCGCTTTTCCGTCGTTTTTCATACCGAGAGCCGAAGGTAATAGCTCGGTTTTATTCAGCTCTTTACCCGAAGAAAACCAGCGCTGTTCGTAAAACTCGTTATAATTCGGAATATATGTTTTGGGCACGATTCCGCAAAGGCTTCCGCGGTGCAGAATTGCGGCGACGTTAAAAAGTTTCCCGCCAACCGAAAGCGGAAGACCCACGGCAAGCATCGCTTCGGTCTCGCGGCTGAACTCGCAAAGAGTGCGCAGTCCTTCAAGCGCCGCATCCAGCAAAGTTTTTTGAAAGAATAGGTCTCCGCACGTATAACCTGTCAGCGAAAGCTCGGGAAATACGATGATCTGCGGACGCTTTTTCGCCGCTTCCCGCGCCATTTCTACAATATTTTTCACATTCTCGGTGACATTTCCGACCGAGACGGCAGGCACCGCCGCCGCAACGCGAATAAAATCAAGCATGGTCGCTTCCTCTTTCTCTTTCGTGTTCATTATTCTTTTCCGATAAGCTTGCGTCAAAATCAATTTGTACCGTTCGACTCTTACTGTCCCAACGAACCTCCGCGCCGAAGGATTCCGCAACTGCCCGCACCGGAACCAAAGTACGATTGTTACGGACAGTCGGTGCAACCTCCAACACAAATTTTTCACCGTCACGTTCCATCTCTTTTTCATCCACAGTCATACACACCGTGCGATCGCCCAATGTTGAGACAACGGTGCGTGTTTGCGGATCCCATGAAACCTCGGCGCCCATTGCCGTGAAAATCAGGCGGAGCGGAACCAAGGTTCTTCCTTCCGAAACAACGGGAGGAACATCTCCTTCGATCAACCGTCCGTTATAAACGATCGAGACCTCGTCGGTTGCGGTCACCGTCACCGTATTCTGCAAGAGCAAGAGTCCGTCCGAGGAAAGAACGCTCGCCGTAATATCATGTCTGCCTGACGATAATCCCAGCGTTACACGAAAAGGTGGCTTATCCGAAAGCGCTGTCCAAACTCCGTCGACACGATATTCAACCTTATATTGCTGTGTATCATATAAATGCACATAGGTACCGAGCGTAAGGCGCGCCGGCACCTCCTCGTCGACAAGTTCGGTATAGGAGTTTCCGATCGATAAAGGGTTATCATGGATATAAAGGTTTTGCCGCGTTACTTCATAATACGTTTGTTGCAAGGCTTCGGAGGTATAAAGCGAATAATCGTTTGTCTCGGACATAACACGCGTATTAAAATAGGATATCAGCTTAATTTGCGGATAAACCATCGGAAGATATCCGTAATATTCTCTCATTTTGTATACCGCCCACTCGGTGCTGTCTCCCAAAATGCTGTTATCGTGCGCCACACCGCATTCGGAGAGCATAATGGGCTTGCGGTCACCGTATGTTTCGACGATTTTTTTCACCATCAACACAGGATCGGCGGCACGACCCTCGCGAAACAATATCTCATCCTGTCGGTCATCTTTTTCGTATTTTTTATCCAAGAAAAACGGTGTCGCATATAAAGAAATTCCGACCCAATCCACCGCATGGTCTCCGGGATAATAATCATCGGCATTGATATTCCATGAGGCGACATGATTGATTGACCAAACCAATGCCGCCTCGGGAATCATCCTGCGAACCTTCTCTGCAACCGTAAGATAGGCGGAAATATATGCGCTCGGACTCACCGGATTTTCCCAAACATCCGGCTCCGCACCGATTCGAATATACAGTATCGGTATTTTTTTTGCATATGGAGAGAGTTCGTCAAGCGTATTGTCGACAAGCTCGAAAAAAGTATTCATCTTTCCCGAATCGGTCCAAATATCATTTTGAGGAAAATTCAGCGCGACCTCGACTGCCAGTCCGTCTTTTGCCGCATTTTCCAAAATGTTTCTGTTCAGCGCGCTGAGCATATTTTTCTCTTCACCGAGAAGAGACTCAAACACATCAATATACAGCATCGCCATTGAATCATCAATCGGGTTTCGATCGGCAACCTGTCCGAACAAAACGCCGCTTTTCGGCTCGCCTTTTGCACCGTAAACTACTCGATTTTCGGCAATTTCACGGTACATACAAACTTTCGGAGTATAACTTTCAATCTTAGCACGGGCAATTCGCACGCCGTCATCCCAACCAAGCATTTCTCCGTATGGTAAATATTTTTCATAATACAGAGCCGCAGAGATAAAATCGCATTTCCGTTCGTATGCCAGCGCAATATCCTTATATCGCGTTCCGAGCACGGCAACGGTATCCTCATTTTTGACAGAGTTTTCCAACAAATCACAAATACTTTTTCCGCTTTCGATTATACCATCGTCATCGCCCGCCTCGCTTGCCTTAACAAATTCGTCAGAAAGTTTCCAAAAGGCATTCGGGAAGCTTTTTCCGTCGGAACATACAGGGTAAATGAGAGAGGATAACAGGACGATTGTGAGAAGAAGAATACTTGTTCTTTTCATTTTATTGCCCCTTTCCGAATAATTCGAAATAATCTTATCCGTTCAGATTTTCTCCGTTGATCGCATTGATATCATAAGGCGTCGCCTGATATACAAAATAATTCAACCAGTTGGAATACAAGAGATTGGCGTGACTTCTCCACAAATTGGGTGGATTTTGGGTTTGGTCGTCGTCGGGAAAATAACAATACGGTAACGCTGTCGGAAGTCCTTGCAATCTATCGCGAAGATATTCTTTTTTCAGCGTATCGGCGTCATATTCCGAATGTCCCATAATAAAGATCTGTTTTCCCTTCGCGGTAGAAACGGCATAAACACCCGCCGCGTCGGAGGATGCCAGAATACGAAGCTTCGGACATGCTTCAATGTCCTTTCGCAGCACGGTCGTATAGCGTGAATGCGGAACGAAAAATTCATCATCCACGCCGCGGAACAAGATCGAGCGCTTATAGTCGATATGATGACGGTAAACGCCGAAAAGCTTTTGCGAAAGCTCATGCTTTTGAATTCCGAAATGGTAATAAAGTCCCGCCTGTGCGCCCCAGCAAATGTGGAAGGTGCTGGTAACATGCGTCTTGCTCCATTCCATGATCGAGCAAAGCTCGTTCCAATAATTGACCTCTTCGAAGTCAAGGCGCTCGACCGGAGCACCCGTTATAATCATGCCATCATAACGGCGGTCGCAAACCTCATCAAAGGTTTTATAAAACGCCAGCATATGTTCTTTTGCCGTATGTTTTGCCTTATGCGTCGCCGTTTGCAAAAAATCAAGCTCGACCTGGAGCGGCGTATTGCCGAGAATGCGTGCAAGCTGCGTTTCGGTCGTGATCTTTTCGGGCATGAGATTCAAAATCAAAATATGAAGCGGACGGATATCCTGCGTTATGGCGCGCCGCTCGGTGATAACGAAAATGTTTTCCTCGTTAAGTGTCTTAGTTGCAGGAAGATCGTTCGGAATTTTAATCGGCATTAATTTTTCCTCTCTCAGCAAAAACGGCATTCAGGGCATTGCGGATATCATCCAGAATGTCCTCAATGTCTTCGATTCCGACCGACATACGGATCATATCGGGTCGAATGCCCGCGTCCTTCAACTGTTCATCACTCAGCTGACGGTGGGTCGTGCTTGCGGGGTGCAAAACGCTTGTGCGCGCGTCGGCGACGTGTACTACAATTGCAGCCAGTTTGAGCGAATCCATAAAACGCATTGCAGCGTCCCGCCCGCCGACAACTCCGAAAGAAATTACACCGCAGCAGCCGTTCGGAAGGTACTTTTCACAAAGCGTATGATCCTTGTCGCCTTCAAGCGCGGGATAGCGTACCCACGAAATGCGCGGATCGTTTTGCAAGAACTTTGCAACGGAAAGGGCATTTTGGCTGTGACGTTCCATACGCAAATGCAGAGTCTCCAAGCCCATATTCAAAAGAAACGCTCCCATTGCGTTCGGCATAGCGCCGAAATCGCGCATGAGCTGTACACGGGCTTTGGTAATGTACGCCGCATTTCCGAAACGTTCGGTATAAACTACACCGTGATACGATTCGTCGGGCTCGCAAAGCTCGGGGAATTTTCCGTTATTCCAATCGAATTTTCCGCTTTCGGTGATTGAGCCGCCGACAACCGACGCATGACCGTCCATGTATTTTGTCGTGGAATGAACCACAATATCCGCGCCGAATTCGATCGGATTGCAAAGAACGGGAGTTGCGAAGGTGTTGTCCACAACAAGCGGGATTCCGTGAGCATGGGCAAGCGCCGCATATTTTTCGATATCCAGAACATCCAGCGCCGGGTTAGCGATCGTTTCGCCGAAAACAAGACGGGTATTTTCGTCAAAAAGTGCTTCAATCTCACTTTCGGTCATGTCGGGCGTCAAAAAGCGTACTTCAATTCCGAGTCGCTTCAAAGTCACGGCAAACAAATTCAACGTTCCGCCGTAAATGGAGGAAAGGCTGACAAAATTTTGTCCCGCCGACGTGATATTGAGAATAGCAAGCAGATTTGCCGCCTGACCCGAAGAAGTACAGAGAGTCGCGCTTCCGCCCTCCAGTTCGGTAATCTTTTCTTCGACTGCCTCGACCGTGGGGTTGGAAATACGAGAATACATATGCCCCGCCGCCTCCAAATCAAAGAGCTTTCCCAAATGCTCCGACGAATCGTAGCGGTAGGTCGTGCTCTGATAGATCGGAAGAATACGCGGTTCTCCGTTTTTGGGTGTATAGCCTGCCTGCACACATTTTGTACCTTTTTTATAGCTCATAATCCTTGATCTCCTTTTGCTCAAATCTCAACGTAAAGAATCGGCAAATTCGGTTGCCATCGCATCACAGCGCTCGTTTTCGGGATGTCCGTCGTGACCTTTGATCCAGTGGTAATGCATTTCGTGCTTTTCGCACAAAGAAAGCAGTTCTCCCCACAGCTCCGGGTTCAAAGCGGGACTTTTATCGGACTTTTTCCATCCGTTTTTACGCCAGTTTACCGCCCAGCCCTTGGAAAGACCGTCGATCACATACTTGGAATCGCTGTACAGATCGACTATACATGGCTCTTTTAGTATTTTCAGTGC
Source organism: uncultured Eubacteriales bacterium (assembly GCA_900548115.1). GTDB lineage: Bacteria > Bacillota > Clostridia > Oscillospirales > CAG-382 > UMGS1052. Next base: position 8,104 of record URJL01000009.1, read on the forward strand.
CTCGATGACTGCCGTCAATTCCATACGGTTGTTGGTCGTGTTTTTTTCTCCGCCCGAGAGAGTGCGTTCGATCGTTTTATAACGGACGATCGAGCCCCATCCCCCGGGGCCGGGATTTCCGCGGCAAGCGCCGTCGGTGTATATATTGACTTGTTTCATTCCGCATCCGCATCCGCATCCGTTTCTGTTTCGTTAAAAAGCTCTTCGCGCTCGGGCAGTTTTCGGTATTCGACCTCGCCCATTCGGAAGCCGTCTTCGGTCTTTTCGAACGGAAGCGTAACGGATTCTTCTACTCCGTCGATGTGTGTAATAATCTTATTGCCCTTGACCTCATAACGCGAAACGCTCTCGGTTTCGTCGTTTACATAAATCTTTCCGTCGGCAGTAAAGGTATAAACACTGTCCATGCCGTCGATCGTGTAACTGCCCGTTATATCCGTACTTTTTTGACACGAAGTCAAAAAAAGCGCGGCGGTCAAAAGCAGGGCTGTAATTTTCATTTTTATTTTCATCTTACTGTTCTCCCAAAAGCGATTTGTCGTTAAAAACAATGCCGGAAAGCGTTACATGATCGGGCAGAACCATTGTCCGATAATCTTGCTATTGTTCATGCAAACGTCGCGGCATCCGTTGCGCACGATCCGCGTCCACATGGGACTGTCGCGCAGAATAATACCGTCCAAAACAGCATTTTTGCTGTTCTATACCGTCACAATACCCGAATAATAGCAGTCGGTATCCGAAAGCCCCCAATTTTTCAAAGCGTTCTGAACGACCGAATTTTCTTCGGTGCTGTGCGTGTCGTTTCCGCGTCGGTAGGGCGAGCAATCCAACATGCCCCGCCCTTCGACCGTCACATTTTCGGAATCTTTAATACAGATCGCACCGTAAACCACGGCACCCTCTTCCAAAATAACGCGTTCGCCGCTTTGCGGCACGATCAAGCCGGCAGAATGAATGCCTTTTTTGAACACAATATCACCTTTGCAGCTTTCGTAAACATACGGCGGGTTTGCGAAAACGGCAAGGGTGCTTTGAAGTCCGTTGATTTCGACTGTAAAGAGGTGCGGACTGTCGATTTTCAGCGTGATGATTCCGCCGTTTTCCGAAGCACTTTCCGCATGGGAAATACCGAATTCATACGGACGAATTTCCACGCTTCGGAGCGCCTCTCCGGAACTTCGATTCGAAGAAGCAGAGGTTTGCGGACATCAAACGGGACAAAGTAGGATAATACATCGGACTACTCAAGAGGGCGCTGAGAGCCTTCCCAAACACGATTGAAAGGAATTTTGGATGTGCGCGCGGGAATATACGGGTATTTTTTCCTCATCGAGAAAAACACGATAATGCATAATTTACACCGTTCGTATCATAGCAAATTCCCCTGCCCGCCGAATGGCAAGGCAGGGGAAAACTCCTAAATATTACTTATAGAGCTCCGTAAGCTTAAGCAGTCTTTGGTACTTTGCTTCCGCATTTTCCTTTGCTTCCTCGAAGAGAACCTTTGCTCTTTCCGGGAATGCCTGTTCAAGTCTCTTGTAACGGGTCTCGCTTTCGATGAACTCGATATAATCGGCAGTCGGAGCCTTGGAATCAAGCGTAAAGGCGGGCTTGCCTTCAACCTTGAGTGCCGGATTATAACGGAACATCTGCCAGTAACCTGCCTCAACGGCGCGCTTCATTTCGATCTGGCAGTTCACCATACCGCCCTTAACACCGTGCATTTCGCAAGGTGCGTAGCCGATGATGATGGACGGACCGTGATAAGCTTCCGCTTCGGTCATTGCCTTAAGGGTCTGGTTCATATCCGCGCCCATAGCAATCTGTGCTACGTATACATAGCCGTAGGACATTGCGATTTCCGCAAGGTTCTTCTTGCCGATCGCCTTACCGGCTGCCGCAAACTGTGCAACCTGACCGAGGTTCGAAGCCTTGGATGCCTGTCCGCCGGTGTTGGAGTAAACTTCGGTATCGAATACCATGATGTTTACATCCTCGCCCGAAGCGATGACGTGGTCGAGACCGCCGAAGCCGATATCGTATGCCCAACCGTCGCCGCCGAAGATCCAGATAGACTTCTTGGAGAGGTAATCCTTTTCGGCATAGATCTTAGCGCAAAGCTCGCACTGATCCTTCGTCTTTTCAAGCTCGGCAACGAGAGCCTTGGTAGCTTCGGTGTTTGCCTTGCCGTCGTCCTTAGTCTCAAGGTACCTGGCAGCGGCTGCCTTCAAAGCTTCGGGAGCCTTTTCGGAAGAAGCAACCTCTTCGACATAACCGATAAGACGGTTACGGATGGTCTTCTGACCGAGGTACATACCGAGACCGTGCTCTGCGTTGTCCTCAAACAGCGAGTTTGCCCATGCCGGACCCTTGCCGCTTTCGCGGTTTACGGTGTAAGGCGTTGCCGGTGCGGAACCGCCCCAAATGGACGAACAACCGGTTGCGTTGGAGATATACATTCTCTCGCCGAAGAGCTGCGTGATAAGTCTTGCGTAGGAAGTCTCGGCACAGCCGGCGCACGAGCCGGAGAACTCAAGCAGAGGCTGCTTGAACTGGCTGCCCTTGACGGTTGCGTTGATAAGCTCGGGCTTTTCGGAAACTTCGGCTACCATGTAGTCGAATACTTCCTGTTGGTCGAGCTGCGATTCCTGACGAGCCATTTCGATGGCTTTCTTTTCGGGCGTGCCGTCCTTTTCCGCCTTGGCGGTAACGGGGCAAGCCTTTACGCACAGCGTACAGCCCATACAATCCATGGGGCTGATCGCCATCGTAAACTTGTAATCGGTCTTGATGACCGGCTTTGCGGTAAACTTGGTCTGCGCGGGAGCCTTAGCCGCTTCCTCTGCCGTCAGAGCGAACGGACGGATGGTAGCATGCGGACATACAAACGCACAGTTGTTACACTGGATACAGTTTTCAGCGTGCCATACGGGAACCGAAATGGCAACACCGCGCTTTTCGTAAGCGGCAGCGCCCTGCGGGAGCGTACCGTCTGCCATGCCCTTGAATGCGGATACGGGCAGGCTGTCGCCGTCCATGAGCGAAACGGGTTCAACGATGTTGTTGACAAAGTCGACCAGTTCTTTTCTGTCACCGGTCGCAGCGGGAGTTTTCGGGGTCTCACCGGCATTCTTCCACGCCTCGGGAACCTTTACTTCAACCATTGCGTTAGCGCCGGCATCGATTGCCTTGTAGTTCAGCTCAACGATCGCTTCGCCCTTCTTGATGTAGGACTTGTATGCCATCTTCTTCATGTAGGTGATGGCGTCTTCCTTCGGAAGAATGTTGGCGAGTGCGAAGAAAGCGGACTGAAGAACGGTGTTCTTAACCTTGGCGTTACCGATCTGCTTTGCGGCGATGCTGGTAGCGTCGATGATGTAGAACTTGATGTTGTTGTTGGCGATGTAGGACTTAACGGTTGCGGGGAGATGTTCTTCGAGTTGCTCGGGAGTCCACTGGCAGTCGAGCATGAAGGTTCCGCCCGGAACTACGTCCTGAACGATCTTATAGCCCTTGAGGATATAGGAAGCGTTGTGGCAGGCAACAAAGTTTGCCTTATTGATATAGTAAGGAGACTTGATGGGCTTGTCGCCGAAACGCAGGTGCGAAATGGTAACGCCGCCGGTCTTCTTGGAGTCATACTGGAAGTATGCCTGGATATACTTGTCGGTGTGGTCGCCGATGATCTTGATGGAGTTCTTGTTTGCACCGACCGTACCGTCGCCGCCGAGACCCCAGAACTTGCAGGAGATCGTGCCTTCTGCGGCGGTATTGGGACATGCCTTTTCTTCGAGAGAGTGCTCGGTGACATCATCCACGATACCGATGGTAAAGTGAGCCTTGGGAGCGTCCTTTGCGAGGTTTTCGTAAACGGCAAAGATGCTCTGAGGAGGCGTATCCTTCGAGCCGAGACCGTAACGGCCGCCGACTACCTGAATTCCGGTCACGCCGCACTGTGCGAGAGCCGCAACAACATCAAGGTAAAGCGGTTCGCCGAGCGAGCCGGGCTCCTTGGTTCTGTCGAGAACGGCGATCTTCTTGACCGTCTTCGGAATGGCTTCAACGAGCTTTTCGGCAACGAAAGGTCTGTAAAGACGAACCTTAACGATACCGACCTTTTCGCCGTGAGCGTTCATATAATCGATAACTTCTTCGGTGACGTCGCAAACCGAACCCATCGCGATGATGATGCGGTCAGCATCGGGTGCGCCGTAGTAGTTAAAGAGCTTGTAATTCGTACCGATCTTCTTGTTTACCTTGTCCATATACTCTTCGACGATGGCGGGAAGAGCGTCATAGTAGGGGTTGCAGGCTTCTCTGTGCTGGAAGAAGATATCGCCGTTTTCGGCAGAGCCGCGAAGAACGGGATGCTCGGGGTTGATGGAGCGCGAACGGAAAGCCTTTACGGCGTCCATGTCGACCATTTCCTTGAGATCCTCGTAATCCCAGACCTCGATCTTCTGAATCTCGTGCGAGGTGCGGAAGCCGTCGAAGAAGTTAAGGAACGGAACACGACCCTTGATGGTAGCAAGGTGTGCTACAGCGCCGAGATCCATAATTTCCTGCTGGTTGGTCTCGGCGAGCATTGCATAACCGGTCTGACGACAGGCGTATACGTCGGAGTGGTCGCCGAAAATATTCAGAGCGTGCGATGCGACGCAGCGAGCCGAAACATGGATAACATTCGGCAGAAGCTCGCCGGCGATCTTATACATATTCGGGATCATAAGGAGAAGACCCTGAGAAGCGGTATAAGTCGTGGTGAGCGCACCTGCGGCGAGAGAGCCGTGAACAGCGCCGGCGGCGCCGCCTTCGGACTGCATCTCGATCATCTTTACGCGGTCACCGAAGATATTCCGAGCCGGTTCGCCGAAAATATTCTTATCGGTTGCGGACCATGTATCGGTCACTTCCGCCATCGGGCTTGAAGGGGTGATGGGGTAAATGGCAGCAACTTCCGTAAACGCATAGCTTACGTGAGCGGCAGCGGTATTACCGTCCATGGAAATCTTTTTTCTTGCCATATTGATAAATAGCCTCCTTGTTTTTATCAGTTGTAGATAGTGTACCACTTTTTCCGCAAAAAGTAAATACATTTTCCCGATTTTTTTGATATTTTTGCGACAATGGCGCGATTTTTTACGAATTAAACACATTTTTCGTCAAGCGGACAAACCGCGGCGGCATATACATAAAGATACAGAGCCGCGGGACATCCCGCGTTCGCGGAGGCATCGGTATGTCGTTTTTATTGTCGGGGCTGTTTTTCAACAGCGTATTGTTGTTTTTAAAGGTGCAGGGGGCAGGATCCTTTCCCTCTCCCCTTTCCGCCGCGGAGGAGAAAGAGTATTTTCGCCGTGCGCGGGCGGGCGACAGTCGGGCGCGGGATATTCTGATCGAGCGCAACCTCCGCCTTGTGGCGCACATCGCAAAGAAATACTACGCGCAAAACGGGGAAAACGATGACATAATCTCGGTCGGCACCATCGGACTTATCAAAGCCATCGATTCCTTTGATATCGAAAAAGGCAAGCGCTTTGCGACTTATGCGGGAAAATGTTTGCAAAACGAGATCTTTATGTATTTCCGTTCGCGCAAGAAATATGCGCTCGAAACCTCACTTTCCGACGCGGTCGAAGTGGACAAAGACGGAAATCCGCTGACGTACATGGACATTATCGCCTGCGAGGACACCATTGCGGACGATCTCGATTTGAAAATGCGCAGTCAGCAGATGATTCGGGCGATCAATCGGGTGCTTTGCGAGCGTGAGCGCGAGATCATTGTTCTGCGTTACGGTCTCGGCGGAGCGGAAAAAGCGCTGACACAGCGCGAAACGGCGGAAAAACTGCACATTTCCCGCTCGTACGTATCGCGCATTGAAAAAACAGCACTCGAAAAGCTGAGAGAAGCACTGTCGTAATGTGATACTTCACTAAAGAACAAATCATTTCCCCTCCCCGTCTGCTCCGCTCATTTCATTCCGATCCTTTTGCATCGATTCTGCCAAAAGAATCATTTTTGACATTTACACGGCGTGCAAATCGTGTTTAAATGGATTGAAATATGTTCGACGTAACAAATGTCAATTTACAGCGCAAAAACAAAGGAGATACGGAGGATATTATGAGAAAACAAATCCTTTTCACCGAGATCGGGAAGGCGGAATTGCAGGAGACCGACCTGCCCGCCGTCAAGGAAAATGACGCAGCGGTAAAGACCGAATATACGGTAATAAGCGGAGGAACCGAGCGAGTCTGCCTTCTCGGGATGAACAATACCTCGCAAAAATTCCCGATGTCTTTGCGATATTGCGGCGTGGGGCGGATTATGCTTTCGACCCGACGTGCGAAGATTTTGCGGAAAATGTCAAAAGAGTCACAAAAGGCAAAGGGGTAAACGGCTGTGTTGAGGTGACGGGCGTGTCGTCCGCCATGAATGCGGCGCCGGACTGCGCCGCGTTTATGAGACGGATCGCGCTTCTCGGCTGTACGCGAAATTCCGACTGTTCGGTCGATTATTGCAGGCAGGTAAACCGTCCCGGCATAAAGCTCATCGGAGCGCATAACTTCGTCCGTCCGCAATTTGAATCTTACCCATATCATTGGACGCATCACAACGACTGTCGTGCTATTCTCGACACGATCGCCGCAGGACGCGTTCGGGTACGCCCGCTTATTTCAAGGATCGTTTCGCCGACCGAGGCGCCGAAGATCTATAACGAGCTTTGTTACGACAAGAACTTCCCCGTCGGAACGATATTCGATTGAAACACGGTCAAATGACGATTTTTTAGAAAAATTTTCCATCCTTTGATTTACGGAATACGGTGCAGATACGATCTTGATATTTGTATATTTCTCGCCCGATGCGGCATACTAACGATACGCTCACAGAAAGGAGTGAATCAAATGCCCGAAATCACATGCAGCGCACACACATGCGCCTACAATCAGGAAGGCTGCTGCGAAAAAAGCGCCATCAAGATCGATGCGGAAAAAGGCTGTGACCTTGATTCCTGCACCTGCTGCGACAGCTTCGAACAGTCAAGCTGCCATAATTGCGGTTGTTCGAACAGCAACGCCGGCGAAGAAGCAAGCGTTGACTGCACCGCGACCGAATGTATGTACAACGACAACTGCGTCTGTTCCGCCGAGCATATCCGCGTAGAGGGTCACAACGCCCGCTGCTGTTCGGATACCTTCTGCGAAACGTATCGCAAATAACCGAAAAAACGACTTTTGCCTTTTAAATTAAACACCTCAGGGTAAAAAACGCTTTTTCAAAACAAAAACCAATCAGGAAGACGGATTTTTCCGCTCTTGATTGGTTTTTTTCGTTTTAATTTTGCCCCTGCGCGAATCGTTCAAAAAACGCATCCGCCGCAAAGCTTTCGCTCAAAGAATCGGCGCGCACCTGCGTGATCGGATTTCCGAAGCGGTTTTTGTCGGGATATTCCTCAAATTCGGCGTTCAGAGCTTCTTCGGGTATGCCCTCGATCTTGTTTTCCATTGCCGCGGCGACCGCGCCGTCCGACAAAACATCGCTTCGCAAAGCGAGATAACGCGCCGCGATACGGTCGGAGAAATGGGCAAATATTCGGTCGTACAGCGAAAGCGAAAGTCCCGAGGAAATTCCTTCCTCCGTCACACTCGGCGTAAGCGCCGCTTCGGGATAGTTCTTATCATAAGCCGCTCCCCTTCCGAGACCGTCGTCCAAAGCGTACGGCGACGGGATCCATTTTTTGCCGTCATACGTGATAAATCGGCAAAACATCGTGTCGTGTGTGCGAAGATCGAGCGCGTATAAATACGCCATATAATCGATCACGGCATCGATATCCAGATACGTTCCGATCTCGTCGGCAAAGGCTTGTTCGTCGGCGCTTGCGGCAAAATCGAGCATGCTCTGAAAGCTCTCAATATACGCTTCCGACTCGTTCGGAGCTATTGCCGTCACGGGAATACCGTTTCCGTCGGCGTATGCCGTATACGGCGCGCCGCCGAAGAGAGTGTGGGTGTAAAGAATCGCACCCTCCCGTCCGTCGTTCAAGCCGTAGAGACTTTCATCGTCGGGTGTGCAAAGCGTGTAAACGCCCTTAAAATTGCCGTTTGTGTAAAAAAGGATCGGCTTTCCGCTCTCGGCACCGAGATGCGGAAGAGCGGCAATATTCGGATCAAGATTTTCTCTTGAAGCCGAAACGTTTTCCCACAAGGACGCAAGCCCAAGATTCCAAGCGCCACCGCTCACGTCGTAATAATTTGCCCGAAGCGTAAGCGCCGAGACCGTTCCGACCTCATCACCGAAGAAAAATTCGGCGGGGACGGAAAAACCGCCGTCGGAATAGAGCGAAAAGTCGTAATCGGGCTTTTCGGCAACGCGGTCGACCGAACCGTTTACGCGCACCTCGGCAAAACCGCTGCGTTCCTCCGCACCGTCGACATAGCGAAACGAAACGGGAATCACCGTTCCGCCCGGCGTTCCCTCGATATACAGTCGGGCAATTCCGTCGGGCGGCGTATACGGGCGCTCCTCGGTCGCCTTACAGCGGGAACACTCGGCATATGCCGTCTCGTAGCGTATCCGATTGATCGTTTCTCCGAAATCATGCGGGACGGCGGGAACGACTTCTCCGTATTCGACTTTTCCGCAAAGAATACAGGTTCGGTACGCTCTCCCCTCTTCGCCGCAGGTAGCCTCCGTTTGCCTTATCTCGCCGTAAATATGCGTATCGGAAACGGTCGTGATCGTAAAAATCAAAAGAATCGCAAGCAATGCCGTCAAAAGGACGGTCAAAAGCTGTTTTTTCATGCTTCCCCCTTGTTTTTCTTCTTTTTTCTCCGTCAGCGAAGGCGGTCAAGATGCTCCGTATACCACGCGGTAAGCTTTTCGACCTCGGTCTCGGGGTCGCGGAACGGAACGTTGTTGAGACTGCAATCCTCGCGGTACACCTCGGTATCAAGCTTGGAAATTGCCGACATAAACTCTTCCTTGATTTTTTCGGGCGACAGCCGTCCGCGCTTCAGCTCCGAAATGCGGCGCAAAACCGATTCGGTGTTGTCCCCGTAAAAGCGTCCGAAAATGCCCGTCGGCACAATAAGCTCCTGCGGATCCGAAAGCTCGATCGTATCCGTGCGGCTACCGTAGGTGTGTTCGGTATTGTTGGGTACGGGATACCACAAAACGCCGTCGGGGCTTACCCAATAAAGGTCGGAAAAAGCGTCGCCGTTTCCGATCATAATGGAAAAGGCGCAGTAATCGGTCAGAATATCAAGATCGGTATGCTCCGCCAACGAGTCGGAGGAACAGTTGAGAAAACCGTCAAAGCTCTCGCGCGCCGATCCTTCGTTTTCGGCATCGCCGTAAACATAGTCCAATCGGTCGCCGTATTGATACAAAATGCAGTGTACATCGGGCAGATTTTTGCGCACAAGCGACACATACGGGATCGAAAGCGTATAAATTCCCATAAAGGTATAAGTCGGCTTTTGGTTGCGTATATATAAAAGGAAATTGTAACCCGCGTACTGCGTATCGTCGGAGGCGGAAATATAGCGCGCGTAATCGGGATAATTTGCCGCCACGATGTCGCGCCACTGACCGTAGGACACGATGCGGCGCACACCGATCGTGTCGTCGTTGTTGGCGTGAATTCTTATCTCGTCGCTCTGCCCGAAATCGCCGAAGAGCGGCGGCTGACCTTCGCTGACTTCAAAATCGTTTAGAACATAGCTCAGCTTTTTGTCAAAATCCGCTCGGTCGTCCATCATGCGAACGCGTGTCGTGCCGGAAGAATCCCTTTCGGTCGGAATCGGGTTTCCGTTTTCATCGGTCGTCGGCGCGGCTTCCTCTCCCGTCTCGTCGGTCAATTCCTCCGCTTCGGTCTCGTTGCTGCGGTACAAAAAGCGCGCAAGGATCGACCGCGTCGCCGACATACCCATGCCCGAGCCGTGCAGATACAGCGACGGGATCGGCGAATTCTTCATTGCCGTGCGTTTGGTCGACAAAAGAATGTTGCACACCGAACAGCGAAGCTCTTCGATCCCCTCGGTCGCAGAGGTCGCCTCCTTGACGGTAAACCATTCCTGCTTATGCCCGGTCGGCGGGATCGACGTCACCTGCTGTACTCTGCGGCACAGCGCACAGCGGCGGTAATGCCCTCCTTCGGCGGTGCAGGTCGGCAAAAGATCGTATTCGGTTGTATAAAAATGCACCGTTTTGTAAAACAGCGTCGCTCCCGCCAAAAGCAACAGGATCGCCGCCGCAATAATCCACGGGCGAAATGTTTTTTTCAAAGCTTCCCCTCCAAGCCGAAAAACGGTTTTATCCGACAAAACCGCAGAACACCGCAAAGTCCGTCGGACGGATGATGTATTATTTTATCACAGTTTGTCAAAAAAGTCAAACACACTCGCTCGAAAAAAGGCTCTTTTGTTCGCCTTTGCGACAAAAATCAACATTTTTTCCGAAAACGGCAAAAAACATTGACAAAGACCCTTCCGTTTGCTATAATCAAATTGCAGAGAGAATACTCCTCTTTGCCCGACAATTTCTTTAAAAAGGAGCCGTATCATGAAGAATTGTATCAAATGCAACACACCGCTCGACGACAATGCGGAATTCTGCATCAACTGCGGTGAACGTCAGCCTCACGCACAGCAGCAAACCCCTCCCCCTCCGCAGCCGCAGTATCAGCAGCAATACTATGCCGCGCCCGACCCGTTCGATCACACGAGTGAATTCTCGGCAAAAGATGTTTCGGACAACAAGGTCATGGCTATGCTCATGTATCTTATGGGTACGATCGGCATTATTATTGCACTCCTTGCGGGAACGAATTCGCCCTATGTCGGATTCCACGTAAGACAGGCGCTTAAATTCGTTGTTGCAAACGTGCTTCTCGGCATTGTTTCACTGATTTTGGCTTTCACCATAATCGTACCGATCGCCGCAGGCATTATGATGCTGGTGCTGTTTGTTGTCAAGATCATCGCCTTTGTTCAGATCTGCCAGGGCAAATCGGTTGAACCCTACATCATCCGCAGCCTCAAGTTCATGAGATAACAAAAAACATCGTTTTAGGGAGGATTTTACCATGTATTGTCCGAATTGCGGAGCGCAAAACGAGGACGGAATCCGCTTCTGCGCCCAGTGCGGTTCATCGCTCGGTGTCTCTTCCGGTGCCGAAACGGCGCAAGGCGGCAACACGGAGTCGCACCCTTACGAAAATCCGACTCCCGCCTACACACAGCCGCCGATGTACGCGCTGCCGACTGTTCCGCCGGTCATTACGGCGGTGAAAAAGCTCGGCACGTCTCCGCTGTTTTTGACCGCCGTTATCTCCTATTCCGTGACGGCTTTTCTGTCCTTGATTTCCGCCTTTGCACCGAAAACCGCTCTTCTGAACACGCTCTATGACCTCGGTTATCGCTACGGAATCGACATTCCGTATGATTTTGTACAAGGCTTTTCCGTGGGAAGTGTCTTCGGTTCTCTTCTCGGCATGATCCCGGTTCTGCTCTTCGTCGCCGCCATGTGGATGATGTATGCCACCGCAGCCGACAGGAATGCGCCATACATCAAAACAACGGGACTTACGATCATTAAAGTTCTGAACATCATTTCGCTCGTATCGCTTTGCATCGGAGCCGCCTTTGCCTTTGTCATTATGCTGATCGGCCTTTTCAGCTTTGGTGCGGTGCGCGGATATGACGACAGATTCAGTCCGGTGTCCGAATCCGGTTCTATCGTGATCATCGCCGCTTTCTTTATTCTTTTGATTGTGCTTGTACTGGGCATTCTTTATTATGCAAAGCTGAACAAGACGCTCGGCATCATGCGCAGCACCGTCACGAGCGGCACCGTTACGGGGCTTGCTTCGTCTTATGTTGCGGTCATTACCGTTATCGGAGCGGTTTTATCGTTCGTCGGTGCGTTCGGCAACTTTGTGACAGCCGGCTTTTTTACGGGGCTTTCCTCGATCTCTTCGGCAGTCGCCTCTTTCTGCTTCGGACTTTTCTTATTCCGTTACAATGACACTGTGCGCGCCCTCATGCCGCAGAGTGTACCGATGCAGAACAATATGAGCAATATGTAAGAAAGAACCCATAAAAAAATTCCGCCTTCGGGCGGAATTTTTTTGTCTGTATTTCACTCTTACAAAACGTTGATTACAATCAAAGCGGCAAACGACAAAAGAATGCCGAGCACGCATTTTGCCGTCAGCTTTTCTTTAAAGAAGACCGCCGCCATAATGCAGGAAAGGATCAGCGAACCGCTTTGCGCCAGCGGATAGAGCTGTGCGGAGGAAAGATAACCCGCCGCAAGCGTCTTAAAATACGAATACAAAAACAGGCAAAGCGACATCACGAGAATATACCCGAAGATCGGTTTGATATCGGAGGGCATGCGGCTTTCGCTCTTAGCGGAAAAGGCAAGAAAGCAGATTCCCAAAAGCACGGCGGAGACAAAATAGGTGTACAAATTGAATACAGCGATCGGCGTGTCGCCCGAATTCTCGCGAAAAAGCTTTTGCGAAAAATCCAAAAGCCCGTTGGTAATGCCGCAGCCGATCAGCAAAAGAAGCGAAAGCGGCGTCATCTTGGTTTTGACCGAATTATTATACGAGCACATAATAAACACCGCGCACAACAGAATCGCAAAGCCGATGATATGATGAGGTTCGATCGTTTCGTTAAACAAAAGAGCGCTTCCGATGATCGGGATCAGAACGCCGACCATGCAGAAAACATCCAGCATCATATACGCGCCGTTTTTGACCGAGATCAGCCACAAAACGACAAAGGATGCATTGGCAAAGCCCGAGAGAAGGCAGATCCATGCGACCATGGGACTGACACGAAGCGCCGAAAGTCCCCCGCCGAACAACAGCAGTGCAAAGCCGATCGCGATGCAAAACAGCATGCGGATAAAATTGGCAAACATTGCGTCTTTATACTCGCGGACAAATCCGCTCGTTTTCTTTCCGCAAAACCCTTTTGTCGCGCCGCAAAGCAGCGACAGAGCCAAAAACAAATACCCCATTATTTCCCTCCGGCTTTTCGTTTCTTTTCGAAACTTTGTTACGAAAGCATACCCGCGCCGCTGTTATCGGTTAGCGAATTCAAACCGTACAGGATCAGAACATCGGTGACTTTTTCGTTTTCATTGATAAAATCACTGACGCTTTTTCCCTTCAGATAACGCTGGTCGAGAACATAGACCGTGGAAAAATTCTCGGTCAGAAACGGTGCGAAAACGTTGGCAAAGCTGTCTTTCGCCAAAACAATCTCACGATCGGTTGCGGCGTTTTCATTCTTTAATATCACGACGGGATAGTTATCCCCACCGAAATAGGTATACTTATCTTTCTTGTCCAGCGCTTTTTCGGAAAAATACGGATATTCGGTATAATTCCCGTCCATAATGTCGGTCGCGCTGTCGGCATAATAAGCGGTAAAGGTGTTTTCAGGAAGCTTATACAGCGTTACGGTGTCGCAGATTCCGTCCTCCAAAACACGAGAATAAAGCGTCCCGCGGAAGGTTTCGGTCAACGTCTTTGTCTCATACTCCGATATCGGCGCGGACGAAAGTCCGATCAAATCGCAGTAAGCGCGGCAGGCGGTCAACGCCGCAAAGCTTGTCCAATGATGATCGGTACGGTAATAGAGATTTCCCTCATTTACGGCATTTTGAAGTGCCTGTATAACAGGCGGTACTTTTACATTTCCGCAAGCCGCGTCAATATCCGCGATGATTTTTTCCTGATCAACAGTCGGTGCATAAGCGGGAAGCTCGTCGGGATAAAAATACGACGCCGTGGGCAGAAGCAGAAGCGACACCGTAACATCCTTACGTTCGATGTTGCCGCAAAGGCGCACGACCGCTTTTTCAAAGCGCTCGGAATCGGGCTTCTCGGTTTTTTGGAACAGTCGATCTTTGCCGACATATACACCCGAAATTTCTTTATATCCGCACAAAAGCTGAGTTTGGGTCTTCACTTTCATAAATTCATCGCGAAAAGGAAAATGATCCTTTGTGTATTCTTCGATCCCCGCGGTAAAGCGTCCCGATTCGATGCTTTCGAGATCGTGGGGCGGAAAAGAAGCAAGCTTGCGGTTCTCGTTTTCCGACCACGTTTTCTTTTCTCCGAAGAAGAAAAGAACCGTGCCCGAAAGGATGAAAAGGCAAGCCAAAACGGTGATGATCGACCGTGTTATGCGCATATTCTTCTCCCCCTTTCTCAGAATCGGAAATACAAAAACGGATTATAGGAATTTCCGACCAAAAAGCTTACCGAAAGCACAAGCGCCGCGCCGTAGGCAAAAACGCCGAGCGTTCCGACCGCCGCTTTCACGCCGTTTGCACTCTTTTCAAGCTTTGCGGAAAGTGTCGGATACAGCGGGACGGCAAAGCAGAGCGCCGCCGCCATAATCGGAAGATACGGAATCGCGTAGTAGAAAAACGTGCGGTCAATGAAAGTCTCGTTTACAAACATACGGCAAATATACGCCGCCATGACAGAAAAATCTTCGAGCGAAAAAATCGCCCAGCCGATCGTGACCAAAACCGTCGTATACAAATGTCGGAAAAAGGAAGGGATCTTTTCGAGCGCCTTTCCCCATACGTTTTTCTCCAACACCAATATCACGCCGAAATACAGTCCCCACACGAGGAAATTCCAGCTTGCGCCGTGCCAAAATCCCGTCAGCATCCAAACGATCAAAACGTTGCGGATACATTTTATCTTACTGCAGCGCGACCCGCCGAGCGGGATATAAACATAGTCGCGGAACCACGTCGTGAGCGATACGTGCCAGCGACGCCAAAAATCGCTGACCGATTGGGCGATCATAGGGTATTTGAAATTTTCAAGGAAGCTGAAGCCGAGCATTTTTCCCATTCCGATCGCCATATCGGAATAACCCGAAAAATCAAAATAAATGTGGAAATAATAGGCGATAATCCCGAGCCAAAGCGTTGCGAGTGACTGGCTTTCGGGTGCTGTCGCCGTGATGGAATCAAACAATTCTCCGATCGTATTGGCGAGCAGAACTTTTTTGAAAAGTCCCTGTAAAAAACGGATCATACCGTCGCAGAAAAGATTCCATGTGACCTTTCGCTCTTGCAGTTCGTTTGCAATAGTCTCATAGCGCACGATCGGTCCCGCAATGAGCTGTGGGAACATGGAGATGTAGGTCATGAGCAGAAAGAAGTTTTTTTGTGCGGGCGTGTCGCCGCGATATACGTCGATCGTGTAGCTCATGGTTTGGAAGGTGTAAAAGCTGATGCCGATGGGAAGAACGATCTTCGGGAGCGGAAGCGAACACGAAAACAGACTGTTCGCCGTCGAAACGAAAAGCGTCGTATACTTAAAAAAACCCAATAGCCCTATATTGATTATGACCGAAAGAATCAGAAACAGCTTTTTTTGCGAAGGTCGGTACGCCATGAAAAGCCCGCACAGCCAGCTGCACAGGGTCGAAAAAATCATGAGAAGAATGTAGACCGGCTCGCCCCACGCGTAAAACACGAGGCTGAACGCCAACAAAACATAATTCTTGATCTTGGTCGGTGCGATTCCGTACAAAATCAGCGCCGCCGTCAGGAAAAAATACAGAAAAGGTATTCCGCTGAAAACCATAATTCCTCCGTATTCCGAAAGGGCATCGCCCCGTCGGACACTCAGTATAGCATGTTAAAATCGGACTGTCAACGGGATTTTTCCCGTTTTTGCGCGGTATGACGCAGGAATACAGCAAGTTGAAGCAAAAATGCATGAAAAAATCGCCGCGAAAACGGCGGCGATCTTCACCGAGCTTTACTCTCGCATCATTTTTTGTTCCGTCAACCGACCGCGTTATATTCTTTTTCGCACGAGCGCATGGCAAGAATCGTCTTTTCGATGAGCGTATCCAGCTCCCAGCCGAGCATTTCCGCGCCGCGCGCGATCACCTCGCGCGAACAGCCTGCGGCAAAATTCTGCGATTTGAATTTCTTCTTTACCGACTTTACCTCAAGATCCGACACGCTTCCGCTCGGATGAAGCCGTGCGGCGGCGCCGATAAGCCCCGTCAGCTCGTCGGTCGCATACAAAACCTTCTCCATCGTATGTTCTGGCTTGATATCGACACACAACAAGTATCCGTGACTTGCGACGGCATGAATCAGCTCTTCGCTTGCGCCCGCCTCTCTGAGCATTTCCTGCTCCTTCACGCAGTGCTCGTCGGGGAACATTTCAAAGTCAAGGTCATGCAAAAGCCCGACCGTCGCCCAAAAATCCGCATCGTCGGCAAAGCCGAGATCGTTCGCAAACCAGCGCATAACGCCCTCTACCGTAACGGCGTGTTTTAAATGAAACGGCTCCTTGTTCCATCGGGTCAGAAGTTCCCATGCGCTCTCGCGCGTAAATCCGCTTTCCATATGTCATCGGATCCTTTCTGTTTCATTTTTTCAACTTTCTTAAAAACTCCATTTTCGGTTTGCCTGTCGGAATAATTACTCTTCGTCCTTGCAAAAAACCTCCCGAATCGCTTCAAGATAGCCGTAGCCGTAAAGGTCGTCGGGTTCAAGATAGCTTGATTCGGTCCACTCGTTCCAGCTGTTGACCGTGATGAGCGGAACGGCGTTGTGCGCATCCGAAAACGCTTTTGCGTCTTTCAGAAGCGCCTTTATGTTCTCGGGCGTGTTGTTTTTGCAGATCGTCGGCAAAAACTTATGATACCGCGGGTTGTTGTCCCATCCCACCGATACGTGGGGATAATACGGAACGCCGTAGAGCGACTCCATCTTGTCCCATTCCTTTCGTACATCGGCGGCGATATCGCGATAATCGCGGTTTTCAACCGGCGCAAAATGCACCATCTGATAGTGCGTCACCGAATCAAACCCGATACGGCGTATGTAATCCTGCGCTTCGACTGTCGCGTTTCCGTCGACGCCCGAAAGGTTTGCGGAATGTCTTCCGCGGCAGGTGAGCTGGAAATGAACGCCGGGAAGTCCCGCCTTTTTCACCTCTTCACGCCACCACGAAACGGCGTCGCGCGTCGCTTCGATGCCGCCGAGACCGTTCACAAGATTTTCAAGCTCGTAGATCATAAAGACGGGCTTTCCGTCGATCTTATAATAGTTTTCCTGTGTAAAATAACGTTCGGTCACGCGCTTTGCGATCGTCTCGAAGCCCTTTCGGTCGACCGCTCCGTTCCAGATGACCGACTCGCCGTCGGTCCCGGCAACACGCTTGTCCCAAAGCGTGTTAGCGTCGTGGTTTGCCCACATGAGGAAAAATTTCATTTCCTTGTTATTCTTTGCCTTTAAAAAGCCGTTATCAAGGCACTGCTCCAAAAACGGACGGTTGTCGTACCAATACCAGTCGTAAATGAATACGTTGACTCCGTGATCGAGCGCCGCACGGATTTCCATCTCCATAACATACGGATCGGCTTCGTTCACGTAACCCCACAGGGGCTTGCGCGGCCAGTTGTGATCGGGCGTCTTTTTCTCGGCGCTCTTTACCGATTGCCATTCGCCCATCCCCTCGGGCCAAAAAATACGGGTGCGCGGCTCATCACCGGTGTAAGCGGGCCATATGTAGGCAGCAACATCGTATGTCTTTTTCATAAGTTTTCCCTCCTTGCCGAATTCCTTTCGAAGCGGCAAATAAAAATCAGATCACGATTCCCCCGTTTGGGCTTAAAACCTGTCCCGTGATAAACGAAGCATCCTCTGACGCCAAAAACAGGACCGTGCGGGCAATCTCCGATGGTTGTGCGAGCCTTCCGAGCGGAGTCTCTTCGCACAATTCCTTCATTGCGTCTTCACCAAGCGAAGCGTTCATTTCGGTGTCGACCACCCCGGGCGCAACGCAATTGACGCGGATGTTCGACGGTCCCATTTCCTTGGCAAGCGCCTTGGTAAAGCCGATGATCGCTGCCTTAGAGGCGGAATAATGCACCTCGCATGAGGAGCCGCAAAGACCCCAGATTGACGAAATGTTGATAATGCTTCCCTCTTTTTTGTGTACCATGTACGGCAGGCACAGCTTGGTCGCCAAAAACATGCCTTTCACGTTCACATCAAAGGTTCGGTCCCATTCGCTCTCGGGAAGATCCATCAACAGCGAAAAAGAGGAAATCCCCGCGTTGTTGACCAAAACGTCCACTCCGCCGAGCGGAGCGGCAATCGCATTGAACGCCGCCATTTCGGAAGAATCGGAAACATCCGCACAAAAGAGCGTGCATTCGCCGCCAAAAGCGCGTATGGTCTCCGAAAGCGCTCTTGCTTTTTCCTCTGTCTTATGATAATTTAAAATCACATGATAACCGTTCTTCGCCGCTTCAAGAGCGGTCGCCGCTCCGATTCCGCGCGATGCGCCGGTTATCAGCATTACTTTTTTCTTCATTTTTATCTATTCTTCTTTTACTCTTCCGCAAGCCCGAAAAAGCGGCAGGCGTTTTGATAGGTAAGCTCCAAAAAAGCTTCCGTGCCGATTCCGAGAATCTCGCCGCATTTTTGCGCCGTATAAACGATATTGTCCGAACGGTTCACGCTTCCGCGGAGCGGAACGGGCGCAAGATACGGGCAGTCGGTCTCGACCAAAATGCGGTCAAGATACTTTCCGTTCTCGTAATCACGCACACCCTCCAGCACCTCTACGGTCTTGCGGGCATTTTTAAAGGTGATGATTCCGTTAAACGAAAGATACCAGCCGTGTTTCAGGAGTTCCTTTGCCGTTTCGAACGAACCCGAATAGCTGTGAAATACGCCGCGCACTTTCGGATGGGAAAGCACGGCGGAAAGGCTGTCGGCGTGCGCCTCGCGGTCATGGATGACGACGGGCAAATTTAATTTTTCGGCAAGGCAAAGCTGTTCTTCCAGCACCTTTAACTGTTCCGCCTTGTCGTCTTTTCCGTAATAGTAGTCAAGCCCGATCTCGCCCACCGCCACGCATTTCGGATGGCGGCAAAGCGCTTCGATCTCGGAAAGCCATCCGTCAGGCGCCTTTAGAGCGTTTTCGGGATGGACACCCGCCGCAAACCAAACAAAGGGAACCGCTTCGGAAAGTTCCTTTGCCCTTCGGCTCGAAGCGATGTCCGAACCGCAGTCGACCACGCGTGCGACCGACGCTTCACGATGAAGCTTCAGAAGAAGCTCCTCCGCTCCGTCGCCGAAAGCTTCGTCATCGTAGTGCGCGTGCGAATCAAAGATCTGTCCCATCAGCGCACCGTGCTGCCTTCGGGGATCGAGTCGTCCAAAAATGTGACCGCGATCCTGTCCTCGCCGTCGGCGCTCTTGTATCCCGCCGCGAGAAGCATTCCGCAGCTCTCGACGCCGCGAAGCTTTGCGGGCTTCAAGTTAGCGACGATAATAACCTTTTTGCCGATCAGCTCCTCGGGCTTATAGCTCTTGGCGATGCCCGAAACGATCTGCCGTTCGCCCTCTCCGTCAAAAACGCGAATCTTTAAAAGCTTGTCCGATTTTTCGACCGGCTCTGCCGACAGAATCTTGGCGCAGGAAAGACGAACCTTTGCAAAATCGTCGATGGTGATCGGCTCTGCGGGGAGCTCTTCCTTTTGTTCTTTCTTCGCCGCCTTTTCGGCTTTGGCTTTTTCCTTTTCCTTCTGCGCTTTTTCCTCGTTGATCTGCGCCATTTTTTCTTTTTCGTCAATGCGCGCAAACAACGGCTCGGGCTTGGAATTTACCCGTGCTCCTTCGGGAACCGCGCGTCCGAAATGTTCGATCGACTGCCAGTCGGTGATGTCGGTCACGATGTTTTCGGGGTCGTTTATTTGCGCAATGATCTTCTTTGCCGAATCGGGAATGAACGGGTAAAGAAGCGTTGCGCAAATGCGGATACCTTCGTAAAGGTTGTAAAGAACCGTGGAAAGGCGCGCTTTTTTGCTCTCGTCCTTACCCAATATCCACGGCGTTGTCTCGTCGATATACTTATTTAAGCGGCGCAGAACCGTCATGATATCGTCCGCCGCGTCGGCGATGTGGAAGGTGTTGAAATCGTCGGTAACTTTTTTCACGCCCTCGTTTACAACGGCGATAAGATCGTCGTCCAAAGCATCCTTTTCGAGCGGGGACGGGACAACACCGTCGAAATACTTATTGATCATTGCCGCCGTGCGGTTGACAAGATTGCCGAGCGTATTGGCAAGGTCGGCGTTGAAACGGGCAATAAACGACTCGTACGTAATGCTGCCGTCGTTGAGATACGGCATTTCGGAAAGAACATAGTAACGAACCGCGTCCACACCGAAAAGACGGGCAAGATCGTCGGCATAGATCGCGTTCCCGCGCGATTTGCTGATCTTATCCATTCCGACGAGAAGCCACGGATGTCCGAAGATTTTCTCGGGAAGCGGAAGTCCGAGTGCCATCAAGATAACGGGCCAGTAAATCGTATGGAAGCGAAGGATGTCCTTGCCGATGATCTGAACGTTTGCGGGCCAATATTTTTTGAACAGCTCGCCCTGCGACTCGGTGTCGTAGCCGAGCGCCGTGATGTAGTTCGTCAGCGCGTCAATCCAGACATAGATAACATGTCCGTTGTCAAAATCGACGGGCACGCCCCATGTAAAGGTCGAGCGCGAAACGCAAAGATCCTGCACGCCGGGCTTGATGAAGTTGTTGACCATTTCCTTTTTGCGCGCTTCCGGATAGATAAAGTCGGGGTGCGACTCTATGTAATCCTCAAGGCGTTTCTGATACTTGGACAGCTTTAAAAAATAAGCTTCCTCCTTGGAACGTTCGACGGGTCTGCCGCAGTCGGGACATTTTCCGTCCGCCGCCTGCGTATCGGTCCAAAAGGATTCGCACGGGGTGCAGTACCATCCCTCATACTCGCCCTTGTAAATATCGCCCTGCTCGTAAAGCTTGCGGAAAATGTGCTGTACGGCTTTCACGTGATAATCGTCGGTCGTGCGAATGAACTTATCGTAGCTTATGTTCATAAGCTTCCATATTCCCTGCAGCTCGCAGGTTATGCGGTCGACGTATTCCTTCGGCGTAATGCCCTCCTCGGCGGCGGCGTTTTCGATCTTGAGACCGTGTTCATCGGTACCCGTCAGGAAAAATACGTCATAGCCGCAAAGGCGTTTGAAACGCGCGAGCGCGTCGGTCATAATGATCTCGTACGTGTTGCCGATATGTGGCTTGCGTGAGGTATACGGGATCGCCGTAGTCAAAAAGTACTTTTCAGCCATAATAGTAAACCTTTCCGGAAAATAATTCCTCAGTAGTTGCATAGTTTATTGTTCGTAACGAGCTTTCGCGGGCAAGTTCTTTTCCCGAAGCGGGAAAGCAAAGCGTCGGCAGTCGGCATAAAGCGACAGGCGGCAAAGATAAAAAAGAGCATACGGCAACGCAAAGAGAAAGAAAAAAACGCCGTAGGAAAAATAGGACAAAATGCCGAGCGGCAAAGCCGAAACCGCCGAACGGCAAAGCAAGCCCGAAAGGGGCGCAAGATCGCGCAGTACTTTGAAAAGAAGCGGAAAGAAGCTTTCTTCGCCCAATCGCTCCGAAAAGAGAATGCACACGGTGCAAATCGCAAAGTAAGCCGCGATAAGGAACAGAAACAGCGCTCCGAGGCCGAAAAAGATCGATATAAGCGCACCCGTGAGTGAAGAAGGCGTGCCGCCGTCTTCGGGGACCGAGCTTTTCCAAAGCGCAAGGGCAAATGAGCCGAAGCGAAAGAGCCCCGCCAGCGCGTACAAAAGCACGCCCGCCAAACGCATATTCCGCCTTGCCGATACGCTGTCGGAAAAAAGTGCGCCGCCGTTTTCGTTTTTCCGCGCAAGCCGCCCGAAATGAGCGAGCACACCGCCGAAAAAGGGCGAGAACAAAAGGATCATGCCGAAAAAGCAAAGCTCGCGTACCGCGCCGCCCGTCTCAGGGGGCAAATAAGCAATCGTCGTTTCGGAAAGAAACGCATAAAGGGACGAAGAGCCGGCACAGAGAAGAAGGAAAAGGCCCGAGAGAAAGAGACTTTTCGGGTACAAGCGAAACAGATCCGCCCGCGATTCCCGTTTTAAAATGTGCCGTATAACCGCCGTTTTCATAAAAGCTCCCAAAGGCTTTCACGATTTTTCCGCCGCATAATGCGCAAAACACCGCAGTATGATGTTATTATAAAACATTTTCCCAAAAATTGCAAGGGAAAACCGCACAAAAGCGCAATTTTTCGGCAGAAAGAAAGCCGATTTTAGTATGCCCGTTTTTTCGAAAATCGTGCGCGATATATGGACACACCTGCCTGCTTTTGTAAAATATTCGCGCACTTCTTGACAAATGTTAAAAAAACACTATAATTATAGTGTTAGGCATTGCTATTTGCCTTATACTTTTTGAGAAAAACTCTGTTTTTTTTTCGTTTCTCCGAAGGAGGCATACGACATTGAGTAAGAAAACTCCGCGAATTTTTACCCCGATAAACAGTCTTAAAGAATTATATACCCACGCAGGTGAGCATTTCGGCGACAAGATTGCCTATCGCTTTTATTCAAAAGAGGGCGATATCGACACCCTCACCTACCGCCAGTTCGAGCACCGTGTTTCGCGGCTTGCGGCGGGGCTTGACACTCTCGGACTCTGCGGAAAGCGCGTCGCCGTTATCGGCGAAGCTTCTCCCGATTGGGTCGCGACGTATATCGCTGTCATTTCAACCGGCGGCGTGATTATCCCGCTCGACAAAGAACTTTTGACGGGCGAGATCGCAAACTTTCTGAACCGAAGTGAAGCCGACGCGCTGGTTTTCTCGCGCAGTTTCAACAAAAAATTCGATCAGTTTTCGTGCGGCACGGCTACCGTTTCACGCTTCATCGCGATGGATCCCGACGGATATGCCTTTCCCGAAAGTAAAACCGTTCTTTCGCTTTCCGAGGTCATTCGAGACGGTCAGAACAAGCTGTGCGAGCGTGGCTACAGCCTTCCCGAAAACAGCGACCGCGAAAAGATGTCCTGCATGCTCTTTACCTCCGGCACGACCGGAACGAGCAAATGCGTCATGCTTTCCGAAAAGAACCTTTGCTCCTGCATCAACTCCTGCTGTGCTTCGGTCGACTTTAATCCCGACGATGTGGTCGTATCGGTCTTGCCGCTTCATCATACCTACGAGCTTGCCTGTACGCTTGCCGAGCTGAACTACGGCATTGAAATCTGCGTTAACGACAGTCTTAAAAAGGTCGTTAAAAATCTTGCGGTCTTCAAACCGACCGCGCTGGTTTTGGTTCCCCTCTTTGTGTCGACCATTTACAAAAAGATTTGGGACGAAGCAAAGAAAAAAGGGCGCGCCGATATTCTGCGTCGCGGCATTGCGGTCGCCAACACCGTAAAACTGTTCGGTCTCGATATCAGCCGCAATATGTTTAAAGAAGTCCTGGATGTATTCGGCGGCCGCCTTACGAAGATCGTGTGCGGCGGCGCTCCGATGGATCCTTCCATGGTAAAAGCTTTTGCCGCTTTCGGTATCTCCATCGTGGAGGGCTACGGCATTACCGAGTGTTCGCCGCTCATCGCCGTAACGCCCTATTACCGTCAAAAGCCCGGCTCGGTCGGTCCCGCCGTTCCCTGCTGTACCGTTTCGATTCTGGACGCTTCCCCCGACGACAAAGGACACATGGTCGGAGAGATCGTCGTAAAGGGCGACAACGTTATGCTCGGCTATTATAAAAACGAGGAGGCAACGCGCGAAGCTTTCACCGAAGACGGTTGGTATCGCACGGGTGACCTCGGTTACATGGATTCGGACGGCTATATCTACATCACGGGGCGCAAAAAGAACGTCATTGTTCTGAACAACGGCAAAAATGTATTTCCCGAAGAAATTGAAGAATATCTCGGCAAGATCGACATTATCAGTGAGTGCGTCGTGGTAGGTCGAACCAACAAGGAAACGGGCGAGGTCACGCTTACCGCCGTGGTCTATCCCGATTTCAGCCAGTTCGAAAACACCGACATCGAAGACATTGCCGCCGCCGTGCGCGAAAAGGTCATGGAGGTCAACAAAAAGCTTCCCGGCTTCAAGCAGGTACGCAACGTCGAGATCAAGAAGACCGAATTCGAAAAGACCTCTTCGAAAAAGATCAAGCGCTACACCGTTGAATAATATAACTACAGATTAGTTTAGGAGCAGAGTATTATGTTTGAACAGTTAAAGAAAATCATGATCGACGAAATGCAGATCGACGCCGCTAAGATCACGCCCGATGCGGAGCTTGTAAACGACCTCGGCTTTAACTCCTTGGAGCTTGCCGAGCTGGTTATCCATTGCGAAGAGACCTTCGGCATTGAGGTCGACGAAGAGATTGCGAAGGATTTCGTGACCGTCGAAGATGTCGTAAACTATCTCGAAACGCTCACGGCGTAACCCGTCATGAAAAGGCGCACGCTTCAAGATCAATTGAACAGTGAAAAATCCCGCTTAATTGCCGTTGCGGCAAGCGGGATTTTTTCCTCTTTGCCCTTTTTCTTCGAAAATCTGTTTCTTTTGGAATGGGTTTCGCTGATCCCGTTTTTCTGTGTTCTTTTGTCAAGCACCGAATACGGAAAACGAAAAGCGTTTCGCTACGGATTTTTGTTTCACCTCTGCCTTTCGATACCGGTGCTTTCGTGGTTTCGCGAGCTTCTCTCCATGAGCGCGATCGCATATCCGAAGGCACTCATGATCGCGGTCGTTGCCGCCGCCGTTCTTCTCATCTCCGCTCTGCAAGGCGTTTTATTCGGCTTTGCCGCGCTGCTTTCGCGCCGCGTTATAAGGAAGCCTCGCTTTGCCGCTGCGGACATGCTTTTATGCGCGCTCCTTTTCACGATCGCCGAGATCATTCTTTCGTTCGGGCGCTTCGGTTTTCCGTGGGTCGTGCTGTATCTGTCGCAAAGAGCCTTTTGGGGCGGAATTCAGACCGCATCCTTGTTCGGCGGACATTTTCTTTCGCTTTGCATTCTTCTTTGTAATCTGCTTGCGGCAAAAGGAATTCTCGTCCTTCGAAGAACTCCGAAAAAAAGCTTTTCACGCTTTGCTGCCTTTGCCGCCGCTCTGCTTGTATTTATTTCGAATCTCGGCGTGAGTCTTTTTCTTATGATACCGCACCGAAATGCCGAAAAAACGATCGACGCGGCTGTATATCAGGATAACCATTCGTCCTACGAAAAGTGGAACGGCAGTCCCCTTTCGGTCTGTGAAGAATTCATCGATGCTTTCCGCGCGACCTATTCCGTTGACGACGCGCCCGAGCTTGTTCTCCTTTCCGAGACGGTCTTCACGGCGACGCTGGCAAAGGAAAGCCCTAACATCGACAGCATCGGCGCGCAGATCGAGCAAAAGCTCTGCGCCCTCACGAAAGAATACCCGACGACCGTCGTTTGCGGCGCGTTTTACGAAAAAGACGGAAAGCAATACAACGCACAGTTTATGTTTGAAAACGGCATGCTCTCGGAGGAAATCTATCAAAAACGCACGCTTGTCCCCTTCGGCGAATATACGCCGTATGAACGCTTATTAAACCGCGTTTTTCCTTTTTTGAGCGAAATGAACCTGAGCGGTGACGCGCTTACGGCAGGACGCGAAGCGTCGATATTCCATTCGAGCAAAGCCAATTTCGGCGGTCTTATTTGCTATGATTCGATTTTTTATCAAAATGCGCGCAAAAGTGCAAAAAATAAAGCGGATTATCTATTGCTCTCGACAAATGACTCGTGGTACAATGACTCCGCGGCAATCGATCAGCATTACGGACACGCCGTGTTCCGCGCGATTGAGAACCGAAAGGGCGTCGTCCGCGCCGCCGCAACGGGGCGCTCGGGACTTATCGACGCCTACGGAAAGAGCCTTGACAGGAGCGCTCTTTTCACTCGCTGTTTTTTGTGTTCTCCCCTTTTGTCAAGCACCGAAGAAACGCTTTTTACGCGCTTCGGTTACAGTTATATTTGGCTTCTCCTTGCGCTCTGTCTTCTCACCCGTACATTTTTCTTTTTCCGTGAGAGAAAGGGGGAACGGGCATGAAAACGATTTTGTATTACGGCGACTCCGACGCGGTTTTTAAGCACTTGGAAAAATTTAATTCCACGCAAAACGAAAAATATGAGACGCAGATCGCCGCAACGGAAGAGGAGCTGACCCGCATTCTCTCGCACAAAGAGCCGCGTCTTCTTCTGCAGCAAAAGCGTGCCGCGTCATCCGTTTTGGACACGGTAACGCGCGCGCAGGAACGCGACGCACAGCTTTCGGTGCTGTGGATTCCTTACGACGAAGAGCTTTCCGCCGTGCGGGATTTTGCAGAAGAGAAAGGTTTTTTTGTCGTTCCGTCGGAGCTGTTTTTCGAACATACCGCCACCGTCTTTTCGCTCGTCACCTCCGCCGCAAATCGACTTTCGGCGCTCGACCGCGAAAAGGAAAAGTTAAGTCACAAGCTTATTGAAAACCGCCTGGTCGACCGCGCCAAGTGCATTCTGATCCAGCATCTCAAGCTGACCGAATTGCAGGCGCACAAATACATCGAACGGCAGGCGATGGATCTGCGTCTTTCGCGCGAAAAGGTCGCGCAGATCATTTTGCAAACCTATGAGCAATCCTGAAATTTTACGGACAACGCATACTTTTAAAAACAGAACATAAAGGAGTAACTGTCATGAAATTTTCGGCACGCATTATTTCCCCGTTGGAAAAGGTATTTTACGATGACAAACTGTCGGCTTTCCCGAAATATGCCGCCTCGAGCGCATTGCTCGGGGAAAAGCATTCCCTTTCGGTCGCCTATCGTCTCGACGACACGACCGAAAGCGCCTACTTTGACGGCGGCGTTTTCGTAAAACTCACAGGTGACGCCGCAAAAGGTGCAAGCGTTTATACGGTCGAGCACGTTCCCGCCGTCTTTGCCTGCCCCGCATACGAAAAGCCCGACCGTTATTTGCGCAGAGCACCCGGACTTTATCCCGACGTACTCAAACCGATCGACGAAAAGACTTCTCTTGTCCCCGTGCAGAACATCACCCACAGTCTTTGGATCGAGCTGGACACCGACAAAATGCTGAGCGGCGACCACACGCTGACCGTGTCTTTTTATAACGCAAAAGGCGAGGTGCTTGCCAAGGAAAAGCACACAGTACGCGTGATCGACGCGGTGCTTCCCGAGCAAAAGCTGATGGTGACACAATGGTTCCACACCGACTGTCTCGCCGATTTTTACAAAGTCAAGGTTTTCTCGCGCGATCATTGGAAAGCCATCGAAAGCTTTATCCGCCTTTATGTTGAACTCGGAAACAATATGCTGTACACTCCTCTCTTTACCCCTCCGCTCGACACGGCGGTCGGCGGAGAGCGCACGACGGTGCAGACGGTCGATATAACATACGACGGAAACGAATACCGTTTCGGATTCGACAAACT
Source organism: uncultured Eubacteriales bacterium (assembly GCA_900548115.1). Taxonomy (GTDB): domain Bacteria; phylum Bacillota; class Clostridia; order Oscillospirales; family CAG-382; genus UMGS1052. The sequence goes on from URJL01000009.1 coordinate 35,492, forward strand.
GCGCAAGTTTATTCGCCTTGCAAAAGACTGCGGTGTGCGCTATTTTGAAATGAGCCACATTTTCACGCAGTGGGGCGCTTATCACGCGCCGAAAATCATGGCGAAGGTCAGCGGTCGGACGAAGAAAATATTCGGTTGGGAAACAAGCTCGCACAGCACCGAATATGAGGTATTTCTCGCCGCATTTCTGCCCGCCCTGCGCACGGTTCTGACCGAAGAGGGCATTGCAAAATGTACCTATTTCCACATCTCCGACGAACCGTCTCTCCAACACCTCGAAAGCTACCGCACCTGCAGCAAAATTCTTCGCAAGTATCTGCCCGACTTTCCGATCATGGATGCCATGAGCAATGTAGAATTCTGCGACGAGGGGCTTTTGGACACGCCTGTTCCCTTTCTTGCGCACGTAAAGCCTTTCTTCGAGCGAAATCCTCGTCCGCGTTTTACATACTATTGCGGCGCGAATGCCAACATCATGGGGCGCGCCTTGGGCATGCCTTCTTGCCGCAACCGCATTTCGGGCGATCTGTTTTATATCCACGACGTGGACGGCTTTTTGCATTGGGGATACAATTTCTACAACACCTGCCGTTCGACCGAGCATATCGACCCGTTTGCCGTAACCGATGCGGGCAAGCTGTTTTGCGCGGGTGATTCTTTCATCGTTTACCCGGGAAATAATTTCACGGCGCTGCCCTCGATCCGCGCTTTTGTTTTCCGTGACGGACTTCAGGATATGCGCGCCCTTATGCTTTGCGAAAAGCTGTGCGGGAAAGACACGGTTCTGAACATTCTGAAAGGCGCAAACGGCGGCATTCTTCCCGCCCTTACCGAAGTGCCGCAAGACGATTATTACACGCAGAAAGTGCGAGAGGCGGTCAACAGCGCCATTGAAGCCGCATTGAAAAAATAAGTCCGATCGGACAATCTCCGATAAGAAAACACGATAAAACAGCGACAGCCCGAACCGAAAACGGTTCGGGCTGTTCTGTCCATCTCATCGAAAAAAATCGAAAAAACGCGACGAAACGCAAAGCAAACACAGTACGATGCTGAGGGCAAATCCGATCACGCGTGCACACACACGACTCACATTCATATTCGCACTCTCACTCGTGTACTCATATTCGCATTCACATTCGCATTCGTATTCATATTCGCGCGAGCGCTTGCACTTCCATTCGCATTTTTAACAAATTCGTACTTGTATGCGCTCGTGCATTTGCACGCGCACACGCGCTCCAAATTGCACTCGGTTTTGGAGAGCGCATGGATTCGCATTATCGATGTTTCGGGCAAGAAAAAAACTCTCCGAACGGAGAGTTTTTTTCGCGTGATTAAACTTTGCCCCACGGATCCTTGAAATCGTTGTCACCGTAGCTTGTAGTAATTACATCTTCGGTCTCATAAACGATCACATCAAGAATCGGGCTCTCGTACATTTCTTTCATAGAAAATACCACCTTCCCTAGATATGGTCATTATAACATAAATCATCTGTAAATGTATGACTGCATTGTAAACTTTCAACAGTTTTCTTCCGGACACCGCAAATTACTTTGCGGTGCCGGGAGAAGTTGATTATTCTACGTAAATCGTACAAGAAGCAGAAGCCTGTATTTACTCAGCGCTTTCTACAGCCGTTACGATACCCTGGAAGTAGGTTCTGGCTTCTTCGGTGATGGTAGTGTCTTCAAGAGCAGCCTTAGCGATTGCATAGATGCTGGTGGAGTACTGCTCACCGTAGATGTAAGCACCGTCCTTCTTGATGTACGTTACAGCCGTATATTCGGTAGCATACGTATCTGCCGTAAAACCGGTCATGGCAGCGGTATAACGCTTATACTCGCCTGCCTTTTCGTCGTACAGCTTTGCTGCAGGAACAACAGCGGGATTGTAATTCTTTTCGTTGTAGGTGTAAGAAGCGTCTGCCTTGAGCAGATTGTTGTTCAGAACCTTCGTCGGGAGAACTACAAAGCCGTATTCGCAGTCTGCATAAGCCGCTTCGGTTTCAGCCGTATACTTCGCGATAAAGCGTAGAGCCTGGGGATCGTCGAGACGGATCTGAGCACCGTCTACCGTGAGACCTGCGGAAACATTTGCGCCCTTGCGGAAATTGTAGATACCTGCTTCGGCAAGTTCGTAGGTGTCGCCGGTCTTAAAGTTTGCACCGTTTACGAGATTTGCATCTTCGTTGAAGGTAACGGTCGTACCGTTAACCGTTGCATCAACGCCGTTAAGCTTGGCAACGATTGCACCGTGTTCCATGATCGAGCCGACCGTAAGACCGGTTTCGGGCTTCGAAACAATCACGATCTTTCCGTTGACCTGATTCATGTAGCCTTTTTTGATATCTGAAATTGTGCCGCCGTTATGCTCAATCAAAATATCGCCGTTGAGCTTAAAGGTACCGGTCACGCCGGAATAGCCGTCGCCGCCGGTAAAGGAGGCTCTGCCGCCGTTAACAACAAGCTTAAAGTTACCGGTCCAGGTCCTTTCGGAGCCTGCGTTGATGTAATACGGACCTGCCTGAACCGTAACGACGCCGCCGTTGACGGTAACGGTCTGATCCAGATCCATGTTTTGGTTGCTGAGACCGGCATGAAGCGTTACGGTGTAAGGCGTTCCGCTTGTATTGAAGCCGTCGCCGAAGGTGATGTTGTGACCGTTGCCGGACATCTGCTTCCATTGTTTGGTGGACTTCAGCGTGATATTGCGGAATTCGGTTTCGCCGCGGAATCTGAGGTCTTCTCCGTAGGTGAGAATACCGGTTCCGTCGCCGTCGATGATCAGTTTGCCGCCGAAGGTGGGCAGATCATAGGAATCTTCCTGACCGTAGGTGCCGATAATCTTGACGGTGACCTCACCGCACGAAAGGTTCTTCGTGATAGCCGATACGCGGTCAAGCGTCTTAACGGGAGCGGTCGGATCGTTACCGATCACGGTGTCATTGCCGTTTGCGGCGTCGACATAGAAGGTAACGGGGAAATTCGCCCAAACACCCGTAAGGTTGAGCGCGGTAGCGTCGGTAGGAACCTTAATTACACTGCCGATTGCGTAGAAGGTGCCATCATACTTCCAACCGATAAGAGCCGCATCTTCCGTCGATTCGCGACCCGGAACGACATAATCCACACCCTTGTAGGTAGTGTCGGTCTCGCCGTCGTCGAAATTAACGGTTACGGTATCGCCGGCAACTACGAAGGCGAGGTCGGTATTGCCCTCTGCCAGCGTTACTACGCCGGATTCCGAAATCTTGCCGATGCCGTTAGCGTCGGAGCGGGCAATTTCATACCCCTCGGGGATGACCACGGTGAGTTTGCCCATTGCGGACGAAATAACCCGGGCCCCCTCGGGAAGCTCTCCGACCTTTACATAGTACTCGCCGCCGGTGATAATCGTGTTGGGGTTTCTGCCGGAGCTGTCGGCAACGGTATTGTTGCTGTTGATGCTGAGAACCTGGAGACCGCCCTTGAAGTTGTTCTTGCTGACGGTCTTGCTTCCGCCGACCTGAATCTGGATGTTGTTCTGATTGTCATAAACATTCACAAAGAGCGGGCCGTTTACGGTAACGTTACCGGTATCGTTACCGACACTCAGGCAACTGGCAAAGCTTGCGGTAGGCAATACATTGAAGGTTAACGAACCGTTGTACGTAAGCGTAGACCAGTTCGAGAGATCGGCAAAGTTGATTCTGCTTGCCAAATTGATGATCATATCGCTTGCGCAACCTGCAGCGGAAACTTCTACATTGTAGCTGCCGTCCGATTTCTTAGCCTTAAAACCTTCACCGATGGTGAATTCGGGAAGCGACGGCTGAATCGGGTGGTTAGGCTCGGCGCCGGGGTTGTAATCCTCAATATAGGAGAGTGTAAACGAGCCGTTTCCGGTGACTTTTACTCGACCGTCAAAATTCGCCCCCAATCTTTCAAGCGAAGCGTTTTCATAAACCATGCCGCTTGCGGGATCTTTACCGGTGACGGTAACATCCGAATTGATTGCGGAAGAGAACCATTTAACGCGATCCATGACCACGATAACGGCATTGTCGGTGCCGGCAGCCGCAATCGCTGCGTTAATTGTTGCAAAAGGAGTTTCGGCAGTCTTACCGTCGTTCGTATCGACGCCGGTAGATGCCACGTAGTAAGTAAGGCTTGCCGGATCACGCCACTGTGCAGTCAGCACAACGTTTTCGGCAGGCATCTTGAAGGTGTCTCCGATGTTGTAAGTCGTTCCGTTATAAGCATATCCGTCGAACGACTTTTTGCCGTTGGTGAAGTGCATATCCAAAACGAGAACGTCGCTGTCGGGATAGTACGAACCGCCGTCTACAGTAAGACCGTTACCGTCGCTGTAGGTTACGGTATACCTTTCCGCACTGGGAATACCGAAGGTGACCTTCTGAAGGGTCTGACTCTTTTCGATCGGATAGTAGCCGTCTTTGTCCGCTTCTACCAATACATCGTTTACATATACTTCGGTAGCTTTTGCGTTATCGGCAGTGAGGGTAAATTTCACTTCTTTGCCGACGATTTTGTAATCCGCCTTACCTTCGTAAACCGCTACGCGGTAAGGGGTAAGCCACGATACATAGTCGGCATTTACGTCACCCAAAACAAGCTCGGCATTGTTAAGAATGCACGCACCGGTACCCGTGATTTCCGTCTTTGCGCCGTTGCCGATAGTCGGAACGCTCGCGCCCGACTCAATAATGCTCTTGGCGTTGATTACCTGAATCAGGTTGGCAACCTGTGCGGTTTCTTTGGGTGCGTTGTCACTAAAAGCTCCGGATACAAACTTATTGATGGTACCGCCGTTTATGATATACGTTACCGTACCGCTGGTATTGGTGGTAAAGTTGCCAAGACCGAGAGATTTGATCTGACCGCCGTTTACGATGATGGTGGTATCACCGTTGATCGTAGAAGCCTTACCTATGTCGGAACCGTTGCGGTTAAGCGCACGGAAATCGGTGAAGCTTCCCGCATTGACAACGTAGGTAGTGTTCTGATTAAGCGTCATGCCACCGGCCGTACTCCAACCGGAAAGCGGTGCGATCTGCGCGACATTCATTTTAGAGCTGTTGAAAGTAATCTTCTGGTCCTTCAGCGTGTTGTCACCGCTCGTACCGAAGTAGATATTCAACTTACCTTTTCCGGTAAGCGTGCCCTGTTCAAATCCGCAGGACTCGTCGAAGGTCACATCAATACCGCCGAAGCCGACAAACGCTTCATCCCAGTTGCGCTCGGTAACGGTGATGATGACATTCTTGAAGACAAGGGTCATATCGTTGCCTCTGAGCTTAGCCGAAGTGGTAAAGGAAACTTTAGCCGACGAATCGTAACCCGAAATCGTGAGCTCGGAGGAAGCAAAATCCGTCTGATTTTCGAAGAACAGCGTGCCGTTTACGACAATCGTGCCGATTCCGCCCATGCTTGCAATATAGGCGTCGGCTTTTGCGAGCGTATCGAAGGTGATCGAAGAATCGACACCATCGATCGCAGTCTTGCTGTAATATACGGTAGGACGCTCTGCGTAATATGCCGCAAAGGAAACGGCGCTGCCGTCGTATTCATAAGCGCTGCCTGCGGCATAGACCTTATCGTCCGCCGAGCACTTCCAGCCCATGAAAAACGTACCGTCTTCGGGATCGTAAACGGGCGCTGCGGGAAGCGTTACGGTCGTATCGGGAGCCCACTTTTCAACAAAGGAGGTTTCGCCGTAGGTAAAGGTGATCTCGTTCGGAGTGCCGAACTCGGCCATGAAACCGGTGATCTCACCGAAATCATACGACGCACCGGCTGCATAAAGCTCGTTGTCGTAATCGTTTCTCCAACCGATAAAGATCTGTCCCTCGGGCGCTGCGGGCGCTGCGGGAAGGGTCACGGTCGTGTAGGAATACCATGTTTCATTCTGCGTACTCTCGCCGACAACAAACGGAACCTCTACGGGCGCCTTAACCTTGGCGTAAAAGTCTTCTACCTTTCTGCGGTTGATAAAGATCTCATCGCCGGGCTGATAGAGCCGATTTGTGTCATTCGCATCGATCCAGCCGAGGAAGGTTCCGTTTTCGGGAAGCGATCCGGCGGGGAATTCGGGAAGCGCATAAGACGTAAGGTATGTAGGCGCAGCCGTTTCCATAACGATGCCCTGACTGTAGTCAAGCGAATTCGCATACAGCTTTACGGTCGCCGTATCGGTCGGATAGTTCGACGCGACGGTAGGATCCTTGCTCCAGATGATCGTATCGCCGATGTACATTACATCGCCCTTTTTCATCTGATAGTTGCCGTCGCCCTGATAGTAGATCTTGTTCTGACCCATGCGGCCGCCGACATATTCCGAAGGAACCGCGCCGAGATTGAACACGGCGGTAGTCCACTCGTTGGCAACGATCGGCTCGGATTCGGCAGCGAGACTCAATTTATTGGAGATCGCGCCGTCTGTTCCGACGCCGGCACCCCACTGCAGCCACTTCATTTTCTTACCGGTGAGATCCACACCGATTTCGTCGGTCTCATCGCGGCCGGTGGTGTCGTAGTAGTACTGAACGGATACATACATCTGCTCGCCGTATAACGGAATTCTTCCGTACTCATCCCGGTAATGCTCGGGATTGTTGTACATACAGAAATTCACGCCGAAATTCTCGGATGTAACCACCGTTCCGTCTTTGCCGGTGTAATAGATTCTGCCGTCCTTAAGATCGGTTCCGATCTTGATGGACTTCAGATTCTCGTGACCGTCAAATTCCACGCCGCTCTTGACGTCAAGACCGACAAGGCCGTAGGATTGGCTGTCCGCATTGACCCAGATCGCTTCGGCACCGCTCGTACCCTTGGCGCCGTTTTTACCGTAGTAAAAACCGTAAGTGGTGTCCGGCATCGGAGCTCCGTCGGCAGCTGCCGACAGGAACGTGAAGGGGATGACAGACATCACGGTCAGTACCGCAAGAACGATACTCAGGATTCTGTTTTTCATAAAACTCCTCTTTCCTTTTTAAATTTTGTTTGACACCATGGTGCGCAAGCAAACCACCGCAGGTATCAGACTACTATTACTATAGCACAAAGAATCCAATTTGTAAACCGCATTTCCGGCAAAAATTGTCTATTTACACAAGAGAATCTCGACTTTTTACATTTCGTTCATTTTTCAATCCATGTCCGTATTTTGTGTCCCTCCTCCCCTTTTTTGTTCATTCTTAACAAAATACAGTTTTTTTCGCTTCATGCGGGCGGGCAAAAGGGTGAGTAAACGGTATAGAACGATGTATAAGGAGAAAAGAAGCAGCGTAAAAAAAGATCCGTCGGAAGCATTCCCGACGGATCTTTTCCTTTTCGATTTATTCATCCTTTTCGTCGTGAAGTTTGGACAAAACCGACAAAAAGCGGTCCAATTCCCCTTTTGTGTTTCCGTGTCCGAGCGAGACGCGAAGTCCGCCTTCCTTTCCGCTCCCGAGCACTTCGTGCGCCGTGGGGGCACAATGCAGACCGCCGCGCGTACAGATTCCGTGATCCGAAAGCAGCGAGGACAGGCGATTCGGCGAAAATCCTTTCTTATTCATAAGGACGACCGGCGCCTTCACTCCGTAATCTCCGTATACCGTAACGCCGTCGATCTCGAAAAGGCGGTCGGTCAAATATCGCGTCATGTGCAGACTTCTTCCGAAGATTTCCTCCGTTCCGACGCTTTTCACAAAGTCAATGCCCGCCGAGAGCCCGCAGATCCCGGGCGTATTGACGGTTCCCGCCTCCAAACGTTCGGGCAGCGCCTCGCCCATTTCGCGGCTTTCGGACTGCACGCCGTTTCCGCCCTCGGCAAGCGGCTCGGGCACACGGTCGCCGCAGCAGAGGAGAATTCCCGTTCCCTGCGGTCCGTATAATCCCTTATGTCCCGCAAAGCACAGAAAATCGGCGTTTAAGACCGACGCGTCCAGCGGAACAATTCCGCCTGCCTGGGCGCAGTCGACGATCAGCGTGATCCCCTTTGCGCGGCAGACCGCGCCGATGGCGCGGATCGGAAGGAGCTTTCCGCAAACATTCGATGCCGCCGTCACCACCGCGACGCGGGTATTGTCGCGCAGTGCGCGCTTGAAGCAATAGACCGTCTGCTCGTCGTCGTCATCGGTCGCGTCAAACAGGCTGTAGGTAACACCGCGCGTCCTCGAAAGGGTATACAGCGGGCGAAGAACCGAATTGTGCTCAAGATTGCTTGTCACGACATGATCCCCCGATCGCACAACGCCTTTTATCGCCATATTGAGCGCATAGGTGGTATTCTGCGTAAAAATGACATTTTCGGGCTTATCAAAATGAAAAAGCGAACAGACTTTTTCGCGGCATTCATACACGGCGCGCGCCGCGCGCAGGGATAAAGTATGCCCGCTGCGCCCGGGGTTTCCGCCCTTGGTGCGCAGAGCGTCCTCCATCGCGCGCGAAACGCTTTGCGGCTTCGGATAGCTTGTTGCGGCATGATCCAGATATATCAGTCTCTCCATCGTCTGTCTCCCGCCGCTCAGTAATCGATGATTTCAACGATTCGGATGTTCTCTTCCGCAAGGATATTTTCCGCCGCGCGCACTTTTGTCTTTTCAATCCGCAGTCCGTATCCGCATCCGCGCAGCGATCGGTTTTTATTCAGTTTTTCAAGGCGGGTCCCGATTCCGTTCCGTGCCAAAAGTCCTTGCGCTTTCAAGGCATAGGTAACGGAGCTCATGACCAATATGCTGTACATCATGCCGGCATCTTCCTTTCGGTGAAACTTGTTCTTTCGTTTTCACATCCTTACCGTCAGTATATGCCGCGCCCTTCTCTTTCGTTCGGAAAGAAAAGAACGAATCCATTGCGCCAATTTATGAGAATTTTCTTTAAAAATGTTGCAAAGAACGAAATAATATGCTATACTGTACTGTAAAATATCCGTTTGTAAGAAAAGGTCGGTCTTATGCACATAACCCCGCTTTCCCGTTCGGAATACGAATATTTCGAACTGCGCTACACCTACACCGCAAAAGAGCACTATGTCCCGTTTCTCGTCGACGAAAAAGACGTTTTTTCGGTCGCTTTTCGGCGCGAGGCTCTGCCTATCCCCTATCATCACGAGTCCTATGACGCGATGTGCTCCGACTGGAAGGATTCCGAAGCCTTCGGCATTTCGGAACGCAAAGGTGAAAAAATCGTCGGTTATCTTGAGGTTTGGGTTGAAGATTGGAACGCGCGGCTTCGCATCTGCAACCTTTTGATCGACGAACAATACCGCGGGCGCGGCTTCGGAACGGCGCTGATCGAGCGTGCAAAGGCGCTTGCCGCCGAGCGAAATCTGCGCTGTGTCGTACTCGAGACACAGTCGTGCAATGTGCCCGCCATTGATTTTTATCGGAAATGCGGTTTTCGTTTTGCCGGCACCAACCTTTTCTTCTACTCAAACGACGATATCCGCGAGGATGAGGTCATGCTGGAAATGGCCTACCTTATCTGAAATACATAAATAAACGAAAGGGATCTTCTCTAATGGAAAACGAAAAATTATACGAGCTTGCCTCTCTTATTTTCCCCGATCTCACCGATGAGGACACCGTGGAAGCGCTGGAACAGCGCTTCCCGCCCCGCGCGCTTCCCGAAGGAGCGAAGGTAACGCGCATGGCGCCCAGCCCGACCGGTTCGATGCACCTCGGAAACCTCTACGGCGCCCTTGCCGACGAGCGCGTTGCGCACGCGGGCGGAAACGGCGTATTTATGCTGCGCATCGAGGACACCGACGACAAGCGTGAAGTCCCCGGCGCGGTGGAGAAGATCTTAAAATACCTCGGCGGCTTCGGACTCGGCTTTGACGAGGGAGCGACCGCCGACGGCGACAAGGGCGATTACGGTCCGTACCGTCAGCGCAGCCGTGCGAAGATTTATCACATCGTGGCGCGCAAGCTTCTTTTGGAGGGAAGAGCCTATCCGTGCTTCTGCACCGAGGAGGATCTCGAAAATGCGCACAAAAAGCAGGAGGCGGCAAAAGAAAACTTCGGTTATTACGGAAAGTATGCGATCCATCGCGACATGCCGATCGAAGACGCCATCGCCCATATTCGTGCGGGCGAAAAGTTTGTTCTGCGTTTTCGTTCCTTCGGTGATCCGAGCAAAAAAACGCCGTTTAAGGATTCGATCAAGGGCAATCTCGAGGTTCCCGAAAACGATCAGGATTTCGTCCTTTTGAAATCCGACGGAATTCCGACGTATCACCTTGCGCACGTGGTCGACGACCATTTCATGCGCACGACCGACGTCATCCGCGGCGAGGAATGGCTGTCCACTCTTCCGTGGCACATTGAGCTTTGGAATGCATGCGGTTTTCGACGTCCGCGCTTTGCCCACACCTCACAGGTTTTGAAATTTGACGAAGAATTGGGCACAAAGCGCAAAATGTCCAAGCGCAAGGACCCCGAATGCTCGCTTGAGTTTTATTACACCGCCGGTTATCCGCGTTCTGCCGTTATCGAATATCTCATGACGCTTTTGAATTCGAATTACGAGCAGTGGCGCAGCGCCAATCCCGACAAGAGCTATCGCGAATTTCCTTTTTCGACCGGCAAAATGAGTGCGTCGGGCGCACTTTTCGACCTTGCCAAATTCAACGACATTGCCAAAAACGTTATCGCCCGCATGAGCGCCGAAGAGGTGTATGAGGGCGTCTGCGAATGGGCAAAGGAATACGATCCCGATTTTTACGCCCGCGTTTCGAAGGATTCTGCCTACACGACGGCGATCTTTGCCATCGGACGCGGCGGCAAAAAGCCGCGCAAGGACTTTGCTTCGTGGTCGGAGGCAAAGGATTTTATCTCGTATTTCTTCGACGATACCTTTACGGTGAACGAAAACGAATATCCCGAGAGTGTTTCCGCGGAAGACCGCCGTGCGATTCTCCGCGCCTATGCCGAGCTGTACAAGGAAGAAGCCGACAACAGTGCGTGGTTTGATACGGTAAAGGTTCTTTCCGAAAAGTTCGGCTTTGCCTCGGATATGAAAGCATATAAAGCCGATCCTTCCGCTTTCAAAGGTTCGATCACCGATGTTTCGACGGTTTTGCGCGTTGCGGTCACGGGAAGAAGCAATTCGCCCGATCTTTACTCCATCTGCACGCTTCTCGGCGAGGATCGCGTAAAGCAGCGTCTTCTTTCGCAATGTGATTGAAGCACAAATCGAAAAAGCGTCGGAGGAATAAACACCATGTTAATTCGAAAATGCGGAGACGCAAACGCAACGCCTCTTGTCATCCGCGCACTGTCCCAGTTAAAAGACGGCGGCACGCTGATTTTTGAACCGGGAGAATATCATTTTTACGAGGAAGGAACCGAATCGCGTTTTCTTGCTCCGAGCAACAATTCGACCGGCAAAAAAAGCATCGTGTTTCCCATCATCGACTGCCACGATCTTACAATCGACGGCGGCGGTTCCACTTTTGTTTTTCACGACCTTGCTTTTCCTTTTGTCATCCGCAATTCGCGCGGCGTGACCGTGAAAAACATGACGGTAACGACCCGTTTTCCGTCGTTCGTCCTTGCGACGGTATGCGACATTGACGAAAGCGGTTTTACCTTCAAAATCGATCGCGAAAGCTCCCCTTTTCACACAGAAAACGGTCATCTGATCTTCGATCTTGAACATCGTGCGGTCGCAACACACGACCGCAAGCTGTCTCTGCACCAGCTTTCCACTTTGTGGGTACGCTATCTTTACGCGGGCGATTGCAGCGAATCAAAGAAAAACCTTGCCGCGCCGTTTTTTGACACCGACGCACGTGAAATTGAAGACGGAGTGCGTTTCACCTATCGAAACACACCCGGCAGTGTACGGTGCGATTATACCGAGGGCGAAAAAATTGCCGTAAATCTCGAGGAACGGCGCGAACGGGATGTTTTCTTTCTCGAGGATTCCGAAGATACCACAATTCGCGATGTCACGGTTCGGCGCGGCGGCGGAATGGGCATTGTCGCGCAAATGTGCCGCAATATCACGGTCGACGGTTTTCATGCCGAGCCGAACGACGGAGAGCCCGTAAGTCTCACCGCCGATGTATTTCACTTCATCCAGTGCGACGGCAGTCTCACAATCGAAAATTCGACGCTGTGTTCTTCGCTGGACGATGCCTGCAACATTCACGGAAATTACATGATCGCCGAGCGTGCAGACGGACGCGAAGCTGCGGCGCGATACGGGCACAAGGATCATGATCACGCCTTTTATTGTCGTCCCGGCGACGTTCTGGACTTTATCGATCCCGACACGCTCGCCATCGTCGGTCACGCAACTCTTTCCGACATTTCCTTTACCGATCACGAAGCGCTTCATTTGCACCTGAGTTTTAAAGAGCAGCCGAATTTCCCGATCCGCCAAGGCATGCTGATCGAAAATCCGAAGCGCATGCCCGAGGTCACGATACGGAACAATCATTGGTATAACTTTCCGCACGTGCGGCTCTCGGGAGCGGGAAAAACGCTCGTGGAAAAGAATAATTTTCACGATTGCGGCTGTGCGGTCATGGCATTTGATCTTGCCGGCTACTGGCTTGAATCGGGGCGCATGAGCGAGCTTTGCATTCGAGAAAACCGCTTCGGTCCGTGCCGCGCCGCTTGCATCATAACGGGCGTTTCGGGCTTCAAGGGAAAGGATACCCCCGACATTCACGGAACCATCCGCATTGAAAGAAACGACTTTACGACCGAAAACGGCGGTAAGGTTTTGGATGTTTTCGGTTTTTCGCGCGTGATCGTGCGGGAAAATACCGAGAACGGAAAACCCTTTTACGCCCTGTAACAGATTCGAAATAAACGAAGAAGGAGAAATAATTATGGCAAACGAAGAATTTATCGGCTCCAATTTCATACACGACGAAATTGATGCCGATCTGCGGGAAGGCAAGATCGACACGGTTCACACCCGTTTTCCTCCCGAGCCGAACGGATATCTGCACATCGGAAGCGCCAAGGCGATCTGGATCAACTCCATGACCGCAAAAAAGTACGGCGGACTTTTCAATCTCCGTTTTGACGACACCAACCCCGTAAAAGAAGACGACGAATATGTACAGTCGATCGAGGAAGACCTTCGCTGGCTCGGTGCGGAGCCTACGGGCGGTATTTTTTACGGTTCGGATTATTTTGACATTTGCTATGATTACGCCGAAAAGCTGATTCGGGAAGGAAAGGCTTATGTCTGCGATCTTTCGCCCGACGAAATGCGCGAATACCGCGGCACTCTGACCGAGCCCGGCAAGAACAGTCCGTATCGCGACCGTTCGGTCGAAGAAAATCTCGACCTTTTCCGCCGCATGAAAGCGGGTGAATTTCCCGACGGCTCGCGCACTCTTCGCGCCAAAATCGACATGGCGTCGCCCAACATGAATATGCGCGATCCCGCCATCTACCGCATTATCCACACATCGCATCACCGTCAGGGCAACAAGTGGTGCATTTATCCGCTGTATGACTTTGCCCATCCGATCCAGGACGCGACCGAGGGAATCACCTATTCCCTTTGTTCGATCGAATTTAAAAATCACCGTCCTCTTTACGATTGGGTCATTGACAATATCGGCGTCGAAAAGAAGCCGAAGCAGCGCGAATTTGCCCGCATGAACGTTACGCACACCGTTATGAGCAAGCGTTATCTGCGCGCGCTCGTAGAGGAAAAGCTGGTCGACGGATGGGACGACCCGCGTATGCCAACCCTTTGTGCCCTACGCCGCCGCGGCTATACCCCCTCTTCCATTTTTGAGTTTGTAAAACGCTCGGGCATTTCCACTTCCCTCTCGCTTTGCGACATCGGACTTTTGGAATATTGCATCCGTGAAGAGCTGGGTCCGACGGTTCAGCGCCGTATGGCGGTGCTCGATCCGCTCGAGATCGAGATCACCAATTTCGACAAAGGAAAAACCGAATATTTTGAGGTGTCGAACAATCCCGAAAATCCCGAGGACGGCACGCGAAAGGTCGCCTTTACGCGCCATCTTTACATTGAACGCGAGGACTTTTCGGACAACCCGCCGCCTAAGTATCAGCGTCTTAAGCCCGACTGCGAGGTTCGCCTCATGGGCGCGTATATTGTGAAATGCAACGAGATTCTGTATGACGAAAACGGCAATGTGAGAAAGTTGCTCTGCACCGCCGACCTTGAAACGGGTAACGGCATGCCGACCGACGGGCGCAAGGTAAAAGGAACGATCCATTGGGTCAGCAAGGAGACCGCCGTCGACGCATCGGTCAATCTTTACGATTATCTCTTTACGATTGAAGATCCCGGAGACATGGCGGAGGACAAGACCTTCCGCGATTATCTCAATCCCGATTCTCTGAAGGTCTGCCCGAACGCAAAGCTCGAGGGCTGTATGAAAGACGTCGCGCCCGGGACGCGTTTCCAGTTTGTGCGCACCGGTTATTTCTGTGCCGACACGAAAAATCCCGGAACGTACAATCGCATTGTCACCTTAAAGGGCAGTTACAAACCTGTATAAGTGCGTACTCCGTACACATGAAAAAGCGATCCCCTCGGATGAAAGATCCGAGGGGATTTTTTCGATCTGTTCAAAGTCGGCATCAATCGAACACCGACATTTGTTTTTCCCGTGCGCCGCCGTCCGTTTCGTTTGTTTTAATATTCTTTCCGTCCGTAAGTTGCACCGTATCGGGCAGGCGGTCGTCGCGAATACGAAAATCGATTCCCGCGCGCCTTGCCTGCGAATGCTGATAACGACGCGGAATTGTATATAATTTCCCGTCCTTTACAAAATGCGCTCCCGTTTGATGAAAGCAAAACGGGATATTTTTTTCGACGCATTGCTCCCGCATTTCCGTGACCCATTCGTAATGCAGCGGGCGCGCGCATACACCCGATTCGCCGCCTGCCGAGACCTCTTCGATCTTTTCGTCGAGATAAGGCGACAAATCGATCTTTTCCAGAAGCGGTGCGACAATGATCAGCCGATGAGCGATGGGGAGCGCACGGAAGATCGGAAGGCGTTCATCGGCACGTTTTTGGTTTTCTGCCGTACAGCCGATGATCACATTTTCGTATCCGTCGTTCCAATCGGGCGGAAGACATTTTTCCAGCCGCTCGATACGCTTGGTGAAAAAGATAAACGAAAGATCGCGCCGCTCACGCATCATGCGCCAGCAATCCTCACGCCATTCATCGGCATCGGGAAGCAAAAAGTCCGATGTAAAGCACGTGTAAACAATACTTCCGCTTTCGATCTTGTACTCTCCGCCGCGCTTTTTCTTAACGGGAAGCGAAAAAGCGGCGGTTTTTCGGCAAAGGTTCGATTCCTCCGCACCGTAGCGGGCATCCTGACGGTAGACATAACAATACCGACAGCCTTCGCTGATTTTTGTACAGCCGTGCCACGGATTCCACGCGACCGAAAACGGTTTTTTATCCAACGTGCCTTTCCCCCCCGAACAAATGCAAAGGAATTTTCTCTATTGTAACACCGATTCAAAAAAAGTTCAATAGGAACAAAATAAAAATGCGGCGGGAAGTTTCCTTCACCGCCGCACTTTTTATAAGAAAGGGGAGTTTACTTCTTTTCGATCGAATCTACGACCGCCTGTGCCATTGCTTTTGCTTCCTCGCTTGCCGTTTCGTCGGCGAGCACGGCTTTGGCAACTTCATACGTATTCGAGCGGAACGCATCGCCGTATGCGATCATTTCCTCTCCGTTTACCGTATAGCGCACAAAGGGCTTCAACGTGTAGTAGCGATCATAGCCCGCCGATTCGATTCCCGTTACACACGTGGTGTAACGAACACCGGCATCGTAAACTGCGAAAATCTTTTCGGCAACGACTTCGGCGGAACGGTAAGTGTTTCCGTCCGCTTCATGCGTCGAACCGATAAAGAGCTTATCCGTGCCGACAAGATTTTCGGTGCAATTCGGCTTTGCGGGATCGTAGTCGGTATACTTTCTGTTGTCGCCGAGCAGCTTCGAAGGCACGATGACCATACCGAAGTTTGCAACATTGATCTTTTCGTCCAGGCTGTTTTGCTTATCGACGACAAAGCGCAAGCCCTGCTGTGTTTCACCCGTTGTAATACGGATCTGAACACCGGCAAAATCGAAATAGTCGTTTGCGTTTTCGTAATTTGCCGAGAAGTGCATATTTTCGGTAATAGCATCACCGAATTCCGCGCCGTTCCAGCCGACAAAGATCGAGCTTTCGTTCGGCGTGGGGATCGGAAGATCCGATACCTTGGATGCGTCGTAAACAACGCGATAAGTTCCGGCCGCAAGGTCGCGAACAGCATAGGTATTGCTGCCCGAATAGGTGCTCTTGGAACCCTTTACCGTTGCCGCTGCGGCGTCTCTCGTAAAGAGCGCCACAATCTTCATTTCTTTCGGGGCATTCGAAGCCGAACCGTAAACCGGCTTCATACGGATTATATGATGACCCGATGCGAGGTTTTCGACGATCTTGGTCGGGCTGTGATAAGCACAGGTCTTGGTGACATAGTCGCCGCCGTCGACCGATACGGCAATCGACGATTCATTATAGAAGTTCGTATACATTGCCGCGTCTGTGCCGTCAAACTCGAAAGCAAAAATGCTGTCGGATTTTGCGGTCTGCGCATAGCCGTAATAATCATACAGTCCGCCGAGACCGCTGTTAAAGCTAAATCCGCTTCCGCCGAGTGCCTCGGACTTTGCGATCAGCTCGGCTGTCGGCTGGGTGATCGTGCGGTTTCCGTCAAACAGCTTTTCGCTGACAACCGCAGGCAGAACATCGCGGGGAGCAAGTCTTCCCGCATGCTCGGTGCAGAAGAGGCTGTTGTACATGTATTCGCGGATGACCTGATAGTATACGTTGTTTCCGGCATCATTGAGATGAACGCCGTCGATCGCGTATTTGCTCCATTCGCTGCCCCAATTTTCGGGAAGCGAATTAGCGAGTGCCATGCCGACGAGAACCGAAGGAATGTTGTATGCTTCGGCTATATCCTCATGTGCCTGCGCCTGCGTGTGAAGCTTTCCTTTACGGTTGTCTTCGACACAATTCCTGTCGGTTACCAGGACCATGACGATATCACAATCGGGAAGCGCTTTTCTTACTTCGCGCACAATGGTTTCGACCTGAAGCTTTGCGTTAGCGTAAGAAGAGCCGTAATACTTATCGTTGATGGAATACTCAAGGAACAGAAGGTCGGGGTTCTTTGCGATAACGTCGCGCTGCAAGCGGTACGTTCCGAGATAAGTACCCGATTCGCCCGAAGCGCGGTTAATATTGGTAACGCTTGCGTTCGGGAATTTGTCCTTCAGCCACTGACCGATGAGTGCGCGCCACGAATACTTTTCGGCGTTGGAGCTTCCGTAACCGTTGGTCACCGAACCGCCGAAGTAAACGACGTTAAGTTTCTTATCCTCGGTCAGCTTCTTATAGGTGTTGGTAAGCGGCTTTCTGTAGTGAATGTAGTCGGTATACTCGTTCGTCTTATACCACGTGTCGGGCGAAGCCTGTTGGATATATTCGCCGAGCGCGGAAACAACGTTTCCGTCCTTCGAAACGAGAACCGGTACCTTGCCCGAAGAAGTTTCGATGGCAAAGTTGTTTTCGCCGTTTGCAAGATCGACTCTGCCGAGATCGGAATTTGAGAGGATCAGACGATCGGAAGCGGAAAGCCCCTCGACCGTTTCCTGCGTCGAACCGTTCAAAACAACGGTAAAGACAGAAGCATTGGTATTTTCGATTGAACCGATCGAAGCTTTTTCACCGAGAACCGTAATATCGGACGCCGTGCCGACCGTTGCAATTGACTCAACTGCCGTACCGTTCAATACGATCGTAGCCTTTGCGGGAGCGGTTTCGCCCTCGCCGACCGTTACGGTGACTTTCGCACCCGAAAGTGCGGGAAGAACGAGCTTGTCGGAATTGCTTCCGTTCAGAATAAAGTTGAGTTCGCATTCGTTTGCGTCAATGCCGGTAAGCTCAAGACGGTTGCCTGCGAGACGGAAGGTGCTGTTATCGGTAAGCGTCAAACCCGAAAGGGTAAGTCCGCCCTTGAGCGTAATGTTTGCACCGCTCAAAACGGCTGTGCCGTCTGCGGGGCAGATCGTGACATGACCCGTATACTGTGCGATCGCATCGGAATCGTATGCTGCGCTCGATACGACGTAAACCGTACCGTTTGCACTGCCGAAGCTTTCGATAGCTTTCGCAATCGTCTTAAAGGGTGCTTCCTTCGTGCCATTGTTAGCGTCGTTGCCCGTTTCATCGACATAGAAGAAATCGGGGCTCGTAACGATCGCGGTCAGATGACCGTTGCCGTCATCCTCCCAGCCCTTAAATTCGTATCCGTCCGAAAGGGTGGGTTTGGGCATGTTATCGGCGCTGAAATCGTCTGTCCAAAGGACATCGACGATACCGGTCGGAAGAGCAACTTTGCCGTTTACGCCGTAGTAAATGTCAAGACCGGTGCTCGAGATCGTGTAAGGCGTCTTTTCGCCGATAATATCAAACGTTCCGGGAACGGACGTTGCCGAAAGAGCGCTGCCCGTCGTGTCGGCGGAGCGGATGATCCATTTTCCGAGTTCAAACTGAATCTTCGGGAAGCCGTCGGTTCCGCCGGGCGTGAAGTCCTGCCAGTTTGTGATTGGATAATTATCCAGCAGCATATTCTTTTCGAAATTGTAGCTGCCTTTGTTGAACACCAACTGGAGTGCGCCGCTCGCTCTGTGCGGTCCGTTGTCGGTGTGATTGAGGCACCAAAATTCGCCCGAGAGAACCGTTACATTAACCGAGGCTACCGTATAAGAGGTATCCTTGTCAACGCCCGTACCGGTGGACATCTGACGGAGAACACCGCCGTTGATCACAACGTTCGTGTCGCCGCTCTTCTGTCCGTTCGCGCTGGTGACCATCTTGAATACAAACTTACCGTTCAGGTTGATCTTTTGATCCTTGCCGTTTGCACCCGCATAGACATAGTTGTTCTGAGATTCATCGACCGTGCCGGAGAGCGTAAGAGCGTAGCCGTTGGTCGTAATGCTCTGCGCCGCGGTAAAGTCTGCTTTAAATTCGGTATCGCCGAGAAGCGAGATTTTGTTGTCGACACCCGCAATCGTACCGCCGTTATACGAAGCGTAAATAACGGTCTCCTCATGCGCTTTGTCGGTAAAGGTCACATTTCCGACACAATATACAATGCCGCGGTTTCCATTCAACACGTCAATCGCTTTCGTCGTGGTGGCAAAAGCGGTTTCCGCCGTAAGGCCGTCGTTTTCGTCGCTTCCGCTTTCGGATACATAGTAAGAAGGAAGCTGATACTTGAAGACTGCCGTCATGGTGCCGTTTCCGTCATCCTCCCACTTGTCAAAGACGTGATATGCGTCCTCGCGGGCGGGAACGGTAGCTTTTGCCATGATTTCCGTCATGGAGTCGGCATAATACACCGAATAAGTTCCGGCAGGAACGGAAATGGTTTCGTTGCCGTAATAAATATACTTGTTGTCCGCCGACTGCGTATAAGCGATCTTTCCGCCGTAGACATAGTAGCGACCCGCCTCGTCCGAAACATCGAGCGAGCCTTCACCGTTTGCGGAATCGAGCGTATAAAGCGGGGCGGCCGCGCCGTTTGCATCCAGCGCGCTTCCCTTGCCCGTAAAGGCTTTCAGTGCCGAGCCTTTATTGAGAAGGATCTGAACCGCGCCTTCGACCGTTGCTGTGCGTGTCGCGGCAAAATCGTTTACGGTAGCGCCGTTGAGAACGAGATTGATGTTCTGCTTATAGGTCATGGTGCGGCCTTCGCTCGTATTGTTCAGATCGACCTTTGCAAGCGTTGTGCCGTTCACCTCGGTGGTCATGCTGTTCTTGTAGACTTCAACATTTCCGTTAGCGACAGTATATCCGCCGTAAGGAACCGTCGAAAATTCGCTTCCGTCGTAGATCGTAAGACGTGCGCCTTCGCCGAGATTTCCGGTACCGTTGCGGTTTACACCGTGATAAAGTGCGGTGGCGGCATTTTTGATGACGCTCAGCGTATCGTCGCCGTTCTTTGTCAGTCTGCGGCGGGGCGAATTCTTAAAGGTAAGGTCATGTCCCTGCGCGTTCAGGTCGGTGCGCGTAACATACCATGTGTCGAGTGTGATGATGTTTTCGTAGACCGTCGGACCCTGAGCAAAGATATTGATGTTGATGTTGGAGCTGCCCGTCTGATTTGCCTGCGACATTACGGCGTAATTCTGCGTTTCGCTGTTGTAGTTATACGTCGTAAATTTGATGGTTGCGGTATGACCGACCGAGCGGTTCATCTCGACAAACTTGTATTCGTCAAGCGTAAAGGTCGTTCCGACCGTCATGGAAGGTTCGACCGACGGGATGACATAGACTGTTACAAGATCGCCCGCTTTGTAGCCGTCGGCGTTGATGCTCTCGGTGACGGCGGCGGCGCTTCCGGCAGGGGTATCGAAGGTTCTGCCGTCGCCCGTTCCGTCCACTTTGACGTAATAGGAAGCGACCGATTCAGGTTCATCGACATATCGGTAGCTTGCGATCAAAATGCCGCTTTCGCTTTCGACCCAGCTGTCGAACACAAGGTGCTTGCCCATGTTGGCGGGCTTTTGTGCCTCTGTTTTCACGTTGTCAAGGCTGTCGGCAAAATGCACGGTGTAAGTGCCCGCCGCGGGAAGAGCGATCTCTCCATCACCGTAATATACGGTGCGATTGTCCTCGGACTGCGCATAAGCAAACTTGCCGTTTTTCACCATGTATGTACCGGCTGTTTCGGTAACGTCAAGAGCACCGTCCGCGTCCGACGTGATGATATAAACGGGAACATTCTTTTCGTCGTTTGTATTGTAAGCAACCTCGTTTGCCGTAAAGGAATTCAGCGAAGAAGTGCCGTTGAGAAGGATCTGGATCGCGCCGCCGACAACTGCCTTCTGCGAACCGCCGAAGGAGTTTACGCTCGCGTTATTCAGAACGAGATTTATGTTTTTGCCGTAGGTCATCATGCGACCCGAGCCCGTGTCGGCAAGGAATACGCGGTTAACCGCGGTATCGTTCACTTCAAAGGTCATACCGTCCGAGAAGGTCTCAACATGACCGTTTGCCGTCGTATAACCGCCGAAATAGAGGTCGAAATCACTGCCGTTTCCGGTGATCGAAACACGACCGCCGTTGCCCGACGTGCCGGTGCCGCCGCGGTTGGTTCCTCCCTGAAGCGCCGTCTTGTCGTTCTTAATGAGCGTATGCGGAGACGCTTCGCCCGTTACACGATAACGGGGAGTATTCTTGAAGGAAAGATCCCAGCCCTGCGCATAGATATCGGTGCGGTAATTGTAGCGTGTATCGATCAGCGCGATATTTTCAAATTCTTCGTCGCCCTGCGCATAGATTCCGATATTATGAACCGGAACGATCTGATTGCTGAGCGCAAGAGCCGCATAATTCTTCAATGAATCGTCGTACCCATAGGTAGTATACTTGATTCTGGCGTCATGATGTACGTCCGACAAAAGCTCGACACAGTTGAGCGAATTGCCTTCAATCTCAGTACCCGCTTCAAGCGCAAACTGATCGTCGGACGGAATGACGAACACGGCGACATAATCGCCCGTCGTGTAGCCGTCGGAATTGATCTGCTTCAAAACGCTCGTAACCGAGCCTGCAGGGCTCTCGGCGGTTCTGCCGTTGCCCGTGCCGCCCGCTTTTACATAGTAAGCGCCGTCGTAATCGACAAGCGCGGGATCAACGATACGGATCTTGATCTCGCCGAAGCAGTTCGCGTATCCGTTGTTTTCAAGATACTTGACTGTGTAATAGCCCGGAACGCTCTGCCACGCTTCACCCGAAAATGTAGCGGTTCCGTTTGTATCGGGCGTATAGACATACGACTTAAGATCCTGTCCCTCTTCGTTGTAAACGACGAGCCAATCTTTGTCGTTGGCGCTGTTTTTGTAAGAGAAAGTGATATCCTCTCCTGCGGCGTAACGAGTCCTCTCGGTCGAGAAGGTCGTTTTTCCGACGGTGAAGGGCACTTCGCACAGCACCGTGTGGCCGTCGTTCTGCAAATAGCGCGCAATGTACGAGCCGCGCTTTTTCTGCCAAGCCCAGCCCTTGAAGGTTACGCTTCCGTTCTCGTCGGGCGTATACTGGTAGCAGTTCTGATAGCTGCCCGCCGTATCGTATATGGCGACCCAGTCCTTGGGATACTTGCTGCCCTCGTAATAAACGGTGATTGGCTCGTCGATATCGAAATCACTCTTTTCAAGGGAAATCGTCGAAGGGGTAATCACGACCGTAAATTCGGAGAACTTTACGCTCTGCTTATCGTTTTCGAAATAGCGGACCGTGTAGGTTCCCGGCGTTTTGGTCCAGTCCTTCGTAAAGGTGACCGAGCCTTCTTTATCGGGCGTATACGTCCAGTCGACATAAGAACCGCTTGCGGGATAAACGGCAAGCCAGTCCTTGGCATTGACGCTGTTGCCGTAGTTTACGGTAACGCCCTCACCGACCTTGAAATAGGTCTTTGCGGGCTTTGCCCACGCTTTCTCCACTACGACGGGAGGATTCGAGTTTTCGGCTGCTTGAAATTCGACGCGGGCAAGCTCACCATAGCCCGAATTGTAAAGAACCGCGATCCAGCCGCCCTCCGATATGGTTCCGCCGACCGGCCAGAAATCGAAGCGCTGACGCACCGACTGACCCGACGGGAAAGTTATGGTGCCGCTTTTTACGTCAACATAATCGTCGTACTTCGAGGGTTCGCTCGCGATATTACGTGACTCGTGATAAAGTGCGACCCAGCTTCCCGAGACAAAGCCCGTAACGTTAAAGGTCACATTGGCGTCGCCCGCCGTTACGGGTGCGTCGAGCGTGATGCTCGCACCGTCCGCAAAGGCGTTGAGCGGGAATACTGAGAGCATGCTCATCAGCATACACACGGTCAGGAAAAGCGACAAAAATTTGTTTTTGTTCATGTTGGTGTCCCCTTTCGGTTTTTTATATTCCTACATTATCAATTATAACGAATGTTCCGAAAAATTCCATCCCATTTTGTGACTGCTATTATGCTTAAAGTGACTTTTTCTTGACAAATGTCAAAAGAGGGGGTATAATTGTGTCGAATACAAGTATCGGCAGTAAAAAAGCTGCGGAAAGTGTGATAAAAATGTCTTCTTTCTACCCTTCGGACGGGCGAAGCGTCCTTGCCATGACCGACGGATACCATCACTATCTCGATACGGGCATCTGCACCGAGGAAAACGAAAACAAATACTTTTTCATCGACGGTGCGACCGTGCGTCTGATTCGGCTGGGCAGCTCGATGGAAATGAAATTTACGACACACCTTTATAACGTCTTTATTACGGTCGACAGCGGGGCTCTTTGGTATCTCAACATCGGAAGTGAGATCGACGATTTTGCGGGCGCACTTACCGTTCTTTTTAACAACGGAACGTATGAGCAGTTCGTCAGCGATTATTCACGCGGCAAAATCACGCCGCGCGGCGGGCGGTATTTTCTGATCTCTCCCCCGCACGGCGGAGCAAAGCTTCTTTGCGGAGACAAGGCGGGACATTTTCTTGTCGCGGGCGCAAAATGCGCCTACGCCGTATCCGAAGACGAAAAGGCCGTTCGGTATTCGATCTGTTCGAACCTGTATTTATCTGCGGGTGTTTGGCGCATCGGATATACCGAGCATTTTTCGACAGCGCTTCTGCCCGCTCCGCCCGAAGGCTATGAATGGTACGACGACCGTACGGGCTGTGTCCGCTTGCTTCCCGAAGAAAGCGGGCGGGAGCTTCATGTCGACCCGAAAGCGCCGTCGGGCGGAAACGGAAGCAAAGAGCATCCGCTGAACGATCTTTCGGAAGCCGTCGAGCGTCTTCGCGCCTGCGGCGGACGCATTTTGCTGTACGGGAAAGTCGTTTATCCGTCCCTCCCCCCTTATTCGCAAACCATCTTGTTTGAAGGTGCGACCGATGACGCGGAGCTTGTTTTCGATCAGAACCGACGGTATTATCTGCGGGGCGATACGGTGTTTTCCCGTCTGCGCATCACGGTCGGCGGTGCGAAGCGCGACAAAGCGATGCTGATTTCCGACGGACATGCGTTGATTTACGGCGAAGGGGTTTCCTCGGTCTACGGCATATTAACGGGAACGGGCAGCCTTTCCGCAGGAGCGCGCTCTCTGCACGTAACCTCGGTTCGGTATCTCGAAAACCAAGGACTTCACCGCACGCAGGGGCATCGCTGTATGCTTCTTATCCGCGAGGGAAGCGCCCGCGTTACGGTCGGCGGAAAAAGCTTTGTTTTGAGCGCCTCCTCCCCCGTTGTGCTGCCCGAAAAGCACGAATTTTTCCTGCATTCGGACATTTCCTCGCCGCGTTTCCTTGCGATTGACTACACCGCGCGGGAGGACGACGGCAACACGCCGCCCTTTTCGGTCGACTCGGGTGCCGACGCCTATTTCGGCGAACGGATCGCCGCGCTGTTCGAACAGCCGTCTCTGCTCACACAGCGCGAGACGAAAAAAGAGATTTCGTATGCGGTCGAACGGATCTTGGGTCTCGGCGGGATCAAGCGCTCGACGGCGCAAAAGCTTTTTGATTTCATCCGCGAAAACTACGCCGCCATTCCGTCGGTCAACTATCTTGCCGAGCATTTTCATCTGAACCGAAGCTATATTCAGCGAGCGTATAAAAAAGCCTTCGGTATCAGCCTCAAAACCGATCTTACCCGTGTGCGCTGCGATGCGGCACAGGTTCTGCTGCACAAGGGATATTCGGTCAGTGAAACGGCGCGGCTTGTCGGATATGAGAGCGCGTCCTCTTTTTCACGTGCCTTTCGGGAGGAAACGGGACATTCACCGAAACAGATCGGTTTTATTGTCAATCAATAAAATATCGGTAAAAAAGGAGAGCGCGGCTCTCCTTTTTTGTCTGCACAGAGCTTTTTTCGAGCGAATTTATCGTTCGAAAAGCCGTTTTCCTTTCGCTTACGGGAATTCCTTGTGTCAATTTTCAATTTTTTCGTATTTTGCAAAATTTTTTATATAAATCTCTTGACAAATTATATTTTTTGTGATATTATATACGCATAAGAAAAACATAAGGGTGTAGGACACCCGGAAAGGATGGCTGCCTTCCATGAAAAAGTTATACAGTCTCATGCTCTCGGAGGATGTCATGCGCGAGATCGACCGTCTTGCCCACAAAACGGGCACCAACCGTTCCAATCTCGTCAACATGATCCTCGCCGAGCGGGTCGAAATGCGGACCCCGCAGCAGCAGATCAACGATATATTCAGCGGCATAGAGCAGCTTCTTGCCGCCTCCCGCGAGCTGGTTCCCCAGCTTGCTCCCAACACACAGCGCGTGGCGGTGCGTTCCAGTCTCGAATACAAGTATCATCCCACCCTGCGTTATGAAGTCGAACTTGCCGGAAGCTTTCATCCCGGCGAGCCGATCGGCACGCTCAGCGCGACGTTCCGAACGCAGTCACAGGGGCTTTTGGAGCTTTTGGGGCGCTTCTTCCGCTGCCTTGGGCGCATTGAAGAACAGCTTTTGCCCATCGATGTCGCCTATTCCTTCGAAAACGGGCGCTTTTTGCGAACGCTTTCCTATCCCGCAAAAAGGCGTGGCGAAAGCGCGGAGATTTCCGCCGAGGATATTTCACGCGCCATCACCGATTACGTCCGTCTCATTGACCGCATGCTCAAAGCCTGCGTCGGCGGTGCCGATTCCGGAACTCTTTACGACATGTACGCCGCCGATCTTGAAAAACGTCCTATCCTCCTATAAATAATTGTCGATCCTTTTGAAAGGAGTGCTCTATATGAATGCAGAAAAATTCACACAAAAAACAGTACAGACCATCAACGACGCGCAGAATCTTGCGCATGAAAAACAGAATCAAACGCTTACCTGCGAACATCTTCTCTATGCCCTTTTGACACAGGACGGCGGGCTTTGCGAAACGCTGATTTACCGCATCGGTCAGAAGAACGGCAATACCGACATTGTCGGTGCAATGACCGGGGAGTTATCCGCCGCGATCGAAAAGCTGCCGAAGGTCACGGGCACAAACGGCGAGCTTTATCCCTCGAACGAAGTATCGGCTGTTTTGCGTTACGCCGAAAAGGTCGCGGGACAGTTAAAGGACGAATACATTTCGGTTGAGCATTTGATGCTCGGTCTTCTGTCCGAGGGGAACAGCACCGTTAAGAGTATTCTTTCCAAATACGGCGTCACGCAGAAGAGCTTTACCGACGAGCTTGCCAAGGTAAAGACCTCCCCCGTTACGAGCGACAATCCCGAAGATACCTACGACGTATTGCAAAAATACGGTACCGATCTTGTCGAGCGGGCGCGCGAGCAAAAGTTGGATCCCGTAATCGGACGTGATTCCGAAATTCGAAGCGTTATCCGCATTCTCTCTCGTAAAAGCAAAAACAACCCTGTTCTGATCGGTGAACCCGGCGTCGGTAAGACCGCCATTGCCGAGGGACTTGCTCAACGTATCGTGCGCGGCGACGTTCCCGACGGATTAAAAGACAAAACGATTTTTTCTCTCGATATGGGCGCGCTGGTCGCCGGTGCAAAATACCGCGGCGAATTCGAAGAGCGTCTCAAAGCCGTTTTGAACGAAGTCAAGAAAGCCGAGGGCAAGATTCTTCTCTTTATTGATGAACTTCACACCATCGTCGGCGCGGGCAAGACCGAAGGCTCGATGGACGCGGGCAACCTGTTAAAGCCGATGCTTGCGCGCGGCGAGCTTCATTGTATCGGTGCGACAACGCTGGACGAATACCGCAAATACATCGAAAAGGACGCGGCGCTCGAGCGTCGATTCCAGCCGGTCATGGTCGACGAACCGACGGTCGAGGATACGATCTCCATTCTGCGCGGTCTGAAAGACCGTTACGAGATCTTCCACGGCGTACGCATTCACGATAACGCGCTTGTCGCCGCGGCAACACTCTCGCACCGCTATATCACCGACCGTTTTCTCCCCGATAAAGCCATTGACCTCGTGGATGAAGCCTGCGCCATGATCCGTACCGAGATCGACTCCATGCCGAGCGAGCTGGACGATCTGCG
>URJL01000010.1 GCA_900548115.1 uncultured Eubacteriales bacterium
ATGTTGCGCTTACTTACACGGAAGATTCAATTCCGTATATATTGGACTATTTCAATGTTTGTGACTATAACGGAAAAGCGGTGGGGTATTCCATATTTGATGTCGGTGTCGGCGGAGTTGCCCCGTATTGGGGAGATTTTCAAAATGTTATGCGGGAAGACAGTGACGACGGAAAAGAAAGCAGAATGCAGTTCTACGTTGATA
Organism: uncultured Eubacteriales bacterium; assembly: GCA_900548115.1. Taxonomy (GTDB): domain Bacteria; phylum Bacillota; class Clostridia; order Oscillospirales; family CAG-382; genus UMGS1052. The sequence goes on from URJL01000010.1 coordinate 205, forward strand.
TGAGCTGGTATGGTGACTATGAATTGCATTTATCGCAAGTGTATACGTTTGTATATGACGAAACATACGGTTGGCGGCTGCGCGTCACATCCAAAGATGAAATGATGAATATAGGCTATTAAGAGCGTACGCGCATAATACGAACTTCGAACTTTTTATGCAAAAAAACACTCCGTTTGCTTACCGCAAACGGAGTGTTTCCCGTTTTGTTGTTCTTTTGCTTATTCCGTCTCTTCGATTTCGGTCCGTCGGTGCTCGCCTGTGTGCATGCATTCTTTCATCGGTTTCATGCTTTTTTGGAATCCTCTTTTTTCTCGGCATTGCCGTTTTTATTTTCGCTTTCGCCTGCCGCTTTCATCTCGGTCGCTTTTTTCATTTTTTCAAGCTCCGCCTGTTCAAGCTCGCGATACGCAACCTTTCCGACCAGCGTCTTGGGCAGCGCGGCGCGGAATTCGATATCATAGGGGAGTGCATATTTTGCAATATTCTTGCGGCAATAATCGATAATGCTGTTTTTCACTTCTTCGGTCGGCGAAAAACCCGGTTTCAGCATGATAAAGGCTTTTACCTTTTGCATTTTGTACGGATCGGGAACGCCGATGACACAGCTCATCTGAATGGCTTCGTGTGCATCGAGAGTGTTCTCAAGTTGCGAGGGATAGACGTTGTAGCCGCTCGTAATGATCATGCGCTTAATACGCTGACGGAAGTAAATGAAACCTTCGCTGTCCATCATGCCGAGGTCGCCCGTATGTACCCAGGTACGCCCGTCGTCGTGAACGCGGAGCGTCTGCGCGTTTTCTTCGGGATGGTTGACATAGCCGAGCATGACGGTCGGACCCGAAATGCAGATCTCGCCCTCTTCGCCGTAGGGAACTTCCTCGGTCGTGCCGAGCTTTACGATCTTATAAAAAGTGTCGGGGAAGGGCTGACCGATGCTGCCCTCTTTGTAACGGTTGGCGGGAGTAAGACAGCTTGCCGTGACGCATTCGGTCGTGCCGTAGCCCTCGCGCACCTGGATCGAAGCGTTGTGGTCGTAAAGAAATTTGTCAAAGCGCTTTTTCAATTCGACCGACAGCGAATCGCCGCCCGCAAAAACGCCCTTCAGACACGAAAGGTCAACGCCGTTCATGCAGGGCTGACGCAGCAGGGCTTCGTAAAGAGTCGGAACGCCCGCGATAAAATTGCAACGGTATTTCTTGATAAGCTTTGCGTAGCTTTCGGCGGTAAAGCGCGGGACCAAAATGCAGCGCCCGCCGTTTGCCAGCATCGAATGAATGCTGACACCCAGCCCGAAGCCGTGGAAGATCGGCATGGCGGCAAGCATTTTGTCGCCGGGACGGAACATGGTGTTGGTCGCGACGATCTGCAAAGCAAGGGCGTTGAAATTCAGGTTGGAAAGCGAAATGCCTTTAGTCGTGCCCGTTGTGCCGCCGCTGTAGAGAATGACCGCCGGATCCTTCGCTGCCCGTTCGGCACGGTATTTCCAGTGATACCGCTCGCCCAGAAGCATAAAATAATTCCAGCGTGTCACGGGAGCATCCTTCGGAATGGGCTTGATCCTGCGTCCCTCGGTGAGCATATAGCCCGCCTTGATGGGCTGAGAAAGCTCGTCCTTGATGCTGGCGATGATGACGTTGGAAAGGTCGACGTTTTGCCGAATGGCTTCAAATTTGTGATAAAACTGATCGAGTGTGATGGCGGTAATGCTCTCGGATTCCTTGATGTAGAATTCGATCTCCTTTTCACTCGAAAGGGGATGGATCATGTTGCAGATCGCGCCGACAAGATTGACGGCGTAAAACATGATGATCGCCTGCGGACAGTTGGGCATGCAGATGGTAACACGGTCGCCGGGACGAGTGCCGATCGCTTTCAGCGCGCGTGCGCAGATCTCGATCTGATGGCAAAGCTGTTTGTAGGTCGTCTTTCTGCCCATAAAATCCAGCGCGATAAAATCGGGGTATTGCTGTGCGATCTGTTCGATCCGCTCGTACATGGTGCAATCGGGATAATCGAGAGTTTTTTCGGTATCGCCGTAGAAATCAAGCCACGGTGCTTTGGTTTTTCCTTCAATCCATTCTTTTTCCGTATAATGCATATCATTTCTCCTCTCTTGTTGCCTGACGAAAAACAAGGCGCGATTTTTACGGCTCGAGCGGCTCGGAGAGCGGGCGATCCAAGAGCTTCGGATTTTCGACCAGCTTTTTCAGTATCGCGATCGTTCCCGCAAAATAATATCCGTCGGCAATGCGTTCGTCCAGCGTGATGCCGAGATTCAGCGCGTCGCGCATCGTACAGCCTCCGTCCGCCTCAAAGAAAGGCGTCGGCTTTTTTTCACCGACCACGGCAAAGATCGAATTGGTTCCCCAATTGGCAAGATGATGGTAATTTGCGTTCATCTTGATACTGCCGAGGTTGGAAATAAAGACGGTTGTATAATAAGGATCAACCTTCATCAGAACGTCGGGATAATGCCCGTGATAGTCGAGAAAGGCGAGAAAATCCATTGTAAAGCGAAGGATCGGGCGAGGAAGCTTTGTCAGAATTCCCATCGCGTCGGTCGCACCGTCGGTCTTTTTTTCCTTGCGGAAGGAATGGACGATCTTCTCTACCTGACTGTGTATCTGTTCGATCGGGGGCATGTCGCTTTTTTCGTCGATCTTGACCACTGCCAGAACCTCGTCGGAATCGTCCTCAAACCGACGCTTTACCACAAACGAAAGGGAAATTTCGTTTCGCTGATACAGGCGATAGCCGAGATAAAAGCGATTCATCTTCGGGCGAAGATAAATGGTCTTGGCGATCGCGGCGCAAATGACGTGGAAAAAAGTGTATTTAAAGTTCGGCTCGGAGGCGTTCTTTTCGTCGATGTACGCCTTCACCGCGGTAAGATCCAACGTCTCGTCCAAAACCGCCTCGTTGTCGGCGCGGTTTTTCATGATATACGGCATAAGCGCGTGCATGGGATCGGTTTCGGGAACCAAAACACCGTCTTTTCTTTTACTCATTCGTTTCTCCGATCTGCGGACAGCTTCTTTCCGAACGCTGTCCCCGATTTTTGTTCCCCCTATTGTATCACAACCCGCCGACTTTTTCAACCTTTTCTTATAAAATGTCGAATTATTGTTTCTTTTCGCGGAAAATATGTATCGACACTTGATTCGGCTCGATTTGTGTGATATACTGTAGTTGGTAGATTTTTTCTTAAAATCGACCGAAATAAATAAAATAGGACACACAGAGTGTCGGCTGTACCGCATACCAAGGTACGGTCGGTGAAAAGGGAATCGGGTGAGAACCCCGAACGATACCGGTCGCTGTATGTGCTTTGCTTTATCCGTCGACGAAAGTCGGTCATTGGGAAACTGAGAAGGCAGGAGAAAAGCGCGAAAGCACGAGTCAAAAGACCTGCTCTGATGCGGCTTTGTACGTGCTCCCATCAGGGTACAGAAGCCGTACATTTTTTCGAGGCGCTGTGCCTTTTCAAAAAAAGAAAAGGCGGCAGGGCTTGTCTCTCTGTGCCATCGGAAAAATCGTGTCGACGCAGAAAAAGACGGCTGTGGTGACGAAAGTGTACCGCGGCTTTTGCTTTTTTTCGCAAACAAAAGAAAGGAGCGATGGCGCAAAAATCTGTTTTTCCGAACAACGCAAAAAGAATCAGGAGTAAAAAAGAAAAATGAAAAAACAGAAAAAAATCTCTCTTTTGCTCACGGCAGCAATGCTTTTGGGAATGACCGGAATATGTCCCGCGGCGGCAGAAGAAGAGGAAACCAAAACGGACAAAACCGTTTATGTAAGTATGTCTCAAAACGGAGAGATCGTAAGAGATTCCTCCGGAAAATTTACGGCGGAGCTTCCGGTCGAGCTTGCGGAAAACGAAGAAACGCTGGACGACGTATTTTCGGCATTTCACGAAAAATACTGTGAAAACGGCGCGGAGGGCTACGCGAGCGAAACGGGCGATTACGGGCTTTATGTAACAAAGCTTTGGAACGATGAAAGCGGACTTTTCGGCTATCAGGTAAACGGCGGAAAAGAAGCGGTCATGGGTCTTTCGCACAAGGTGAAGGACGGCGATCGGATCGACGCCGTTATCTACAAAAACAAGTATCCCGATACCGAAAGCTATACGGCGTTCGACGTTTACGAATCGGAATGCTTTGTCGGCGGCACAGTGACGCTTACTCTATCCGAGGCGGGCTATGATGAAAATTTCAACATGATCTTCTCGCCCTGCGTCGGTGCCGAGCTTACGGTGAACGGGGAAAAGACGGGAAAGATCACCGCCGAAGACGGCTCTGCCTGCCTTTCCTTTGATACGGTCGGCGAATATGTTGTTTCGGCAAAAAAGACGAAAACGGTCGGCGATGAAGAAGTGCCCGCCGTCACCGCGCCCGTGTGCGTCGTTACGGTAAAGGAGCTTCCCGACGCGTGCGTTACCGTTCCGAAGGATTCGGAGCTGTTTGTCGGCGCTAAAACAAAGCATTTTGTCGCATTTACCGAGCAGGAGCCGGTGACGGCAATCGCCGACGGCGACAATATGCGCTATTATTACGAGCTGAAAAACAACGCGACCTATAACTACCGTGTGAGCGGCGATGAGTACATCACCTACGGCGGAACCTTCCGCAAGACGGCGAACTTTTCGCTGACGGTCACCGAGGGACAGCTGAAGCCGGAGGGAAAAGAAAAGACGACGGTCGATCGCGATCTCTCCTCCAACGGCGGCTTTAACGTCGGCGATATCTATCTCAACATCAACCCGCAAGGGTATCTTACCCTTGCCGAGGGAGAAAAATATCCGTTGGTGACGCTCCGCAATTGGGAGGCGGTCAACAATGTTATCGATAACTATTTTATCGAGCCCGATTATCATTTCACGGTGCTCGACGAAAACGGAGCGGCATGCGATACGATCGTCTCGATCGATGAAAACGGTGTTCTCACCGCAAGCGGAAACGGTACGGCGATCGTGCTGGTGCGCTATGATGCCATGACGCTGAATTTCGGAAAAACCGACGACTTTTACGGCGCGACTTTCCCCGAAAACATCGGCGTGTTCGTCGTTTCGGTCGGAGGGAGCGATTCCGATCTTTCCGATGCCCTAACGATCAATAAGGGCAAAAACGACGAAAAGCTGAAGCTTGCGGGCGATCGGATCGACTCCGAATTTGACTGCATTTACTTCGAGGGCGAGAAGGGCGCGTATACCTTTACGCCCGAAGCCGAAGGCGTTTCGGTCTCGGTAGCCAATCCCGAAATCGACGATACGGTGCATTACGGCGGCTTTGCCGAGCTTTCCGAAGCGGAGGACGGCAGCTTTACCGTTCCGCTCACCGAGGGACGCAACATAGTAAAGCTTGAAAAAGACGGAGATTGCGATTATCGTATCCTTCGGGCAAAAAAAGTCAATATCACGGTAAACGGCGGCGAAGCGGTTCATGCGGGCGACGCGCTCTCGATCCGCTTTGATACGCTGTATAACCCGATCGGAAAGCTGGCGGGCGTATATAACCCGACCGCGATCGTGATGTATAACGACGTATCGGGCTACAAGGGGCAAAAGATCGGCGGCACGGGCGCACAGTACAACTTTGCAAACAACGCCGCTGCGCAGACAGTTTCGAATATCCTGACCGAAAAGACGGTTTGGGGCTCCGTGAATTACGTAAAATCGGGAACGCTTACCGTGCCCGCAGATTATCCGTACGACACTTTCACGCTTTCGGACGGCTGCTTCTACACCTCCGGCTTCGGAGACTCCTACGGAAATCACCGCTTCATCTCGCTTGAGATCGGCAGAAATCCGAATCTGAATGCGGGCGCCGTCCGCGGCTTTTTCGGAAGCCTTCCCGCGATCGAGATCCCGATCACCGCGACCGATTCGCCGCTTGCGGGCATCACGCTTTCGTTTGAAAACGGAAAGACCGAGTATTTCGTCGGCGAAGAATTCGACACGACGGGACTTACCGTCACGGCAAAATATGAGGACGGAACCGAGCAGATTGCGACCAACTACACGGTTGAGCCGAAGGACCTTTCCGCCGATACCGAAAAGGTTACGGTGACGTACAAGGGCTTTACCGCCGAGCTCCCCGTAACGGTCAAGACTCCTGCCGCAGCTGAAATGGAACTTTCGACCCTTCCGACCAAGACCGCGTATACAGAGGGCGAGGTCTTCAATCCGAGCGGCATGACGGTGACGGTGCTTTACGAAAACGGCGTGCGCGCGGCGACAAGCGAATATACCTATTCGCCCAACCGCACCCTTACGACCGAAGACACCGAGATCACCGTGACCTATACGGGAAAGACGCTTGACGAAAAGACGCTTTCCGAGACCGTTCCGATCACAGTCTCCAAGAAACAGGAAAGCGGCGGCGGATCGGTCCTTCCGAGAACGATCAACGTTTACTTTACGCTTCTCGGCGATGATCTCCACGGCGCGCCCGAGGGCAAAGAGGACACGCACACTCTGCGCGACGGAAATCTTGAAACATGGATCCCGAAAACCAAGATCACGCTTGAAAAGGGAAGCTGTGTGCTCGATGCCGTGGAAAAAGCGCTGAGTTTCAACGGAATTCCTTTTACCAACGAAGGAAACTATATCAGCGAAATTCGCGGACTTGCCGAGTTTTCCAACGGCGACCTCTCGGGCTGGATGTACACGCTGAACGGACAGTATCCGAACCTCGGCGTCGAAGAACAGATTCTTTCGTCGGGCGATAAGATCGTTTTCCACTATACCGACGATTATACGAGAGAAAAAACAACCTTTTCTTCGGGCGGCAAGGAGACCGGAACGGCGGGCGGCTCGACAAGTACGCCCGTGCCGAAAGACCCCGTTGTAAAGAGTGACCCCGAGGAAGAGGAGAAGACCGACACGCCCGACAAAAAGAACTTTGAAGAGAATACTTTCTCGGATGTAAAGAAGGACGATTGGTTTTTCGATTCGGTTCGCTATGTTTATGAAAACAACCTGATGCAGGGCGAGGGCGAAGTTTTCCTGCCGAAAAAGAACACCTCGCGCGCCATGCTCGTAACCATCCTGTGGCGGCTTGAAAACAATCCCGCTTCGGGCAAGGAGGTCGCGTTTGCCGACGTTCGCGATACCGATTGGTATTTCGGAGCGGTTCGCTGGGCTTTCTCTGCGGGCATCATCAAGGGCGTTTCGGAAGAGCGCTTCGGCGCGGACGAGCCTCTTACCCGCGAGCAGGCGGCGACGATCCTTTATCGCTATATGCAAAAGAAAGACAGCGTTTCTTCCGACGGACAAAAAGCCGCTTCCTTCTCCGATTACAATGCTGTGTCGGATTACGCAAAAGAGGCGGTGAATTATGCGGTCGAAAAGGGACTGATCGTCGGAGACGACGATGCACTTCGCCCCGCTTCTTCGCTTACCCGCGCCGAGATCGCGGCGATCTTAATGAGATTTTGTGAGGAATAAAAAATGAAAAAACTTTTGGCACTGTGCCTTGTACTTGCTCTTTTGCCGATCGAATTTGTATTTGCCGCCGACGGCAAGCAGGAGACGACGGCGGAATATCTTGTCCGAACGGTAAGCGAGCCGACCGTTTCCTCCATCGGAGGCGAATGGTCGATCATCGGTCTTGCCCGCTCGGAAAGCGCAGTGCCGAAAGGGTATTTTGACGGGTATTACGAAAGGGTCTGCGCATATGTAAAAGAGAAAAAAGGCGTTTTGCACACGCGCAAAAATACCGAATATGCGCGCGTGACCCTTTCTCTTCGCGCGATCGGAAAGAACCCCGAGTCGGTCGCGGGTTATAATCTGCTAAAGCCTCTTTACGATGTCGAAAAAACAGCCTCGCAAGGGCTAAACGGCGTGATCTGGGCGCTGATCGCCCTCGACTGCGGCTCATACGGAAACGACACGGTGCGCGAAGAATACCTGTCGCGGCTTTTGCGCGCGGAAAAGAAAAGCGGCGGATTTTCGCTCGGCTCGGAGGAAGAAGCCGACGCGGATATCACCGCCATGGCGCTCACGGCGCTTTCACGCTATCGTGAGCGGGAGGACGTCGCCGCCGCCGTTGACCGCGCGCTTTCCGCGCTTTCTTCCATGCAGACCGAACGCGGGACTTTTTCGGCATACGGCACCGAATCGTCCGAAAGCGTGGCGCAGGTTGTGGTCGCGCTCTGCTCGCTCGGAATTTCCCCGACCGACAAGCGCTTTGAAAAAAACGGAAAGAGTCTTCTCGACGTCCTTTTGCAATTCCGAAACGACAACGGAAGCTTTCGGCATACCGATACGGAAAATCTCATGGCGACCGAGCAGGCGTTTTATGCGCTGTGCGCCGTAAAACGGCTCGAAGAGGGGAAAGCGCCGCTTTTTGATATGCGAAAGGGGAGCGAGAGCGGAAAAATAAATCCCGATGTGCATGTCCCGACGATTTTGTATACGCAAAAAAGCTTTTCCGATGTTGCGGCGTATAAAAACGAAATCCTCTCGCTCTCCGCGCGCGGCATCGTAAACGGTACGGGGGACGGACTTTTTTCACCGTTACGTACCGTGACCCGCGCCGAATTCTGCGCGATCAATGTGCGGGCGCTGGGACTTTCGAAGCAGAGCGAAAAGAGCTTTTCGGACGTGCCGCGCGGCGCGTGGTACGAGCCGTCGGTTCGAACGGCGGTTCGCTACGGAATCGTCGGCGGGGTATCGAGCGATCGTTTCGCTCCCGACGGCACGATAACGCTGGAGCAGGCATGTGCCATGCTTTCTCGCTCGGCGGCGCTTTGCGGCGAGAAAAACAATATTTCGGACGCCGCGTCGGAAAAAATTCTGGCGCGCTTTTCCGACGGCGAAAAAACGGCGGGATGGGCAAAGAAAGAAGTCGCTTACTGTATCGAAAAGGGCATTTTTACGCGAAAAGGCACGCTGTCTCCGCAAAAAGCGGTAACGCGCGGCGAGCTTTGCGCGGCGGTCTATAGTCTACTCAAAGGAGAAGAGCTGTTATGAAAAAAGAAAATCGGCGCGTTTTATCGTTCCTCCTCCCGGCGCTTCTCGTTCTCCTTGTCGGAGCGGTGCTTGTCGCACATTTTCTCCTCGGCAAGAAAGAAAATGCGGAAAAGACAGATACGCTGTACTGCACCCTTTCGGTTCGCTGTGACAACGCGCTCGGAAAAACCGAGGAAAAAGCCGAGATTTTGCCCGAGGACGGCGTGATCTTTCCCGCATCGCGCGTTTCGTTTACGCAGGGCGAGAGCGTTTTCGACGTTTTGTATCGCACGCTTCGCGAAAACAAAATTCACATGGAGTTTTCCGAGACGCCGCTTTACGGCTCGACCTATATCGAGGGGATCGGCAATCTTTACGAATTCGACTGCGGCGCGCTTTCGGGCTGGATGTATCGCGTCAACGGCACTTTTCCGAATTACGGCTGTTCGTCCTATATTCTGTCGGACGGCGATGTTGTGGAATGGGTCTATACCTGCGACCTCGGAAAGGATGTCGGCGGCGAATATATCGCGGAGGAGGAAAACGATGAAGGAGTTTGACCGTTTTCATCCGCTTGTAAATGCCGCTTACTTTCTCTTCGCCGTTGTATACGGCTGTCTGTTTCTTCATCCCGCGGCGATCCTTTTGCTGCTTGCGGCTTCTTTTTCGTTTCTTTTTGCCTTAAAGGGCGCAAAGCACGCGGCAAAGCGCCTTCTTCTCTCGATTCCCGCCTTTTTTCTTATGGCGGCGATCAATCCGCTGTTCAATCACGACGGCGTGACGATCCTATGCTATCTTCCGAGCAAAAATCCGTTGACGGCGGAGTCGATCTTGTACGGATTTTGCTTTTCGGGAATGCTGATCGGGGTTCTTACCCTGTTTTCCTGCTTTTATGAGATCATGACGAGCGACAAAATGTTGTATCTGACGGGCCGCGTTTTTCCGACCCTCTCGCTGATTCTTTCGATGAGTCTGCGTTTTGTCCCCGAGCTTTCGGCACGGGTCAAAAGCACGGCGAACGCGCAGAAATGTATCGGGCGCGATACATCGGAAGGAAATATGGCAAGACGGGCGAAAAACGCCCTTGCGATTTTGTCGATCGTGGTGACCTACTGTCTCGAGAACGCTGTTGATATCGCCGATTCCATGCGTGCACGGGGGTACGGGCTTTCGGGAAGAACTTCTTTTTCGATTTTTGTGCTCACGAAAAGAGACCGCCTTTTTTTGACGTTTCTTCTCCTTTCGGCGGCACTGACGGCGGCGGGAACGGTTCTCGGATATTTTTCCTTTACCTTTTTTCCGTCGGTTAAAACGGCGGCTTTTTCGCCTTTGACGGTTCTCTTTTATATTGTTTACGGACTTTTCTTATTCTTTCCGTCTTTTGCGGAGCTTTTGGGGGTGATACGATGGCGCTTTATACGATCCGAAACGTAAGCTTTTCTTACCCGAATTGTCAAAACGCGGCGCTTTGCGATCTTTCGCTTTCAATTAACGAGGGCGAATTCATTACCCTTTGCGGAAGCTCGGGCAGCGGAAAAACGACGCTTTTGCGCTGTTTGAAGCCGTCACTTGCCCCGAACGGAACCTTTTCGGGGACGATCGAATACGAGGGGGAAAATCTTTCGAATATTCCCGAGCGACGAAGCGCGTCGGAGATCGGCTTTGTTATGCAAAGTCCCGAAAAGCAGCTCGTCACCGATAAAGTATATCATGAACTTGCCTTCGGTGCGGAAAGTCTCGGTGTTGAAAACGGGGAAATGCGCGCCCGCGTGGCGGAGACCGCTTCGTTTTTCGGAATTGAGGATCTTTTTCATAAAAAAACGACCGAGCTTTCGGGCGGAGAAAAACAGCTGGTCGCGCTCGCTTCAGTCATGGTTCTGCGCCCGAAGGTGCTCCTTTTGGACGAGCCGACGAGCCGGCTTTCGCCCATTGCCGCGTCGGATTTTCTCTCGGCACTGAAAAAGCTGAATACCGAGCTCGGCACGACGATCGTTCTTTCCGAACACTGTCTTGAAGAAGCCTTTCCGCTGTCCGACCGCGCGATCGTGCTTGACGGCGGAAAGATTCTGTGCGACGATACGCCGCGCGGCGTCGGAAAGCTCTTAATGGAGCGCGGACACAAAATGTTTTATTCGCTCCCGACGGCACTGCGCACGGCGACTTATCTTTGCGATGAACGAAAAATGCCCTCCGCTCCGCTCTCGGTGCGGGAGGGAAAAGAATTTTTGCAGTCCTTCGCAAGGGATCATGCCCTTTTGCCCGAGCGCATCCCCGAAGACCGTGCGGCGGAGGACGAGACGGTTCTGGAGGCAAAAGAAGTCTTCTTTCGTTATGAAAAGAATTGCCCCGACGTGCTGAGCGCTTTTTCGATGTCGGTAAAGCGCGGCGAAATATTCGCGCTTCTCGGCGGGAACGGCGCCGGAAAATCAACGGCGGTCTCGCTGTTTTCGGGCATTCTGCGCCCCGTGCGGGGAAAGATTCTTTTGGAGGGAAAACGCTTTTCCGACATTTCCTCGCCCTATCGCGGACTTCTCGGCGTTCTGCCGCAGGAGCCGCTGAGCCTATTCGCCAAAACCCGCGTGCGCGACGACCTTTACGATATGCTTCCTTCTTCGCTTTCGGAAGGACAAAAGGAAGAAAAAATAAATAAAGCGGCGCGGCTCTGCCGTATTGAATCCTTATTGCAAAATCACCCGTACGATCTTTCGGGCGGGGAGAACCAGCGCGCGGCGCTTGCGATGCTCCTATTGCGCGAGCCGTCGATCCTTCTCTTGGACGAGCCGACAAAGGGCATGGACGGAGACTTTAAGCGCGATTTTGCTGCACTTCTTGCCGAATTAAAAAGCAGAGGGAAGACGATCCTTCTGGTGTCGCACGACACGGAATTCTGCGCCGAGGTCGCCGACCGCTGTGCGCTTCTTTTTGACGGAAGCATCCTTGCCTGCGCTCCGCCCCACCGCTTTTTCTCCGCCAATCGCTTTTATACGACAGCCGCGAGCCGCATGGCGCGGGAGATTTTGCCGCGCGCCGTAACGGTGCGGGATATTTTGCTTGCGGCGGGAAAAGAAATTCCGAAAAACGCTTCGCGGGCAGACAACGAGGAGCGAACGCGCAAACAGGATAACGGAGAGGAGGACGAAGAAAGCAAAGCGGAAACGGAAGAGGAAAAGAAAACGGAAAACACAAAAAAGCGCTCTCCCGCGCGGCTCTTTTTCGGTGTGCTTTTCGGCGTTTTGTTTCTTTTGTGCTTTCTTTTCGGGAAAAAGCTGTCTCTGCCGCGATCCGATGTGACATTGCCCATGACGCAAATTGCCTTTTTGTTTGCCTTTACCGCCTGTCTTTTCCCTCCCGCAAAAGAAAAAGCGGAGCCGATTCTGCCGACAGAAAGCGAGATCGAAAGCCGAAGCGGAAACAAAACGGCGGGGAAGAGAACGGGACGCTTTGTTCTTTTCACCTCGCTTGCCGTTGCGGCGACGGTTCTTTGCGGCGTGTATCTTCTGAAAGACCGAAAATATTTTTTTACGAGCATGCTGATCCTTTTTGAGCTTTTCTTTGCGTTTTTTCTGTCGTTTGAAAAGAAAAAGCCGACAGCACGCTATGTTGTTTTGATGAGCAGTCTCTGCGCGCTCACGGTTGCGGGACGCGCCGCCTTTTTTATGCTTCCGCAGTTTAAACCCGTCGCGGCGCTGACGATTCTGACGGGCGTTTGTCTGGGCGCGGAAAGCGGATTTTTGATGGGCGCGATGTCAGCGTTTTTGTCCAATTTTCTTTTCGGTCAAGGCTCGTGGACGCCGTGGCAGATGTTTGCTTTTGGGCTTATCGGCGCGGTTTCGGGACTTCTGCGCACTCGAAATATATTACCGATCGGGCGAACCGCCCTTTCTCTTTACGGCTTTTTTGTCACGCTGATCCTGTACGGCGGCATCATGAACCCCGCGTCGGTCCTGATGTTTACGCCGCAGCCGAACAAAAAACTGATTTTGGCGGCGTATGTCGCGGGATTTCCGATGGATCTCATCCATGCCTTTTCGACGGCATTTTTTCTTTGGGTGCTCTCCCGAGCGATGATCGAAAAGATCGTTCGTCTTCGGAAAAAATGCGGCGGTTTTATGGTAATGGGCAAAAATTCCGCGTGAAAACTTTGCGTTCGGTTTACGCATTCTTAACGAATCACAGCAGAAATTACTGCCGCGCGGTATTAAAGTGATGAAGCAGAAAAAATTCAAATGCATATAATACGGAGGATTATTTCATGTGTACCACAGCGCTCAACTCCCTCTTCTTTGATGAAAATTTTGTCACAGAGGATTTGAACTACTTGCCATGGCCGATCACGCTTTGCAATGCCGAAGGGGTCGTTCTGTACAAGAATCGGTGTGCGTACCAACGAAAACAGTTCCGCGTGCGCTCGGGGACGAAGAAGATCATCCGTGAGCCGTTTCGCGGAGATTATCTGTGCGCCCTTTCCCGACGCGAGATCAAAATGTTCGAATGCGACCTCGAAAGCGGCTTTTCCTATGCCGTGACCGCCCCTTTTCCGGACGGAAACGTCGCGGTTTTGTGGGTGGTCAGCACCTTTTTGTACCTCTCGCTGTCCGAAGCCAAAAAATATGACGACGAGCTAATCTGTTACCGAAACTCCGACCGTCTGATACGGCTCTACATCGACGCCTGCAAAAAGCTGAATACCGTCCCGCGCGAGGCGGAGGAGGCGCTTATCAACAATTCTTTGCGTTTTTCACGCGCTTCAAGGCACTTTGCGCTGTATACGAAGGTCATGATGAAAACAGCCGACCGCGAAGCCGATTCGTTTTTGTCGCTTAACGATTTGTGCGGCGGAATTTCGGAATATTTTGCGGGACATATCGCGACGCTTGGATATCGCATGTCTTTTACCGCCGAAATGAAATTTGCCTTCGCCGTTGTGCCGAAAAATCTGTTTGTCTGCACCTATCTTCAGATATTGTCAATCGCCCTGCGCATGGCGACCGACTACAGCGTCCGCGTTCGGCTGAGCGAGTTTGACCGCTACTATCATCTGCAATATTCGTTCAAATGTTCGGAGCTTCTTCCGCTGATCAAAACGGCAACGGTCGCCGAGCTTGAGTTTTTAAAGGTCGTGTGCCAAAATTCGGGCTGGCAGTTTTCCGAACCGCGCAGGATCGGTCCCGATGAGGCAATGTGTTCCTTTTCGATTCCCGTCCGCAAGAACGAAAAACCGACGATGTGCCGCGAAACACACGAATCGATGCGCGAATTTTTTGAAATGGCAAAGGAGGAGGCGTCGATCCTTCCGCGCGTTTTCTTTCCCGCTTCCGCTCCCGACAACGGAGATAAATAATCGTAAAGACAAAAAACGGTGCCGCGTTTTGAATGCGCGGCACCGTTTACATTTAATTTTTGTCCGAAAGAAGAGAAAAGCCTTTTTTCAATCGCGAAAGCCCGTCGAGCAAAAGCGCGCGCGGGCAGGCGATGTTCATGCGCAAGAATCCGTCTCCGCCCGTCCCGTAATGGGCGCCCGACGAAAGATACAGCCCCGTTTTTTCGCGGATAAACGCGCAGAGCGTATCGGAGGGAAGACCGAACGTGCGGCAGTCGATCCACAAAAGATAGGTCGCCTCCGAGGAAATAAGAGAGAGGGCGGGAAGTTCTTTTTTCAAAAACTCTCCCACGGTCTTTCGGTTTTCGTCAATATACTCCCGCAGAGCGTCAAGCCATGCTTCGCCGTGCGTGTAGGCGGCGACGGCGGCTTCGACGGCAAAGCAGTTCGGCTCCGCCGCTTCGTCGGTGTTGATCGCGCGCCAAACCTTGTGCCGAAGCGTTTTGTCGGGAATCATCACGGCGGCGGTCTGAAGCCCTGCAAGATTGAAGGTCTTGGTCGGCGCGATACAGGTAATACTGTTGTCGCGGCAAACCTCCGACACCGAGGAAAAAGGAACATACTCTTTCCCGACAGCCGTAAGGTCGCAGTGGATCTCATCGCTTATCACCACGACGTGATGCTTATAACAAAGTTCCCCGATCCGCTCAAGCGTTTCTTTGCCCCAGATCTTGCCAATCGGGTTGTGCGGGTTGCAAAGGATCATTAAGGTCGTCTGCGGGTCGGAAAGCTTTCTTTCAAGATCGGCAAAATCGACCGTGTACTCCTTCCCGTCGAAGGACAAGGGGCATTCGAGAACGTTCCGTCCGTTGTTCAAGACCGAGTTGTAAAAAATGTTGTAAACGGGGGTCAGCAGCAGAACTTTCTCGGCGGGGGTCGTAAGCTTGCGGACGATTGAGGAGATCGCCGGGATAACGCCCGTGCAGAAAAGAAGGCTTTCGCGCTCGATCGTGAGGTGATGGCGTTTTTTCCACCATCCGACATAGGCGTCGTACCACGCCTTCGGCACATCGGTATAGCCGAAAATGCCGTGTCGGACGCGCTTTTCCAACGCCTCCGTAATTTCGGGCGCCGTGCGGAAATCCATGTCGGCGACCCACATGGGAAGCTCGTTTTCTTTTACGTCCCATTTCATCGAATAACTTTGTTTTCGGTCGGTGACGGTATCCAAATAGGCGCGATAGTCGGTCATGATTGTTCCTCCGCTTCAGTCGTTATTTTCGTTTCGCACGGTGATATGCGTTTTATTCGGGTCGATCTTATCCTTTTCGAGTATCAGCTCGTCGATATGATCGGCGACAATTCTGCCGCCCGAGGGATTGAGAACGCTTTTTATTCCCGAGGCAATATCGGCGTCGACCGTCGAGTATTCGAAAGCGAGCGTCGTGTTGAGCAAACGACAGTTTTTCAGAACAAGATTTTCGATATAGCACATGCCCTGCAAGCTTTCGATCGTACAGTCGATGAGGGTGAGATTCTTTGCGTTCCAACCGAGATATTCACCCGAAATATACGAGTTTTTCACCGTGACGTTTTCGCTGTTCCAAAAGGCGTCCTTCGAGAGCAGCTTTGAGTCGAAAACCGTGAGGTTTTTCGCACCGTCAAACGAATAGTTGCCGCAAAGGGTGAGATCGCGAAAGGTCATGTCCGTGCCGCAAAGGGCAAAATAATCGCCCTTTGCCGAAATATGCTCGGCAAACACTCCGTCGCAAAACCAAAGAGTTTCCTGTGCATTCGGCAGGGACACATTTTTGAGGGTCATGTTCTTCGCGCGCCGAAAAGTCTTCGGCGCTTCGATGACCGTATTTTCCGCCGTAAGGTTTTCGGTGTACCAAATGCCCGCCCGCGCCGTTTCGAAAAGGATACAATCGCGCATTTTGATGTTGTGACAATACCAAAGCGGATATTTCCATTTGAAGGAGCAGGCGTCAAGAGAAATGTTTCGGCTCTCTTTCAGAGGAGATTCACCGTCGGCGAAAATGCAGTCGCGAAGTGAAAGCCCGTCGCTCATAAAAAGAGCGCGTTCGCCCGTCAAAATTTCGTCTTTTCTTTCTTTGGTGTCATTCGTTTTCATGATTCAAAGACCTCCGTTTCATCGGGTTTTTCGGCGTTTTGCGCCCGAACGAGCGCTTCACGCTTTTTGAAAATGCGCGGGAAGGTGATAAAAATCACGGTCGCCGTGATGAGTCCCGCGGTGAGATCGGCAATTCCTTCGGAAAGATAAACTCCGTAAAAGCCGAGAAAATGCGTCAGAATAAAGCAAAGCGGAATCAGAATGACCACCTTGCGTGTGACGGCGAGCAGCAGTGCGTCGCGCGCCTGCCCCAGCGCCACGTTGATATTTTGCAGCGTCATTTGAACAAAGAACATGATCGAGCCGAACAAAAACGCGGGACAGTAGCGCACGACGATCGCGCGCACCTCGTCGCTTGCCGAGACCGATCAGCGACGAAAACGCCTCCAAAATCAGCGTGATGGGCAAAACGATTCCGAGCGCGGCAAGCGCGTACATGCGTACATGCCGTGCGAGGCGATTTTGGCGACATACATGCGGTCGACGATGTTGTATAAAAAGGTGATCAGCTGTGCGATGACGGCAGGGAAGCTGAGACGCAGTACGAGCGGAAGAATTTTTCCCGTGCCGAGCTCTTTCGTAATGTCTTTTTTGTTATTCATAAAGTTCCTTTAATTTTCCGTTCGGCTCAGTTTTCGCGGTTTTCCGAGAATACGGAAGCAAAATCGCTCCTTTTCGAGAGGATTTTTACTTCCTCCACAAAGGAAAGCACGTCGGGCGGGGCATTCTCGGCGTACAAAAGACCGAACGGAATGCTGTAATTCCAATCGACGGGAATCGTTATAAGTCCCGGGTGTACCTGCTTCCAGCATTCGATGGTGAGAAGAACGTTTCCTGTTTCGGCACAGCGGTTAAAGACCGAAAGGTCGTAAAACTGCGGCGTATCTTCGATATGAATCTGCGGATGGTTGGTCTGAAGATCGTGCCGCAAAAAATCGTTGACGCCCGAATCCCCCCGGCGCACCATCATCAGCGTTTCCCCGTAAAGATCGGAAACCGAAAGAAGCTTCTTTTGCGCAAGTCGGTGTCCGCGGGGGACGGCGACCATTTTTCGATAGCGTCCGAGGGGGAGAAAACGGCAGAGTGAAAGCCACGCGCGCGAATCGCAAACGCCGATCAGAAAGTCGAATTTCTCGCCGAGCTTGCGAATTTCCGAAAGGATTCCGTCGCAGTTGTCCTCAAAGGGAACAAGATGCAGCTTGTAATCGGGAAATTTTGCGTTTACACGATACCAAATGTCCATAAACGGCTTTGCGGGATTCAGAAGCGAGGTGCCGACGCAGAAGGTAGTGTCGTAACGGCTCTCCGCCGCTTTTGCCTCGGCGATCGTTTTTTTTGCGTAATCGATCATGAATTTTGCATCGCGAAGCACGACCTCGCCCGCAGGGGTCAGAACCGCGCCCGTCGTGGTGCGCCGTAAAAGCTTGACGTCCAGCTGTTTTTCGAGTGTGTTGATCTGCTTCATGACGGCGGTCGGCGAAAGAAACAGCCGCTCGGAGGCTTTGGTGAAGCTTCCGTCCTCGGCGACGGCGATAAAGGTGTCCAAAAGAGGACTGTACAAGATCGGTTCCTCCCTTCTCGTATAAACTCACAGTTTATACTATTATACCACATCGGATATTCCCTGTCAAGAACTTTTGTGTTACAATAAGCGTGTAAATAAGAAAACGGGAGGAAAAAATGAGCAAAGCGCTTGTCGCTTATTATTCCCGCGCGGGCGAGAATTACGTAAGTGGACAGATAAAAACCTTGAAAAAGGGAAATACCAAGCTTGCGGCGGAGGTGATCGCCGGCTTCTGCAAGCCGATCTTTTCGAAATAAGACAAAAAGCTCCGTATTCGGAAAAGTATAACGAATGCACCGACGAAGCGCTTCGCAATCGGAAAAGCGGCGCGCGTCCGCCCCTTGCGGTATATCCGAAAAGTTTACAAGAATACGACACGGTCTTTCTCGGCTATCCCAATTATTGGGGCGGCGTTCCGATGGCGGTCTGTACTTTTCTCGAAAAGTGCTCCCTTGCGGGCAAGACCGTCCGTCCCTTCTGTACCCACGAGGGGAGCGGTCTCGGACACAGCCTTGCGGATATCCGCGCACTTTGTCCCGATTCGGTCATAACCGAGGGTATCGCGATTTTCGGAAGCGACCCGCTTTCCGAAAAAGATAAAATCGGAAAACGCGCTGTATCGTGACGGTAGTCGCGCTCATGGCGCAGGGGATCACCGATTCTTCGCTGAAATATCCTCTGCAAAACGCCAAATCGAACGGCGTTTCGCAAAAGGAGATCGCCGCCGTCATTACCCACGCGGCGATTTTGCCCTTTACAAGCCGTGGGGCAATTTGGCGCTGTTTTATAAAGACGGAAGCTTTTCCTCCGATCTTTTATACCTCGGAAAGATCGAAGCGGGAGCGGAATATGTTTTCGAGCTTTCGGGCAAGATAAAAACGGAGCTTTTGCCTTAACCAATTCGAATATAGAAAAACGCCGCGTTTTCTTCATCGGAAAACGCGGCGTTTTTTGCCTTTTGGGCGATATTTATAAAATCAGGACGGCTGAAACTGGCTGTTGTAAAGATCGCTGTAAAACCCGCCCTTTTTCAAAAGCTCGTCGTGACTGCCCGATTCGACGATGTTTCCGTCCTTCATAACCAGAATGACCGTCGCGTCACGAATGGTGGAAAGGCGGTGCGCCACGATAAAGCTTGTGCGTCCCCGCATAAGCGTTTCAAACGCCTCTTGGATCCGCAGTTCGGTGCGGGTGTCGATACTCGAGGTCGCTTCGTCCAGGATCAGCATCGGCGGCAGGCACAGCATGACGCGGGCGATACACAAAAGCTGTTTTTGCCCCTGACTGAGCGCGTCGGCGCTCAAAACGGTATCCAAGCCGTTCGGAAGCTGACGAATAAAGTGCCAGCAGTGCGATTCTTTTGCGGCGGCGATGACCTCTTCATCGGTCGCGTCAGGTTTTCCGAAGCGGATGTTGTCCCGCACGGTCCCGCCCTTGAGCCATGTTTCCTGCAGGACCATTCCGAAGCTTTGGCGCAGACTGTGGCGCGAGATATCTTTTATGCTCGTTCCGTCAATCTTAATATCGCCGCTGTCGGTGTCGTAAAAACGCATAAGAAGATTGATAAGCGTCGTTTTTCCGCATCCGGTCGGACCGACGATGGCAATGCGTGTGCCGGGCTTTGCCGAAAGTGAAAGGTGCTCGAGAAGCTTGCGGCTCTTATCGTAGCTGAAGCAAACGTCGCAAAGATCGATCTGTCCTTTAACCTCCGAGAGAGACTTATTGGCGTCGGGCGTTTCCTCCGCTTCGTCCAAAAGATCGAAAATGCGCGTCGAGCAGGCAAGGGCATTCTGCAATTCGGTTACGACCGAGCTTATGTCGTTAAAGGGCTTCATATACTGGTTGGCATAGGAAAGCAGTACCGTAAGTCCGCCGACCGTAAGCGTCCCGCCGGGGATCAGAAGCACGCCCAGAAGCGCGACGGCGGCATAGATGATATTGTTGACAAAGCGCGTCGAGGGATTGGTAAGACTGCTGTAGAAGGTTGCCTGTTCCGAGGTCGCCATCAACTCTTTGTTCACATCGGCAAAACGCGCTTTGGCGCGCTCTTCGTACCCGAAGGCCTTTATGACCTTTTGACCGCTCATGAATTCGTCGATGAGCGCGGTCTGTTTTCCTCGGATCTCGCTTTGCTTGCGGAAAAGGCGATAGGATTTTCGCGAAATAAAGCGGGCGACAAGAAAACTTAAAGGTGTCAGAAGAATGACCAAAAGCGATACGAACAGGTTTTTGGAAAACATGAAAACAAGCGTTACGATGACCGTCACAACACCCGAAAACAGCTGGGTAAAGCCGAGAAGAAGACCGTCGGAAAGCGTGTCGGCGTCGGTGATGACGCGGCTTACGATATCGCCCGAGCTGTGTGCGTCAAGATAGGAAAGGGGAAGCTTTTGAATATGACGGATCGCCTTTCCGCGCAGCTCTTCGACAATGCGGTAGGTCATGCGGTTGTTGATGAGGTTCATGACAAAGGTACACAGCGCCGAGACCGATGCAAGGAGAAGAATGCGCGAGAGATAATAGGACATTCCCGCAAAATTTACGTTTCCCTTCTCGATGATATTGTCGATCGCGTCGCCGAACAGAATCGGAACATAAAGCTGTAAGATCACGGCGGCGCCCGCAAGCAAAAGACTTGCGATCAGAAAGAAGAAATGCTTTTTCAAAAGCGGCAAAAGGCGGGCAAGCGTGCCCTTGCTCTCTGCATTCGCACTCGCTGTTGCTTTTGTTTCGTTTTTCATACGTTTTCTCCTCCTTTCTCCTCATCGTTTTCGGCGGTGTTTTCCTCTGCGGGCTTTTCGTCGGGAAACTGCGAGTAGTAAATTCCGCGGTAGACCGCACAGCTCTTCATCAGCTCGTCGTGCGTGCCGACTCCCGAAAGAGCGCCGCCGTCGAGCACCAAAATCCGGTCGGACTGCTTTACGCAGGCAATTCTCTGCGAGACAAGAAAGGTAGTCGGATGCCACGAAAGACGGCGGATCGCCTTGCGCAGCGCCGCGTCGGTAGCATAATCCAGCGCGCTCGAGCTGTCGTCCAGAATGAGGATATCCGGCTTTTTCACAAGGGCGCGTGCAATGGTAAGACGCTGTTTCTGACCGCCCGAAAGGTTGCGCCCGTTTTGCTCCAAATCAAAAGACAATTCGTCGGGCTTCCCTTTGACGACCTCATACGCCTGCGCCGCGTGAAGCGCCTCCCACAATTCTTCATCGGTCGCGTTTTCGTTGCCGTAACGCAGATTGTCCCGAATCGTTCCCGAAAACAGCTGCACTTTTTGCTGAACGACGCCGACTTTTTGGCAGAGTGCATCGCGTGAAAACGCTTCAATGGGTTTCCCGTAAAGCAAGACTTTTCCCTCGGTTGCGTCATAAAAGCGGCTGATCAGCGAAACAAGGGTGGATTTTCCGCTGCCCGTACCGCCGATAATGCCGATCGTTTCGCCTGCGCCCGCGGAAAAAGAAATGTCCGTAAGGCTCGGCGCGCCCGCGCCGAAATAGGTGAAGGACACGTTTTGAAAATCGACGGCGGGTGCGTTTTCATTCGGCTTCTCTTTTTCGTCTGCCGACGAATACGTCATGTCGGGCGTAAGCTCCAATATTTTTTCCGTCCGCTTTGCGCAGGCAAGCGCCTTGTTCAGCGTGATGATGAGCGACGCAAGCTTGATGA
The DNA here is from genome assembly GCA_900548115.1 of uncultured Eubacteriales bacterium. Lineage (GTDB taxonomy): Bacteria > Bacillota > Clostridia > Oscillospirales > CAG-382 > UMGS1052. The sequence continues at coordinate 21,842 of URJL01000010.1, forward strand.
GCTCGACGATGATCTGTAGCATGTAGTTGTAAAGCGCCACGACCTGACCTTGCAGAATTACGCCGTCGTTTACCTGAAAGGACGCGGTTCGAATGACGACGACCGTCGCGATGTTGATCAAAACATACGTAAGCGGGTTCATCAGCGCCGAAAGCCGACCGACAAAGAGGTTTAATCCCGTGAGCGCACGGTTGCTTTCATCAAATTCCTTTACCGATTCCTCCTCACGGCAAAAAGCGCGGATGACGCGCACACCGGTCAGGTTTTCGCGGGTCTGCGCCGTCACGCGGTCAAGTCCCGCTTGCGCCCTGCCGAAAAGGGGAATGCTCAAAAGCATTATGCCGAGAACCGCGACGAACAAAATCGGAATGGTGACGGCAAAAACAAGGGCGCTTTTAAAATCGATGGTGAACGCCATGATCATGGCGCCGAATACGATAAACGGACTGCGCAAAAGAAGACGAAGCGCCATATTCAGCCCCGTCTGCACCTGATTTACATCGCCCGAAAGGCGTGTGATGAGCGTGTCGCTCCCGAGGCGGTCGAGCTGGGAAAAGGACAGCGTTTCGATGTGGTCGAACAGCGCCTGCCGCAAAGCGCCCGCAAAGCCGATGCTTGCCTTGGCGGCAAAATACTGCGCCGTGACGCTGAAAAACAGCCCCGCCGCCGCCATCAAAAGAAGCGCGCCGAAATAGAGAAGAACGGTTTTTGTCTTTCCGACGACGGCGCCCGAATCGATCATCGCGGCGACGACAAGCGGCACCAAAAGATCGAAGATCGCCTCCGAAAGCTTGAAAAGCGGAGCGAGAATGCTCTCTTTTCGATACCGTTTTAAGTATACGGTGAGTTTTTTCATTTTGGATTCTCCGTTTCCTTTTATTGTGTGTACGGTCTTGACAAGAATAGTATAATACAATATAATCAATATAGTATATATTGTTTTTATATCAAATCAATACAATTTTTGTATAGGAGAGAAAAAATGGAACTGCGGCAACTGGAATATTTCTGCGCGATCGTCGAGACGGGAAGCGTGAGCGGTGCGGCGCGCAAACTGAACATGTCTCAACCGCCGCTGAGCTATCAGCTGAAGCAACTGGAAAGCGAGCTTTGCGTAATGCTCCTTTCGCGCACGGGAAAGGGCTGCGAGCTGACCGAGGCGGGAAGGCTTTTGTACGAGCGCGCGCGAAGTCTTCTCGATTACGCACGGTCGACCCGTCTCGAGGTAACCGAAACGGGCAAAAAGCGCGTTCTTCGCCTCGGTATCACCTCATCGACCGCCGCAACGATCCTTCCCTATATTTCCCGTTTTACAAAGCGCTATCCCGATGTAAACTTTGAGGTGCGCGACGGAACGACCTTTTCGCTTTTGTCGTTTGTTTTGGAGGGGATCTTGGATATATCGGTCGCCCGAACGCCGATGAACCGCGATGAGGTCGATTCGTTCGTTTTGAAAAAAGAGCCGATGATTGCGGTATCGCCCGCCTATTTGCGTTTCGACGGCGAAAAAGCGACTCTTGCCGATCTTTCGCACGAGCCGCTGATACTTTATCGCCGTTATGAGGAGCTGATCTTGCGCGCTTTTTCCGAAAAAGGGCTTACGCCCGATGTTTTCTGCGTGTGCGACGACGCGCGCGACGCGCTTTTGTGGGTGAGAGAGGGACTTGCGACCGCAGTATTTCCCCGATCGATGGAGAGCCTGTGCGAGTCGCTTCGCGTCCGATGCGTCGAAGAGAAAAAGCTCGAGACCGAAATCGTGCTGATTTGGGAAAAGGAAAAGCGGCTTTCGCCCGTAGCGCGCGATTTTTTGCGTATCTGCCGCGGGGAGGAGAACAATGTGTGAACCGTCCTCGGAACGAAAGACCGCTTGCCGTATATTCATGTGAGAAAACCGTCCGAAAAAGCTTTCGGACGGTTCTTTTTGTCAAACAAGATCGGCAAGATCGTAAATCAGCTTTTCGGTCTTTTGCCAGCCGAGGCACGGGTCGGTGATGGATTTTCCGTAAACACCGCCGCCGACGGGCTGATTGCCGTCCTCGAGATAGCTCTCGACCATGAAGCCCTTGACGAGCTTTTTGATATCGCCGTTGTGTCGGCAGCTGTAAAGAACGTCCTTCATGATGCGGGGCTGCTGATCGAATTTCTTGCCCGAATTTGCATGGTTGGTGTCGACGATGACCGACGGATAGGCAAGGTCGTGCTTTGCGTACTGTTCGCAAAGTCCTTCAAGGTCCTCGTAGTGATAATTCGGGTGCGAACGGCCGTACAAGTCGACCGAGCCGCGGAGAATGGCATGAGTCAGCGGATTCCCCGTGCTCTCGACCTCCCAGCCGCGGTAGATGAAGGTGTGCGCATGCTGTCCCGCAATGATGGAATTCATCATGACCGAAATGTCGCCGCCCGTGGGATTTTTCATGCCGACGGGAACGGTAAGACCGCTTGCGGTAAGACGGTGCTGCTGATTTTCGGTCGAGCGCGCGCCGACGGCGACGTACGAAAGAAGATCGCTCAGATAGCGGTGATTTTCGGGATACAGCATTTCGTCCGCGCACGAAAAGCCGGTCTCTTCAATAGCGCGCATATGAATCTCACGGATGGCGACGATACCCTTTAACATGTCGGGCTTTTCGTTGGGATCGGGCTGGTGAAGCATTCCCTTGTAGCCGTCGCCCGTGGTGCGGGGCTTGTTGGTATAGATACGCGGGATGATGACGACCTTGTCCTTGACCTTTTCCTGAATGTCGCGCAGACGGAGAATATATTCCATCACCGCATCCTCGCGATCGGCGGAACAGGGACCGATGATCAGCGCAAGCTTTCCGCTCTCGCCGGTGAAGACCTTGCGGATCTCCTCGTCGTTTTTTGCTTTTACGGCGGTAGCGTGCTCGGACAGGGGATACATGGCTTTTACATCCTGCGGAATGGGCAGCTTTCCGATAAATTTCATGTTCATTTGCGGTTCTCCTTTTCGATTATACTTTGCGGAGTTTCGGTTACGGGCTTGTCAAACAATGCGCGGCGCGCGGTCGAACGGCGCATCATGTCGCGCAGTCCCTCACGGTCGCCCTTTTTCAAAAGATCGCGCATGCGGGTGATCTCGTCGATAAACAGATCCATCTGCGCAAGAAGCTTTTCTTTGTTCAGCAAAAAAAGCTCGCTCCACATCTCGTCGTTTATTCGTGCGATACGGGTAAGGTCGCGGAATGAGTCGCCCGTGTAGGCGGTCATGTGCTCGCTGTCGCGGCAGGTCATAAGTGCGACGGCAATACAGTGGGTCAGCTGGGAAAGATAAGCGATCATCTCGTCGTGCGTATCGACGTCCAGCTCCGCGATCTGCGCAAAACCCAAAATTTCGCCGAGATCCCTTGCCGTTGCAAGACCTTCGGCAGTGTTGCAGGCAGTGGGGACGATGATGTAGTTTGCCTGATCGAAAGCGACGCCCTCGCTCATGACGATGCCGCTGCCCTCGCGTCCCGCCATCGGGTGGACGGCGACAAATTCAAGATCGGAGCGGAGCATTTCCTGGACCTGTCCGACAACGCCGCCTTTGACACCGGTGACATCGGTGATCAGGGCGCCTTGCGAAAGACGGTATTGGTTCCGTTCGATCCACGAAAGAAGAATGTGCGGATGCAATGCACAGATGACGATATCGGCTTGCTTTAAAAGTTCGTCGGTCGGCTCGGTATTGCCTTTTTCGATGTAATGCTTGCGAAGGGCATAATCAAGATCGGCGCTGTCTTTCGTAATGCCGAATACGCGGTATCCCTTGCCCGACAAAATGCGGGCATAGGCGGCACCCATGACGCCGAGTCCGACGATTAAAAATTTGGTTTCCTTATTGATCGTTCTCATATTTTACTCCGATTCCAAGTGATGAAAGGGCTTCGAAAAAGCCCGGAAAGCTTTTGTTTACCGCTTCGGCGCCGCTTATCGTTCCACCCGTACGGGTCAGAAGAACGGCAAGCGACATAACGACGCGGTGATCGTTGTGCCCGCAAAGAATCCCGTTCGGCGCGTGAAAATCGGTCGGCACAATGACGACATGATTTTCCCCGACCGTGACCGTCGTACCGAACTTGCGAAGTTCCTCCGCCATGGCGGAAGCACGGTCGCTTTCCTTCATGGCAAGTCGGCGCGTTCCGCCGAAGATCCCGCCGTGAAGAACGGCGGCAAGGGCAAAGCAAATCGGTGCAAGATCGATACAGTCGCCGAGATGAAGCGAAGCCGTTCCCGCACGAAGCAGAGGAAACATTTTGCGGTACACACGGTCGCCCTGACGGCTGTCGGGAAGAAGCCCCTCGACCGTTACGTTGCCGCCCAGAACGTTCAGCGCTTCAAAAAATGCGGCGTTGGAGTAATCGCCCTCGACCGTCACCTTGCGCGGGGAAAAATGTGAGCACGGCACGCGAAGGGTGCGCTCGCTTTCAAAAACGGCGTCGACGCCGAAGGTGTGTAGAGCGTCGAGCGTAAGCTCAATATACGGAACACTCTCGACGGGCGGCGTAATCGAAATTTTGCTGTCGCCCGACAAAAGGGGGAGAGCGAACAAAAGTCCGCTGATGAACTGACTGCTGACGTTTCCCGGTACGCGGTACTCGCCCGGCTTCAAAACACCCTTTACATGAATGCCGTCGGACTTTTTTTGATAATCGAAGCCGTTTTGACGGCAGAGCTTTTCATAGATTTCCATCGGGCGCTCGAGAAGATAGTCCGAACCCGTAAGAACGATCTCTTTTCCCGAAAGAAGACAAAGCGGAAGAAGAAAGCGAAGCGTGCTTCCGCTCTCGCCGCAGTCGAGAACCGTTTTTTTTGCGGCGCACGCCGGGCGAAGCGAGCCGATGGTCACTTTATCGCCCTCGAGCGAATATTCCGCGCCCAGCGCGTGAAGACAGCGAAGCGTCGCTTCGATATCCTTCGAGAGCGAAATGCCGCAAATTGTACTTTTTCCCTCCGACAGCGCGCCTGCGATCAGAAGACGATGTGCCATGCTTTTGGAGGGGGGAGCGGTGATGACGCCGTGCGCCTTTCCGGGCGTTATGGTTACATTCATTCCGCTTTCTCCTTCCCGTTTGCGTCCGCATTTTTGTTTAAAATATGGTCGCGCAGAATCTCGACGGCGCGAAGATAACCGTCGGTTCCGAGTCCCGAAACGGTGGCGATACAGGCGGAGCGAAGATAGCTTATTTTTCGAAACGGTTCGCGCTCGTCCACCTTGGATATATGTACCTCGACGGCGGGCAGCTTTACGGATTTGAGTGCGTCGAGAAGGGCTATGCTGGTGTGCGTATACGCGCCGGGATTGATCACGATCCCGTCGAAATGTTCGAAATACGCGCGCTGGATTTCATCGACCAGAACGCCTTCGTGATTGGACTGGGAAAACTCCGTTTCGATTCCGTTTGCGTGTGCAAAACGCCCGATTTTGGAACAGAGGTCGGCATAGGTCTCGTTTCCGTATATTCCGGGCTCACGGATGCCGAGCATGTTGAGGTTGGGACCGTTTAAGATCAAAAGCTTCATGGTCAAAAATCCTCCTTTCCGGCATTGAATCGTGAAAGAATTTCGCGTGCCGTCTCCGCTGCCGTGCCGTCTCCGTCGACTTTCTCGTCGCAGAAGTCAAGATACAGTCGGTATCGCGTGTCGTAAAGCTTTTTCAGCGCTTCGCGGGTCGCCGAAAGGGGACGGTCGCCGCTGCAAAGGAGTTTTTCGGGGCTGCGGTCGATGAAAAAGATTCGACCGTTTCGCGAAAGAGTACGCTTGTTTTCGCTTTTCAGAACGGCGCCCCCGCCCGTGGCGATGACCGCGCCGCTTCGGTTGGCGCAAAAAGCCAAAATTTCGGTCTCCTTTTTGCGAAACGCTTCTTCTCCGTTTTGCCGAATATAATCGGCGGCGGAAAGAGAACACTTCTCTTCAAAAACCGCGTCGGCGTCGAAAAATTCACGTCCCGTTTCGAGAGCGATCGCTTTCCCGACCGTGCTTTTTCCGCTCGTCGGCATTCCGATAAGAACGATGTTTTCTTTCTCTTTTCGTATCTCGTCGGTCACGCGCCGAACAATCTCGCGGTCGTCGTTCGGCTCTTCTTCGAGAAAAAGACGGCTTGCCGCCTGCGCCTGCGCGACCAGCATCGAAAGTCCGCCGACGGCGGGAATGCCGCGCGCGCGGGCGTCGAGCACGAGGTTTGTACGCAGGGGATTGTAGATCGCGTCGACGACGCCGCAAAGCCGCGGAAAAACGCGAAGGTCGATCGGACAGCCGTCGGGGGACGGAAACATACCGACGGGCGTTGTGTTTATCAAAATTTCGGTGTCGGAAAGGGTCATTGCCTTTTCATACGAAACGGTGTCGGCGCTTTCGGTGCGGCTCACGACCGTGATGACCGCCGCGCCCGCATCGCGAAGAACCGCAAGCGCCGTGCGGCTTGTCCCGCCCGTTCCGAGAATCATCGCTTTCTTTCCCTTCGGCGAAACACCGATGAGCGAAAAGAGCGACGAAAGACCGTAATAATCGGTGTTGTACCCGAAAAGAGCACCGCCGCGATTGACGATCGTGTTGACCGCGCCGATGCTTTTTGCCTTCGGGTCGATGTGTGAAAGATAGGGAAGCACGTCTTTTTTGTACGGAATGGTAACGTTGATCCCGCGAAAGGCTCTTTCTTCAAAAAATAAGGGAAGTTCTTCTTTTTTCAGCTCGCAGAGACGGTAGTCGTAACCGCGAAGCTTTTTGTGGATTTCGGCGGAGTAGCTGTGCGGAAGCTTTTCTCCGATCAGACCGAATTCGGTGATTTTCATTGTTTTTCCCCCTTTGCTTCGGGAGCGAAATAATCGGTGCCGTACCGAACCGCTAAAAGGTCGTAAAGGCACAGCGCACAAACCGCGTCGACGACGGGTGCGGCGCGGCGCACGACGCACGGGTCATGCCGCCCGTGAATCACAAGCTTTTCGTGCTCGTTTGTAAAAAGATTCACGGTGTCCTGCTCACGTGCAATGGACGGCGTGGGCTTGAAGGCGGTGCGGAAAAGGATCGGCATCCCGTTGGAAATGCCGCCGTTTATGCCGCCGTTATGATTGGTAAGGGTATAAACATTTTTTCCGTCGGAGGAAAACGGGTCGTTGACCTCGCTTCCGAAGGCATCGGCAAGCGAAAAACCGTCGCCGAATTCGACGCCCTTTACCGCCGGGATCGAAAAAAGTCCATGCGACAAAACGCTTTCCATGCTGTCGAACCAAGGTTCGCCGATTCCCGCCGGAAGTCCCGTAACAGCCGTCTCCAAAACGCCGCCCACGCTGTCGAGCTTTTCTTTCGCCGCAAGGATCGCTTCTTCCATCTTTTTCCCGCTCTTTACGTCGAGAACGGGAAAAACGTCGGGGGAGAGGGAAGACAGATAATCAATATCCGCCGAAAGGTTTTCGAACGGTCGGTCGGACAGTCCCGCGCAGCGCGCCATGTGCGTTCCGATGCGGATGCCTTTTTGCAAAAGGGCATATTCCGCGATACTGCCCGCCGCCGTGAGAGCCGCTGTAATTCGTCCCGAGAAATGCCCGCCGCCGCGATAATCCTCAAAGCCGTGGTATTTTTTGTATGCGGTATAATCGGCGTGCGACGGGCGCGCCAAAGCGCGGGTCGCGTCGTAGTCCTTGCTTTTGGTGTTTTCGTTGTAAATTAAAATCGTAACGGGCGTCCCCGTTGTCTTTCCCTCAAAAACGCCGCTTACGATGTGCGGCACGTCGGCTTCGGTTCGCGCTGTGGATGTTTTTCCCTGCGCCCTGCGACGCGAAAGACGGCTTATTATAAATTCTTCGTCGACCGTGATTCCCGGAGAGAGTCCGTCGAGCGTCGCGCCGATCGCCTCGCCGTGACTTTCGCCGAAAAGCGTGACGGAAAGAGCGTTTCCGAATGTATTTTTCATGTTGTTTTCCTCATTATCTCAAAGACTTTTGCAAAAGCGTCTTCATTTCCGAAAGCGGAACGGTCGAAAGGGTGTGCGTTCCGATTTTTTCGACGCGCACGGTCTTCACAGTGCCGTCCGAAGCTTTTTTGTCGTGACAAAGCGTTTCGTACAGCACATCGGGCGGGACGGAAATCTCGGTCGGAAGACCGTATTTTTTCAAAAGCGAAAGGATTCTTCTTTTCGCGTCTCCCTCGCTCATATAAAGCATCCCGATCGCCACGCATTCGCCGTGATAGAGTGAGCCTTGCGCTTCGACGGCGTGTCCGACCGTGTGTCCGAAATTGAGCACCGCCCGCATACCCGCTTCTTTTTCGTCGTTTTCCACGTAATATTTCTTGATCTTCAGCGCCGAGACGATGATCTCTTCGAGGTGTTCCTTCGCGTCCTCGTTTTCCAAAAGCGAAAAGAGTGCTTCGTCGTCGGTCGCCGCCATTTTGATGACCTCCGCAAGCCCCTCGGAGAAAAGGCGGGGGGTGAGCGTTTTTAACGTGTCGGGATCGATCAGGACGCCTTTCGGCTGATAAAACGCGCCGACGATGTTTTTCACGTGTCCGAGATTGACCGCCGTTTTGCCGCCGATCGACGAATCAACCTGCGAAAGAAGCGTCGTCGGAATGTTGTAAAAATCGACCCCGCGCATATAGGCGGAGGCGGCAAAGCCCGCAAGATCGCCCGGCATACCGCCGCCCACGGCGACCACACAGTCGCGACGCGAAAAATGCGCTTCGAGCATGGTGCGGCAGAGAAGCTCGAAGGAGGAAAGGCTCTTGCTCTCCTCACCCGCGCGAACCGAGACGACGTGCACCTCGCGGCAGAGTGACGAGATTTTGTTTACATAATCGCGCGGAACGCCGTCGTCGGTTACGATGAGCACCTTGCGGTCAAGATCGAAAAGCTCTCCCGCGCGGGAAAGCGCGCCGTGCTCGACGGTTATATTGTAGCTTTCGTTCGGCAGATTTACGGAAAGAGTCATGCAAAGCATCCTTTCGGGTTATTGTTTTAAATTATGGGTTAAAGCCGCCCGGGAACAAACTGTCCCATCACGCGCAGACGGTCGCAAAAACCGCCCAATTCCTCGAGCATGGAGCGGCCCTTTTCGGTGTCGATATTGCCCTCGATCTCGATGTAAAAATAATATTGCCAAGCGAGAGTTTTCATCGGGCGGCTGCACAAAACGCGCATGTTGTAGCCGTATTTTCCGATGACGCCGATCGCTTCGGCAAGACAGCCCGCCTGATTGCGTACCGTGAAGGTCAGAACACAGTGAACGCCCTCGGAGTGCGGACGGTCGCCGTCGGGACAAAGCACGGCAAAGCGGGTCGTGTTGCTCCGATCGCTTTGGATACTGCGCTCGGCAACGCAAAGACCGTAGAGTGCGGCGGTTTCTTCACTTCCGACGGCGGCGACGGTCTCGTCCTTTGCCTCGGAAACGAATTTTGCCGCGGCGGCGGTGTTGCCGTACGGGATCGGCTCCCATCCGCGCGCCTCCAAAAACGGAGCGCACTGCGAGAGTGCCTGCGGATGACTGTAGACTTTTTTGATCTTTTTCGTATCGGCGCCGGGCAGGGTCAAAAGGTGCTGATCAACGGGAAGCTCATAGATCCCGTTGATGCAAAGATTGCCCGAAAAGATAAGATCCATGACCTGTCCCACGTCGCCCGCGTAGCTGTTTTCGGTGGGAAGCACTGCCGCGTCGGCTTCGCCTTTTTCCGCCGCGCGATAGGCGCTCGCAAAATCGGGGTAGGCAACGGGGATCGCGGTCTTGAAGATGCGCTTTGCCGCGATCCAGGCGAAAGCCCCTTCGACGCCGCTGTACGCCACGCGCATGCCCGAAAGGCGGCGGCGCTGGTAGGCTTTGGATATTTCCATCATGCTCCGCTGAAAGCGAATGTAATATTCGCGTATCTCGGCGTCGGGAATTTCGGCGCAGCCGCGCGCGATCAGCGCCGCTTCGCGCTCCTTGTCCTCAATCGGAAGACCGTGTTCCTTTTTGTAATCGGCAATGACGGCGACCGCCTCCATGCGCTTGCGGAAAAGCTCCCGTATCTGTGCGTCGGTCTCGTTGATCACCGCGCGTGCTTTCTCTCTCGAATCCATGCTGTTCTCCGTTTTGGTTATCACTGTTAAACAAATTTCGGTTATCACTGTTAACTTATGCGTGCATTGTACACGCTTTTTTTCCTTTTGTCAAGGACTTTTGCGCAAAAAGTCAGAACTTTTTACAAAAAGACGCGTTTGCCTTCCGAATGCCAAAGAGCATTTGCGGCGCAAAAAGAGGAAAAACAAGCCCGAATCGGAATTTTTTTCAAAACCGCTATTCATTTTTCGCATAAAGGATTCCGAATTGTGATATTTTTCCGTAAATTTTTGCATAACTCTTGACAAATGCGACCAAAAAAGCTATAATGACACCGTGTGTTATTTTATTTTAACATTGGAGGAAAAAACATGAAAAAGAGTATTGCACTTGCACTGGCGCTCCTCACTTCCGCGTCGGTACTTATGACTGCCTGCAACAAGCAGCAGACGGCGGACGGCGACAACACCGCCGACACCAAGATCGTTCTCGCGACCGGAGGCAACACCGGTACCTACTATGCCTACGGCATGGCAATGGGACAGATCCTTCAGGACAAGACCGGCTACAAGTTCGACGTTCAGTCGACCGGCGCTTCGAAGGCGAACATCCAGCTCATCCAGACCGGCGAAGCCAACATGGCGGTCGTTCAGAACGACGTTATGTACTACGCTTACACCGGAACCGATCTCTTTGAAGGAGCGAAGACGACCGATTTCTCCGCCGTTGCGACCCTTTACCCCGAGCTTTGTCAGATCGTTGCTTCCAAGAGCAGCGGTATCGAGTCGGTTTCCGACCTTGCCGGCAAGCGTGTATCCGTCGGTGACGCGGGAAGCGGCGTTGAATTCAACGCAAAGCAGATCCTTGCCGCATACGGCATCGACATCGAGAAAGACATCGATAAGCAGAACCTCGGCTTCGGTCCGTCCGCAGACGCTCTGAAGGACGAAAAGATCGACGCTTTCTTCTGTGTTGCCGGTATCCCCACGACGGCCATCACCGACCTTGCCATGAGCATGGATATCACGGTCGTTCCGGTCGACGACGAAGAGTTTGACGCCCTCTCGGCACAGTACGGCTTCTACACCCGTCAGGCAATTCCCGCAGGTACCTATAAGGGCGTAGACAAGGATGTAAACACGGTTGCCGTTATGGCGACCTACATTGTGGACAACGATCTTCCCGAAGAGGTTGTTTACAACATCACCAAGGCGATCTTCGAAAACAAGGACGCAATCGCCGCCGCTTACGCAAAGGGTGCGGAGCTTGACAGCGCAAAGGCTGTTGTCGGTATCCCCTCCGACGTCCCGTTCCACGCCGGAGCCGAAAAGTACTTTAAGGAAATCGGTGCTCTGAGCTGAGTTTTATGAAGAAACGTGTTATCACAGCCGTAATTGCGGTTACGGCTGTGATTTTCCTTATTTTCGCCGTTTCCGTTTTTTTCCGTCCGCTCACTTTAGAGCTTTCGGATTCCGAAACGGGGAGGGTTTACCGAATCTTTGCGGTAAAGGAGGGAACCGAGTTTTCGGTTTCGTTTGTCCATTCGGTCAACAAAAGCCCTGTTACCGATGTGTTTGTCATCCGCGACGGAAAAATATACGTCGACAGAACGGTTTACTCCGCTTTCGGCGCGGGCGTTCAGTCCACACTGGAGCCGGGACAAAAGCTGTCTTACGATGACGACGGAAACATGATCGTATCCGGTTTCGGCACGGTTTTTCCCGAAGTGAAATATATCGTGGGAACCGTATATGACCATGTACTCGAGATCAACGGGGAAAAAATCAGCCTTACCGCGCTTTGCGGTCGGAACACGCATGTGTGCTTCCGCCTTCGGTGAACTGCTGAATGTGTCCATATCCGCGCACAAGCGCATATTTCAGAAAAAGGAGGAATTTCCCTTGTCCGAGCAGAAGAAAAATGTAAATTCAACCGTTGCGGGCTCCGAGATGGGCGCGCATATTGCGGACGGCGAAGCCGGCACCAAAAGCGCCGACGAGCTGATGGCGGAGTTTGACCGCGAATCCAACACCCGCCGTTTCACGGGCCTTGCGGAAAAGCTCATCAAGATTGCCTTTCTGGCGTTTACCGTTTTTGTTTTCGGAACCCGTTTTTACACCATTCCCGAACAGGCGCGCATGTCCGCTTTTTTGGGTATCATCATTTTCCTCGGCTTTCTTATCTATCCTTTGTATAAGAAGCAGTCCAAGCGAGTCAATTTCATTCCGTGGTACGATTTTCTCTTTGCAATTATCGGCTCGACGCCTTATTTTTACTATTCCTTTAATTTCCGCGCCATCACCAATCGCGCCGTTGCGATCAACGACGTCGATAAGATCATGGCGATTATCGGAATCGTATTTTTGTTCGAGCTTTGCCGCCGCGCCGTCGGTCTTCCGATCCTGTTCGTTGCGGGCGGATTCATTGCTTATGCTTTCATCTATGGAAAATCGCTTCAGTCGATTCTCTATAATCTGTTCTACACCACCAACGGTATCCCCGGAACGCCTTTGAATGTCTGCTCGACCTTTATCGTGTTCTTCATTATTCTTGGCTCGTTTTTGGAAAAGACGGGAATCGGCGGATTTTTCGTCGACCTTGCCAATGCCGTTGCGGGCTATGCTTCGGGCGGACCGGCCAAGGTTGCCGTAATTTCCTCGGCACTTGAGGGAATGTATTCGGGAAGCTCGGTTGCCAACACCGTCGGAAGCGGAAGCGTTACCATCCCGGTCATGAAGAGCATCGGCTACAAGCCCGAATTTGCCGCAGCTGTTGAAGCGGCAGCATCCACGGGCGGTCAGATCATGCCTCCCATCATGGGTGCGGCGGCTTTCCTTATGAGTGAGATTACCGCCATTCCGTACGTTACGATCGCCGTTGCCGCGATTCTTCCCGCCATTCTTTACTTCACAGGCATCTTCATGATGATCCATTTCGAAGCAAAGAAGCTCGGACTCAAGGGACTTCCCAAGGACAGCATTCCGAATTTCTTTAAGCTGTTCTTCCGCAAGGGCTATCTCTTCCTTCCGATCGTTGTGCTCGTTGCACTCATGTCCTTCGGTAAAACGCCGGCTCAGTCGGCTTGTATGGCGATTCTGACGACCATGCTTCTCATGCTGGTCACCGACCTTGTGAAGATGGCAAAGAAGTATCTGAAAAAAGAGGATGCCGCTTCGGACATCATCGATTCGATTCTGCTGCTTCTTCCGATTGTCGCTTTCTTTGTTTGCATGTTCGCCCTGCACTACAAAATGGAAAATTCCGCAATTTTGGCGGGTCTTGTATATATCGTCGTTTCCTTCTTCGGAAAGAACACGCGTGAATCGGGCGTTATTTCGCTTGAAGCACTGGAAAGCGGTATGCGCAACACCATGGGTGTTTCGCTTGCCTGCGGTCTTGCCGGTATCGTTGCGGGCGTTGTTACGCTCACCAGCCTCGGCTCGACGCTCATCGGCATTATCGTTCCGATCGCGCACAACAATCTGTTCCTTGCGCTGTTCCTGACGATGCTGACCTGTATCGTACTCGGTATGGGCGTTCCGACGACGGCAAACTATCTGATTATGGCGACCATTACCGCCCCGATTCTGACCGAAATGGGGCTTCCGTTGCTCGCGGCGCATATGTTCGTATTCTACTTCGGTATCGTTGCCGATATCACGCCGCCCGTTGCGCTTGCCGCTTATGCGGGCAGTGCGATTGCGGGCTCCAACCCGTTTAAGACGGGCGTTATCGCAACACGTCTTGCCATTGCGGCGTTTGTCATTCCGTATATGTTCGCTTTCAACCCGAAAATGCTCTTTATCGACGCTTCGGTTTTGGAAGTCGTAACCATCATCGTGACCTCGCTGATCGGTATTTTCGCCCTCTCGGCAGGTCTTGAGGGATATATGTTCCGCAAGATGCGCTTCTATGAGATCATCCCGCTGATTATCGGCGGTCTTTTGATGATCTATCCCGGTGTCATTTCCGACGTGATCGGTCTTGTGCTGGTCGCCGCTGTTACGGTTTATCAGGTCATTATGTCGAAAAAAGACCGCGCGCTCGGTCGGTAAACGGTGTGTCAAAAAGCCCGAAAAATGAAATGAAAATCCCGCCCGAAAGGGCGGGATAAATTTTTATTTACGCATTTCTGCGGGATACATTACGAGTGGCGGGCGCCCGCGCTTGCCTTATCGAACCAAATACTCGGGCAGATAAAGCGTTCCGTCGAAAACGATCTCGGAGGGCGCCGTGATGTAAATGCAATTGTCGTCGGCACGCCATTCGACCTCGGTAACGCCGCCGATCTGCTTAACTTTTACTTTGCGCTCACAGCGGTCGGTCAGAACGCCGCCGACCGTACAGGTCGCGCATCCCGTGGCACAGGCAAGCGTTTCGCCCGTTCCGCGCTCCCATGTGCGAAGCGAGAGATTTTCGCGGTCCAGCACCTGACAGAATTCCGCATTGATGCGGTGGGGAAATAATTCGTTATTTTCCATCAGCGGACCGTATTTTTCAAGCTTTAGGGTATCGACATCCTCCACAAAGCTTACGCAGTGGGGGTTTCCGAGCGAAATGGCGGTCGTGCTGAACTTTCTGCCGTCCAAAATGACGGTCTTGTCGATGAAGCGCTCCGAATGCGTCACGGCGGGGACTTTTTCGGCTTCCAGAATCGGCGCGCCGATGTTCGCGGTGATGTTGCTTACATGACCGTCGGACAAATCAAGATAAATATGCTTGATCCCGCCGAGCGTTTCCACGGTGATCTCGGTCTTTTTCGTAAAGCCTTTTTCAAAAACCAGCTTTCCGACGCTGCGCACGGCGTTTCCGCACATTTCCGCTTCGGTTCCGTCGGGGTTGAAGACGCGCATGCGAAAGTCGGCTTTGTCGGACGGGCAGATCAGAATCATGCCGTCCGAGCAAACGCCGAAATGGCGTGACGAAACAAAGCGCGAAAGCTCGTTGAGGTTCGAAAGCTCCTGCGTCAGCGTATCGATGTAAACGTAGTCGTTGCCGTAAGCCTGCATTTTGGTAAAACGAATTTCTCTTTTCATACTCATGCTCACTCTCCCAAAACCGACGCAAGGTCGCGGATAATATCGTCTTTGTCTTCAATTCCGACCGAAAGGCGCAAAAGATTTTCGGTAATGCCGATCTTGTCGCGCTCCTCCTTCGGAATGGAGGCGTGCGTCTGGGTCAGGGGATAGGTGATCAGCGTCTGCACACCGCCGAGACTTTCGGCAAACATAATCATGTTGTAGTCGCAAAGAGCGTGACGAACGTCGGACGCATCCTTCAGCGTGAAGGAAAGCATTCCGCCGTAGCCCGTACACTGGCGGTCGGTGATCGCTTTGGACGGATGCGAATTCAGCCCGACAAAGAACACTTTGTCGACGGCTTTACAGCGGGTCAGCCATTGCGCGACGGCGATGGCGTTTTCCTCGTGCTTGCGCATACGAAGCGTCAGCGTGCGTATGCCGCGCAGAACGAGCCACGAATCGAAGGGAGCAAGCGCCGCGCCCTCGGTGTTGCGGTTGAAGCTTACGCCGCTAAAAATCTCCTCATCCGAGGTGATGAGAAAGCCCGCCATGGTGTCGTGATGCCCCGCAAGATATTTTGTGCCGCTGTGAATGACGACATCGGCGCCGAGCGAGAGAGGCTTTTGGAAAACGGGTGTCATAAAGGTGTTATCGACAATTAGCTTTGCTCCGTGGCGTTTGGCAATATCGGCAACGGCGCGAATGTCGCAGACCTTCATCATCGGGTTGGTCGGCGTTTCGGCATAAAGAAAACGCGTGTTGGGGCGGATCGCCGCCTCCACTTTGTCGGGATCGGAAAAGTCGACGACCGAAAATTCCACGCCGTAGCGCGGGAAAATATCGCGTGAAAGGCGGTACGTCCCACCGTAAACATCATCGCCGATCACAACGTGATCGCCCGAGGACAGCATGGAAAAAAGAGCGGTTTCGGCGGCAAGTCCGCTCGAAAAAGCAAAACCGTATTTTCCGCCCTCCAAAAGCGCGACGGTCTTTTCCAGCTCGTCGCGGGTGGGGTTGGCGCAGCGGGAATAGGAAAAATCGATGGGTCCGCCGAAATTTTTATTGATATAGGTCGCGGTCTGATAGATCGGAAAGCTTACGGCGTTGGCGTGGGAATCGTGTCCCATGTTGCCGTGAACGACAAGAGAATCAAGCTTAAACTCACTCGGATTCGGCTTTTTTTCCATGATTGATACCTCCGAAAGATTATATGTCCGATTTTTATGCTGTATAACAAAAGTAAATTTCTGTTATTATTGTACACAAAATGATTTGCAATGTACAGTGCAAAAAATACTGCCTATATTGCAAAAAGCGTTGTATTGTCGGTTTGGCTTGCAAAACAGGTCGTTTTGTGGTAGCATGAAGCGGTAAGTACAAAGTACAAATAAAAAAAGACCGCGAAAAATCCATACGGAAAACCGGGAGTTTTGTTATGAAGGAATTTGTTTGGATCGGTAAGACCGATACACCGCGCTTTATTTGGGGATACGACGGAGACGATTATACGGAGCGCATAAAACAAACCATATGGGATACGATCGAGCCGCAGCACAGCAGCGTTTATTTCCGAAAAGAAAAAGAGTTGTTCGGCGGAATCAAAAAAGCGACCGCTCGAATTTGCGGGCTTGGATTGTATGCGTTTTATATTAACGGTGTTCGAGTCGGCAAAAACGTACTGACTCCGCTCGAGACAAATTATCGCAAGCGCGTGCTGTACGATGTTTACGATATTACCGAAATGCTCTGCGGCGGAAAAAACGTGTTTGCCGCCGAGGTCGGCAACGGTCGGTATTCCACACCGAAAAAATATTGGGATTGGCGAGCCGGGTGGTACGGAGACCCGCTTTTGACGGTTCGGATATCGCTTGAATTCGACGACGGGAGAACGGAATATCTGTCAACCGATACCGATTGGAAAACAAGCAGCGGTGCTCGTATCGAAAATTGTTTCTATGACGGAGAAACGTACGATGAATCGGCGGAACAGGTCGGTTGGAACACCGTCGGCTTTGATGATTCTTCGTGGCAAAACGCGCTGATAGTATCGGAACCGGGAGGAAAAACGGAGGAAAACTCGTATTTTTCCATAACGCGCAGCCGTATTCTTTCGCAGCCGAAAAGCATGCGGGAACAAAACGGCGCCGTATTGTATGATTTCGGAGAAAATGTTGCGGGCTGGGTAAAGCTGCGATTTTTTGCGGAGGAGGGGGATACGGTCACGATCCGATACGCCGAACGGATAACCGACGGTAAATTGGATGTCTCTTCCAATGAGCACGCTTTGTGTACCGATGTGTATAAGGTAAACAAGACCGGGATGAAAGAGTACGAGCCTTGTTTTACGCTGCGGGGATATTCGGCAGTGGAGATTTCCTCCGAAAAAGGAAGCGCCGCAGTCGAAAAGATTGAAGGGTATGCGGTTCACGCGGATCTTCCGCAAACGGGAGAATTTTGCTGCGATAATGCCGAACTGAACCGACTGCACACGGTGATTTTGCGTACGCAAAGTTCGGCGCTGATGAGTTATCCGATCGATTGCCCGCAGCGCGATGAGCGCCTCGGCTGGCTGGGCGACGCCCATGTGACCGATCGGGTATGCTTATATAACTTTGATATGCGCGAGTATTACAAAAAATGGCTGGAGGATATACGGCTTGAGGCGCACAGCGGGGAAGGTTATATTCCGTTTATCGCGCCGTGGCACACGACCGGTCATGCCGCCGATTGGAGCGGCGGTTACGCCATCCTTTTGTGGGATTATTATCTCTTTTATCGGGATACCGAGCTTTTGAAAAAGCATTTGCCGACGCTTGCGCGTTATGCGGATTATTTGGAAAGACAAGGATTCATTCTGCCGCGTTCGCGTTACGGCGACTGGATGAGCACGCTGCCCGATTGGAAACGGGGAGACCCCGAATGCTGTACAACGCTGTTTATGTACCAAGATCTTGTGCTGTTGACAAAAATCGCGACGGTGCTGGGACTTCAAAACGAGTATAAGCATTATTTTGATTTGACCGATTCGGTCAAGAATGCCGTATCGACGAAATTTTTCAGCGCGAAAGAGAAGCGATTTGACGACAATTCGCAATTTGCCGTCGCCTTTGCGCTGAAACTCGGTTTGATCCCCGAGCCGTTTGAAAAAGAGATGAGTGAGGTTTTGCTTTCGGACATTCGCGCCCGAGACTATCATTTGACAACCGGAATATTGGGAACCAAAATCGTATGCGAATTATTGGGGGATATTTCGCCCGATACGGCAATGCGGATTTTATTGCAGGATACCTATCCGAGTTTTTTGGATCTGATACGGAACAAAACGACTTTATCCGAAACATGGGCGGGCGGACGATCGCAGAATCATTGCATGTTCGGCAGTGCAGACGAGCTGTTTTATACTATGCTGTGCGGAATAAAGCGGACCGAAGACGCTTTTGCGGTGTCGCCGTATTTTGCCGAGGAGCTGTCGCATGTAAAAGGGAAGGTGCGTTTCCCCGAAGGAAGCATTGAGGTCGAATGGAACGGACAAGAACGCATCACCGTTTCGATTCGAGTGGAGGGAAATATTGCCGTTCGGTACCACGACGGCTGCAATGAAAGAACGCTGGCCGACGGTGAATACCGTCTTACCGTCCCGAGAAAATTGTAGAAATCGAAAAGAAAGGAAGAATGACGATGACCTTCCGTGAAGCGGAAAAAGAAATCGAAAAGCGAAATTTGCCGTCTTTATTCAAAATGAAGGACGGCTCACCCGTCACACCCGAAAAAGCGTCGGAGCGCCGCGCCGAGATGCTGGAAATGCTTTCGGAGTATGTGTTCGGAAAAATGCCCGAAAGGAAAGACATTCGCTTCGAGGTACTCAAGACCGACGGACAGCGCTGCTGTGCGGGAAAAGCCGTGGACAAAACGGTCGCGATCACGATTTTGTGCGAGGTGCCGTTTACTTTCACGGTTCGGATTCATCGCCCGAAAAAGACGGAAAAAGTGCCGTTTGTGATCTTTCCGAATTTTCGCAAGTGCGTCCCCGACGAATATCTTCCCGCAGAAGAGCTGATCGACCGTGGGGTCGGTTTCGCAACCTTCTGTTACAAAGAGGACATTTCCTCCGACGCCGACGATTTTTCCGACGGCTTTGCCGCGTGCTTTTATCCCGACGGAAAACGGCAAAACCCTGACGATTGCGGCAAGATCGCCCTGTGGGCGTATGCCTGCATGCGCACGCTGGATTATGTTTTGGAAAACGAAAATGCGGACGAAACGCACATCGCCGTTGCGGGGCATTCGCGTCTCGGAAAGACGGCGCTTCTGACCGCTGCCTGCGACACCCGCTTTACTCACGCCTATTCCAACGATTCGGGCTGTTCGGGCGCTTCGCTCTCGCGCGAAAACAAGGGCGAGACGATCGCGGACATAACGCGGGCATTCCCGTATTGGTTCTGCCCGCGTTACGCGGAATATGCGGGACGTGCGGACGCACTTCCGCTCGATCAGCACTTTTTGCTTGCTTCGATTGCGCCGCGTCATGTGATGGTCGGCAGCGCCGTCGAGGATAAGTGGGCGGATCCCGATTCGGAATATCTTGCGTGTGTTGCGGCGGGCAAATTTTGGGAGCTTTACGGCAAAAAGGCGTTTTCCGAAAAGGATTGCCCCGAAACCGACGGCGTTATCATGGGACAAAACATTGCCTATCACCGCCGCTCGGGCGTGCATTTCATGTCGCGCACCGACTGGAATCGCTTTCTTGACTTTTTTCTGCAATAAGCCGTCATGACATGAAAAGACCGCACGTTTTTGCGTGCGGTCTTTTCTTTATGCTTACCCGAATAATTTTTCTTCCAGTGCGGCGCACAGGTAATGGTACACGGGCAGGTGCAGCTCCTGAATCTTGAACGTTTCCCGTTCGGGAACGCGGATCGTCACATCGCATAGTTCCGAAAGTCGGCTTTCCTTTTCGCCCGTCATGGCGACGGTACCGGCCCCGCGCATTTTGGCGGCTTTGACGGCGTTTACCACATTTACGGAATTGCCCGAGGTGGAAAGACCGATCAGAAGATCGTTCGGTCTCATGTAGCCGAAAGCGAGCTGGGCATACATAAAGTCCGCGTCCACATCGTTTGCGAAAGCCGAAAGAACAGCGCTTTGCGCCGTGAGCGACACGGCGGGAATTGCCCGCTGAAATTTGGTCTCGATGGCGGGCGCATCGGGAAAGAGCGCAGACAGCTTTTCTTTTTCTTCGGGAAGAATCGGGCGGCGGCTCAGAAATCCCTTCATCAGCTCGCCGACAATGTGGTCGCTGTCGCTGCAGCTTCCGCCGTTGCCGCAGGTGTAGATCACACCGCCGCTTTTATACGTCTTTTCCATCTGCGAAAGCGCTCGGTCAAGACTATCTTCACAAATTGAAAGGGCGGGGTAACGGGAAAACAGTTCTTCTTTTTTGTTCATTCTTTTTCTCCTTTACCGTTTTACAGCCGACAGGGCAAGCGACAGCGCGGCATAATCGCCGATGGCGTCGCCGAGCGCGGCGGGAATGACGCGGCACACCGCGTACGATTGCGCAAGGCATTCTTTTTTCATGACCGCGTCGCATGCGTCAAACAAAAGGTGACGGCTTCGCGCAAAAATACTGCCGATGACGATGCGTTCGGGATTGAGTATATCCGCAAGGATCGAAAGCCCGTATCCCAGCATTTCACCCGACTTTCGATAGACGGCAAGGGCGGTCTCGTCGCCGCCGTCCGCCGCGTCGCCGATCGTTTTGGCATTGACGGAGGAAATGTCCGCAGGGGTCGGACAAAAGGCGGGAGAAATGCCGTTTTGCAGCGCTTCGAGCGCCATGGTCTTTCCGAGCTGTGCGATCCCTCCGCCGCTGCAAAAGCCCTCGAACGAGCCGATCTTGCCGTATCCGCTCGGGCCGAAGGGGGCAAGGCGGATATGTCCGCACTCGCCGGCGTTGCCGTTCGTGCCGTCATAAAGAGCGCCGTTTAAGATAAGTCCCGCACCCAGTCCCGTTCCGAAGGTGAGAAAGATCATGTTTTTGCAGCCTTTTCCCGCGCCGAGAAGCCATTCGGCGACGGCGCAGGCGTTGGCGTCGTTTTGCAGAAAAGCGGGAACGCCCGTTTTTTCGCGCACGTAATCGACGGCGAAAATTGAATCCCAAGCGGGAAGATTGGGCGGAGAAAGGATCACGCCGCGCGTCGAATCGAGCGGACCGCCGCAGCTGATCCCGATCGCCGCCGCATCACAAAACGAAAGACCGTCTTTCGCCAAAAGCTCTTCGGCGATAAGGATCATCCGATCGAGCACGGCATACGGCTCGGGAAAGGTGGAAAAGCGCTCTTTCCCAAGAATTTCGACAGCGCCGTCCCTTTCTTTTCCGACGGTGACGGCGCATTTTGTCCCGCCGATATCAAAGCCCAAAAGTATCATAATGCACCGTCCGAAAAGCCCTCGAATTCGTCCATGCCGCATAGCGAAAGACAATGCAGATAGGCTTTGTAATCGATGTCGAGAATGTTGGTAAAATAGTGATTCTTATGCGTCTTTTCTTCTCCCTTGATCTTCCATTCGATGAGATAGAAGCTCTTTTCGTCGGGTTCGATCGAAAGGCGGTCGATGACATGCGATCGGTCGGCAAAGGCGGTGACGCTTCCCGAAAGAACGGTTTTTCCGTCGGAAAGGCGCTTTACGGTGTAGGAAAGGCGCACGTCCTTTTCCAACTCGTTTGCGGCATAAAGATCGATCTTTCCGTCCTTCGGCTCGTCAAACATCAGGCAGACGGGATTTTGCGAGCGCTTGATGTAGTGATAAGCCAGTTTTTTTGTGTAATAATAATCCACGACGGCGTCGGAGATCTGCGGCCAGCCGTCGACGATGTTCCACCAGATGATGCCCGTGCGGCGGGGCTTGGAAAGACGGAAGCGCTCGATGTAATATTTAAACGCTTCGGCTTGCGAAATCTGACTTGCGCGGGCAAAATCGTAAAGATTGTCGGGCTCTTTGCCGAACAGTGTTTTCACCTGATCCGCCATCAGCTTTATGCGGTACGAAAAGGGGGCGTCGGGGCGGTCTTCCATGCACGCGGCGTGGGCAAGCCAACTCGGACGGGCGTTTCCGTCCTCGCCGAACCACGGATAAAGGTCGTGTTCGGGGATGATTTTTTTCATGGTGGAGGGAGAGGGACAGCCGTGATAGCCCGTTTCGGAGGCAAAATGGCAGACGGTGTTTCGGTAATAATTGCCCTTGAAATAGTCGCGCGGACCCCACAGATGATCTTCGGAGGTGGGCAGATGCTCGCGCGCCGCGCGTTCGGTGATATAAGGAGAGCTTGCAAGATACGGACGGGTGTAATCGTGGTATTCGCAAACCTCCGAAAGAACCTTTCGCGTTAACAAATTGCGTTCGGGATTGCGCTCGATCCCCGACCAGGATGCGTAAGCGTAATCGCATTCGTTGTCGCCCGCCCACAGGACGATCGAGGCGTGGTTGCGCAGTCTTTTTACGATATACGTCGCTTCATCGCGCAGGACATTTTGAAAATGCTCGTCCTGCGGATAGACCGAACAACCCATGGCAAAATCCTGCCAGACCATAATGCCGTGTTCGTCGCAAAGGCTGTAAAATTCGTCGCTTTCGTAGACGTTTCCGCCCCAGCAGCGCGTGATGTTGCTTCCGACGTCGTAAAGAAGATCGAAGGCGGCGTGAAGACGGCTTTCGTCGCGCGAATGGAACGGGTCGAGCGGCACCCAGTTCGAGCCCATGGCAAAAATGCGCTTGCCGTTGACGATAAAGCAAAAATCGCCGTTCCCGTTCTCGTCGGTCGTGTCGGTGCGGGAGAGCGAGACGGTGCGGATGCCCGTGCGTACCTTGTAGGTGTCGACGGCTTTTCCTTCGTAATAGAGGGTCACTTCCACATCGTAAAGCGACGGTTCGCCGTGATAGCGCGGCCACCAAAGCTTCGCGTTCGAAACGCCCGTTTTCAAAAAGCCGCCGTGCGAATAAAGACGCACGCGGTTTTCAAAGACCGACTCTTTGCAGACGCCGCGCACGCCGATTTCATAATCCTGAACAAAATCGCCGTACAGTTCGGCGTTGTAAAACACGCCGACGGTTGCATATCCGCTTTTTGCGTCTGCGTTTACGGTGTAAACATAGACCTCTTTCAGGCGGTCGGGCTTGCGCTCTTTTATGTAAACGCGCTTCCAGATGCCGCACGACACGATGCGCGGCATGATGTCCCATCCGTACATGTGCGCCGCCTTGCGTATATATAGCGAATCGTAGCCGTAATCGAGCGAGTTGCACGAAAAGGGAATGTCGTATCGGCGCGCCTCGATCATGGCGGGCTTAATATGAACGATCAGCTCGTTGTCCCTGTCGCGAAGCGGGATGCCGCCAAGCGGAATTTCAAAGCCGACATACATGTTTTCGGTGTGCTTTACGAGCGTGCCGTTGATATAAATGTCGGCGACCGTGTCCACTCCGTCAAAGCAAAGAACGGCGGGGGAGGCGGGCTTGTCGAAATGCGTGTAATAGATCGCGTGCAGATTTTCATACCGCTGTATTTTAAAAATATTGGTGCCGAAATACGGGTCGAAATCGATCAGACCCGCTTTCATCATATCAAGCTCGACGTTTCCCGGGACGCTTGCCGGGATGAGCGAAAAACCGCCCTTGTTTATCGCCTCGATCGTATTCGGCACGATGTCCGCGTCGCAGAAAGCGCGATTGCCGACGAAGGCGAGATGAAAATCCGATAAAACACTCAGAATTTTTTCCATAAGTTCCTCCGTAAAAGAAGATTTTTCATACTATGGTTTCTGTCTGTATTATACCAAAAAGTAAAGCCGAAGAAAAGAGCGTTTTCTCGGCAAAAGCTGTCCTTTTTTCGGATTTTTGAAAAAAGGCGGAAAAAATAAGACCGCTTTCGCCGCAAAGGAACACGAATTTCGAAAATTTTCCAAAAAATTCGCGTTTATATCTTGCTTTTTTCACGGCTTTAGGGTACAATAACACTGCAAGAAAAAATATTCATTATATGGAGATGAACCTATGTTAGTATCTGCAAAGGAAATGCTCACCAAAGCAAAGGAAGGTCATTACGCCGTCGGTCAGTTCAACATCAACAACCTTGAATGGACAAAGGCGATCCTTCTCACCGCACAGGAACTCAATTCTCCCGTTATTCTCGGCGTATCCGAGGGCGCGGGCAAGTATATGTGCGGCTATAAAACCGTTGTCGGCATGGTAAACGGCATGCTCGAAGAATTGAAGATCACCGTTCCGGTCGCTCTTCACCTCGACCACGGCTCGTACGAAGGCGCACTCAAGTGCATCGAAGCGGGCTTCTCGTCGGTTATGTTTGACGGTTCGCATTATCCGATCGCCGAAAACATCGAAAAAACCAAGGAACTGGTTCGCATTACCGGTGAAAAGGGAATCTCCCTCGAAGCCGAAGTCGGCGCCATCGGCGGTGAAGAAGACGGCGTTGTCGGCATGGGCGAATGCGCAGACCCCAACGAGTGCAAGATGATCGCCGATCTCGGCGTTACAATGCTGGCCGCCGGTATCGGCAACATTCACGGAAAGTACCCCGAAAATTGGCCCGGACTTTCCTTTGAAACGCTTGCCGCCGTACAGGAAAAGACCGGCAAGATGCCCCTCGTTCTCCACGGCGGAACCGGCATTCCCGCCGATATGATCAAAAAGGCAATTTCGCTCGGCGTTTCCAAGATCAACGTAAACACCGAATGCCAGCTTGCCTTTGCCGCCGCAACGAGAAAGTACATCGAAGAGGGCAAGGATCTCGTAGGCAAGGGCTTCGACCCCAGAAAGCTGCTTGCGCCCGGCTTTGAAGCGATCAAAGCGACCGTCAAGGAAAAGATGGAGCTTTTCGGTTCGGTAAACAAAGCGTAACAAGTAACAAAGCGGCGGCGCAGACCTTTCGGTTGCGTCGCCGCTTTTTTTGCGACGGTATATCCTTTTTTCTTTGCCGTTTTTATTCATCCGAGGACAAAGGCTCCTTTTCGCCGAGAAAAGCGCCCGCGCCTTTCAGTATAAAGCGTTCAACCAGCTTTGCCATTTCCTCGGGCGTTTCGGTTCCGCCGTCCAGCCATGCCGAACAAAGCCCGATACAGCCCGTTTCAACGTAACGGTAATAATACAAAACGGCGGGATTTTCCTGCACGTCGATGACGTGCGGCAGATTTTCCAAGCACCTTTCGCGCATGGCACAGCGCAATTTGTCAGCAAAAGCGGCGTCGCCGTTGCGTCCGATCAGTGATTTTGCCAGCATCGCGTTTTCCTTTAAAAGCTCAAACAGCTTTACCAGCATGGGAAAAAGCGTTTCGGAGTCGCTTCGCGGCATATAGTTTGTGACGATTTCGTTGAAACGCCGAAAGATCTCGTTCTGCAGCTGCTGTGCCATGTCATATACATCCTTATAATGCAGATAAAAGGTTCCGCGGTTGATGTCGGCAAGCTCGGCGATTTCCCGAACCGTTATGTGATTTAACGGCTTTTCCCGCAAAAGCGACGCAAGAGCATCCACCATTGCTTTTTTGCTTCGCCGAACCCGTCTGTCCTCTGTATTTGCCATATTTTCCATCTCCGTTTCTCATGTCATTGATCAATATTCAACATAATTTGCACGGATTGTTTATTGATTTTCTGAACCGATGTGTGTATAATCTATTATAGTTTGTTATTTAACAAAAGTCAATTATTTTTTTGAAAAAAGCCGAAAATCGAATGAAAGGAAGGTTTCCGCATGTCCAAAAACTCCGAACAAAAGTCCGGCGGGATAGCAAAGCTCGCCGCTTTTATCGTCGACAAGCGAAAGGGAATTTATCTTGTATATATAGTCCTCGGTATCTTCTGCTTCTTCTCCATGAACTGGACGCAGGTCAACAACACGCTTTCCGATTATTTGGGCGACGAGACCGAAACGAGAAAAGGACTGGATGTTATGGACACGGAGTTCACGACCTATGCCACGGCGCAGGTTATGGTGGACAACATATCTTATTCCACAGCAGAGGGTCTTTGCGAAGAGCTTGAAGAGATAAAGGGTGTAAAGGAGATTGCTTTCGACGACACCACCAAGCATTATTCCGGCGCGTCGGCACTGTTTTCGGTCACCTTTGACGGACTGGATACCGACGAGATTTGCACCGAGGCACTCGACAATATAAAAGAACGGCTTTCCGATTACGACACGTATGTTTCGGCGGAGCTGGGGGACACCAAGGCGCAAACCATCGCCAAGGAGATCAACGTCGTTATGATCATCGCGTGCGTCATTATCGTGTCGGTGCTTTTGTTCACCTCCCGAACCTACATGGAGGTTCCGGTTCTGATCATCACCTTTGCCATGGCGGCGCTTTTGAACAAAGGTTCGAACTTCCTGTTCGGAACCATTTCCTTTGTTTCCGACTCGATTGCCGTCGTGCTTCAGCTGGCGCTGGCGATCGACTATGCGATCATCCTTTGTCACCGTTATACCGAGGAACGGCTTACAAACGAGCCGCGCGAGGCGGTCATTATTGCGCTTCAAAAGGCGATCCCCGAAATCGCGGGAAGCTGTCTTACCACGATTTCCGGTCTTGCTGCCATGACCTTCATGCATTTCAAGATTGGCTACGATATGGGTATTATTCTCATCAAGGCGATCTTTATCAGTATCCTGACGGTCTTTACCCTCATGCCGGGTCTTGTTTACAGCTTCAGTTCGGGCATCGATAAGACACACCACAAGAGCTTTGTCCCGCAGATCAACGTTTGGGGACGCTTGGTCTATAAAATGCGCATCGTCATGCCGATTATTATGCTCGTCATTGTCGCGGCATGTGCGGTCTTTTCGCAGAAATGTCCGTATGTGTACAGCTACACCAATCTTTCGACTTTCCGACAAAATGAATCGCAGATCGCAAGTCATATGATCGACGAGACCTTCACGACAGACAATGTGCTTGCGGTGATCGTTCCGACGGGCGATTACGAAAAAGAAAAAAATCTGTGCCGTGACCTTGAAAAATTCGACGAAGTGGATTCGGTCACAGGTCTTGCGGGGATCGAAGCCAAAAGCGGCTATTATCTCGGCGACGCGCTGACCCCACGCCAATTTTCCGAGCTTGCCGATATCGATATTGAGCTTGCTCGCCTTGCCTACGGCGCGTATGCCGTTGAGGACGAGGAATACGGAAAGGTCATCGGCGGGATCGATTCGTACAGCGTTCCGCTGATCGACATGTTTGATTTCATTTACGATCAGATCGAAGAGGGCGCGGTCACGCTCGACGACGATCTTATGGCGGACATCGAAGATCTGCATGAACAGCTCGTCGACGGCAAAAAGCAATTGAAGGGCGAAAATCACAGCCGAATCGTTTTGAATCTGAATATTCCCGAGGAAAGCGACGAGACCTTTGCTTTCCTTGAGACCGTGCGCGGTACGGCGGCGAAGTATTACGGCGACGACGTTCTTTTGGCGGGCAATTCGACGAGCGATTTTGACCTCTCGTCCACCTTCGGCGGCGACAATACGCTCATCAGCGTTCTGTCGGTCGTGTTTGTCATGCTGATTCTTCTGTTTACCTTCCAGTCGGCGGGTATTCCGGTCATTTTGATCTTAGTCATTCAGGGAAGCGTGTGGATGAACTTCTCGTTCCCGTATTTGCAGAGCTCGCCCCTGTTCTTCTTGAGCTATCTTGTTGTAAGCTCGATTCAGATGGGCGCGAACATCGACTATGCTATCGTCATTACAAATCGCTATATGGAGCTTCGTCAGCAAAAGCCGCCGAAGGAAGCGGTTATCGAAGCGCTTAACCTTGCGTTCCCGACAATCTTTACTTCGGGTACGATCTTGGCGTCGGCGGGCATTGCCATCGGTTTTCTGACTTCGGACGCCGCCATTTCTTCGATCGGTGTCTGCCTCGGACGCGGTACGATCATTTCGATCGCCATGGTCATGGGACTTTTGCCGCAACTTTTGGTCATAGGAGACAAGATCATCGAAAAGACCTCGTTTAAGGTCAGAACGCCGCTTCAAAAGGTCAAAACGGGCGGTCGCGTTGCAGTGGACGGAGCGGTTCACGGAACCGTTTCGGGACGGATCGACGGTATCTTCACCGGCGTGATCCTCGGCGATTTTGACGGCGGCGTGACGGGGAAT
The DNA here is from genome assembly GCA_900548115.1 of uncultured Eubacteriales bacterium. Lineage (GTDB taxonomy): Bacteria > Bacillota > Clostridia > Oscillospirales > CAG-382 > UMGS1052. The sequence continues at coordinate 50,062 of URJL01000010.1, forward strand.
GTCCGTGAGGAAAACGCGGACGAAAACGCATCGAACGTGCCGTGCATACAAACCGATCCGGGAGCCGCGATCGATGAATCGCAACAAAACGAAGGAGGGGAGAAGGCATGAAAACGAAAAATACAAATAAACGCGAACGCATATTGAGCTTTCTTTTATCCGCGTGCCTTCTGCTCACGCTTTTCCCGTTCGTTTCGTCTGCCTTTGCCGAAGAGGATACCCTCGTCCTCTCGACGGCGAAAGATTTTTTGAGCTTTGCCGCCGATTGCAATATGGACGACCGCTATATCGGAAAAACGGTCACGCTGGGAGCGGATATCGATCTTTCCGACGCCGATTTCCGCGGAATCCCGACGTTCGGCGGTACGTTTGACGGAGCGGGACATACGATCTCGGGCATCTCGCTTTCGGGGCAGGGAAGCCGTTACGGGCTTTTCCGCTATCTGCAAAAGAGCGGTGTGGTCGAAAACCTCACCGTGTCGGGCATTTACGATTACAGCGGAGGTCACAAAGAGCTCGGCGGCATTGTCGGACATAACGACGGCGTTGTGCGCGCCTGCACCTTTAACGGAACGGTGCGCGGTGAAAATACGATCGGCGGAATCGTCGGTCTCAACACCGAAAACGGAACGATTTTGTCGTGCGTTTCCAACGGCTTTATCATCGGAGAAAGCTCCGTCGGCGGCATTGCCGGCATTAACAACGGATTGATCTCGGGATGCGACAACCACAGCTTTGTCAACACCGTCGATGAAGAATACTCCTTTTCGGTCGGCGGGATCGACAGCGACATTCAGTCCACCGCCGAAAACTGGATGATGTCGTATAAGAACGACGAGAGCTTAAAAAGCGGCGACATTACCGACGCGGGCGGCGTTGCGGGCTTTTCCGACGGCGTTTTGCAGGGATGCAAAAACTACGGAAAAATCGGCTATGAGCACATAGGCTACAACGTCGGCGGCGTGTGCGGAAGACAGTCGGGCTATCTTTTGAGCTGCTATAATTACGGTGCCGTTAACGGACGCAAGGACGTCGGCGGCATTGTCGGTCAGGCAGAACCCGATGTTCTGCTTTCGATCAACGGAACGTCGCTTCAGACCTTCCGCGACGAAATGGATTCGCTGAATTCCTTGGTAAACGGGCTTATCGATCACGTCGATTCGTCCTCGGACGACCTCGGAACGAGGCTTGAGAATATCTCGCAGTATACGAAAAGCGCGTCGGATGAGGCGCAGAATATGCTCGATAAGGTCGGCGACGCGCTCGACGATACAAAAGATTTTGCCAACGAAAATATCAAAGAGATCAATACAAAAGCGGCGATCCTGTCGGACGCGGTCGATCAGCTGATCCCGGTCATGGACGGCATGAAGGATATCGCCGACGAATTGAACGCCGCCATCGACGGGCTTACCGACGCGATCAATTGTTTGGACATCGAACGTCCCGACACCGACAAAACCGTTTCGGATATCACCGAGGGTATGCGCAAGGCGGCGGACGGCATGCGCTATTTAAAAATCGCTTTGGAGGATATGCGAAAAGCGGCGGATAATTTGGACGATGCGTTTGACGCGATGGACTGGGGCAAGATCGATTCCTCGCTCGACGATCTCGCAAAGGCGCTGCGCGCGTTTTCTTCTTCGGCGGACGATGTTAACGCGGCGCTCTCCTCGATCCGCGATATTTTAAAGGGCGGCGCCGGCTCGATCGATGAGCTTCCCGAAACGCTCCGCGCGGTGCTTGAACAGCTGGGAACGCTTGCCGATTCGCTCGGAAAGAGCGGGGAGAGCCTGAAAGCCGTTGCCGACGCGCTTGCGACTTTTACCGACGGTATTTATGTCGATTATATCTCGCTCGGCGAAGCCGCGGACAATATGCAGGGCGCTCTGAATCAATTAAAGCTGTGCTGCGACCGAATGGAAACGTCGCTGACATTGCTTGCCGACGGTCTGGAGGAGGGACATATCGTTTTTTCCGATTGGTTCGATGACGTAAAGGAGCAGTGGGAGGAGTTCTCGGGATATATCACCGACGCGTCGGAGCATATGAAAAAAGCCGTTACGCTGCTTTCCGATTCGGCAGGCGATATTGCCGATATCCTTCGCACGATATCCGAGGGCGGACCGCTGCATATCACCGATCTTGACGCGGATTTCAATATTGACAACACGGCGCTTTTTGATTCCTTAAAAGGAATGGGCGATGAAATGGATGCCTTGCGCGACAGTTCGCTTGACCACAAGGACCGGTTTGTCGACGAGATCGACGGGATCGTTAATAAATTCGATAAGATCATGGATCTGTTAATGGACGAGGTCGACGCATTAGTTAACCGTTCCGAGGACGGAAGCGTGTTTGTCGATGTGTCCGAAGAGGATCTTGAACGGACAAAACAGGGAAAAATCGCGCTCAGCTGCAATTATGCCGTCGTTGAGGGCGACCGCAACGTGGGCGGTATTGTCGGAAGCATGGCGATCGAATATTCCGCCGATCCCGAGGACGATCTCGAAAAACCGAGTACGCTGAATTTTACTTATAACACCAAGGCAGTCCTGCAGCAGTGCCGCAACGAAGGCGGCGTGAATGCAAAGAAGGATTATGTCGGCGGAATCGTCGGAAACATGAGCCTCGGAACGGTATATGAATGCGAAAGCTATGCCGAGATTGAAAGCACCGACGGAAATTATGTCGGCGGCATTGCCGGTTTTTCCGATACGTCGATCCGAAAATGCTTCTCCAAGGGCGTTATTTCAGGCTTGCAAAAGGTCGGCGGTATTGCGGGGCGTGCTTCGTCGGTCTCGGGTTGCTATGCGATCGTAAACGTTCATGCCGATGAAACGCTCGGCGCGATTGTCGGCGAAGACTGCGATAAAACGGGCATTTCGCAAAACTATTTTCTCGACAAAGGACTCGGCGCGATCGATTCGGTAAGCTACTGCGATCATGCACAGCCGATCACATATGAAGAACTGCGGGCAATCGAAACGATTCCCGATCGGTTTCTGCGTTTTCATGTGCTGTTTGTTGCCGCAGGACGGAAGGTATCCAAACTCACGGTGGATTATGACACGCCCGTAAGCGAGCTTTCGATTCCCGGCGTGCCCAACCGCGACGGATTTTATGCCGCATGGGAAGAATTCCCCGAGAACACGATAACGGGTGATATCCGCATCGAAGCGATCTATACGCCGTGGGTCGTTGCGGTGGAAAGTGAGGTCAAAAACGAAAAAGGCTTGACCCTTGCTCTTGTGGAAGGAAAATTCTCCGACAGCACTTCTTTGCATATCGAAAAGGGAGACACTCCCGAAATTTCGGGAAAACGCGTTGTTTCGCCCGAATATTTGCTCACGCTCTCGGGCGACAGCGGTAAGAACGAGGACGGTGTTACCATCCGTCTTTTGAACGAGAGCGGGGAAGACGTCGCCGTGATGGCGCTTGACGGGGAAGCGTGGCATAGGATTCCCTCCGAGACACGCGGTCAATACGTGTGCTTTACCATGAACGGCGACAGCGTGACGGTTTGCCTTGTAAAATCCGAAAAAGCCGTCGTCCGCACGGTCATTTTGTGTTCGATTGCGGTGCTTGCCGTTTTGCTGACCCTTTTCTTCCTTATCCGCAAAAGAAAAAAGAAAAGAGCGGTGAAAAAGAAAAACGCATAAGCATGACCGTATATTTTTCCCAAGGCGGAAAATAAAATGCGAAAAACTCTTGCAAATTTTCTCACTGTGTGGTAAAATACTAACTGTGAACGGCAAGCAAAAACAAAATACGGGGCGCCCCTCGCACGCCCCGTTGTTTTGTGCCCACGCGCTTTTCTCTCTTCGGACGCAGGTCTGTGTTTGTTCCGTAACGCTTGCAAATCTGACCGAAAAACAAAACAGCGGGATGTAGGGTACCGGTTACCCGCTTACTTTGGGAGCATAGGCGGCATTTCTGACGTTTATCGGTGCCAACCGCCGAAAGCCCTTCAACCGTTTGAATTTCGGGCGGTTCGAAAAAAGAAAAAAGCAGTCAAAAATGTGTTTGACCACAGATTTGACCACTTACACG
>URJL01000011.1 GCA_900548115.1 uncultured Eubacteriales bacterium
ATACGAGATTTCTGCCTGTCTCGTGGGCTCGGAGATGTGTATAAGAGACAGAGGTACAAAGAACCCAGTCCGTCGGGCTGAATCTCCTCGGCGTACAGCTGATAAACGCCGTCGCGCGGGAAGACCGAAATGCGCCCGCGCACCAGGACTTTCATGCCGTCCTCGGGCATAAAACGAAGGCGGACGGCGGAAGAACGAAACATAACGGCTTTTAAAACGCCGCCGGAGTCCTTCAGCGAAAAGTAAAGATGTCCGGATTTGTAATGATGGGTGAAATTCGAAATTTCGCCTTGGATATAAAGATCGTTTAGCAGCTCATTCGAATCGAGAAGCGCCTTCATATATTCGTTCAGCTGCGAAACGGTAAGGGTCAGGATGTTTTTCATGAAAGCGAAAGCCCCCGCAAAATTCGTTCGTATCGTTCCCGTGCTAAAAGTCCCACGCCGCAGGCGTTGTCGGAGGAAAGCGCGGGAGAGGCGAAAAAGATGTTCTTTTGCTTCGAAAGATTCTCTCGGATGCGCGTATTCGCCATGACGCCGCCGGCAAAGAGAATCGGAAGATCGCCGCAGCACTCGCGAAGGTTCTCGGTGAGACGAAGCAGAACGCGGCTCAGATATTCAAAAAGAAAGGACGCCACATCTTCGGGCGGGGTGTTTTTTTCAATAAGGTCGTTCGTTTTGTTTTCCAACCCCGAAAGCGAACAGGAAAGCCCGTTTACCGAAACGGGAATCTTGCCGAAGGATACGCTCGATCTTTGTGACAGCTCGTCCAAAGCCTTCCCGCAGGGAAAGGGAATCCCGAGACGCACGCCGGTACGGTCGATCGCCTGTCCCGCATTGAGATCGGTTGTTCCGCCGACCTTTTCGCACGAGAAAGTGCCGTCGGCGGTCTTTTCGCAAAGCACGATATCGGTCGTACCGCCCGAAACGTGAAAAGAAAGAAAACGCTCGGCGTCGGGAAAGGCGGGAACGCTGCTGTATATTGCCGCGGCGATATGACCCTGTTGGTGTGAAAAAGAAAAAAGCGGCACGCCGTGCGACTCCGACAGCGCCGACGCAAACGAAACACCCGCCAAAAAGCAGGGCATATACGACCTCTCGGCACTGCGCGGACGAGACGAAACGCCGACGGCGCACAGCTCGTCCTTGCGGTAAGACGGATGCGAGAAAAGTTCTTTTGCAAGCTCCGGCAGTGCCTTTGTGTGGAAAAACACCGCGTCGCTTTGCCGCAGACCGCGTTTGTTTTCTCCGACCGGCAAAAGGCGGCGCACATTCGCTTCGACCTTGCCGTCGCGGATCAGCGAAAGACTTGTCGTGTAATTGCTCGTGTCGACGCCGACAAAAAGAGTGCTCATTCGAACTTTTCTCCGGGGACAAGCTCCGCCGCGACGGCGCCCAAAACGCCGTTGACGAAGGTATAGCTGTCGTCGCCGTCGTACTTTTTGGAAAGCTCGACCGCTTCGTTGATCGTCACCTCGGTGGGAATGTCCTCCATGTACAAAAGCTCATAGACCGCAATGCGAAGAAGCGAGACCGAGACGCGGCTCATGCGCTCGATCTTCCATTTGAGCGAGTGGTTTTTGATAATGCTGTCCAGCGTGTCCACATTTTCCGCAACGCCGAAATAGACCCGCGAAATGTACGGATCGTTTTTGATCTCTTCGTTTACGGGCGGAAGCTCGCCGTCGGGGAAATAGCGGATGTAAAGATCGAGCAATTCCTCGGGCTTTTCTTCGCTGTTGAACCCGAAATCAAATACCAAACAAAGAGTAATTTCACGGGCTTGTCTTCTGTTGATCTTCATGAGCGGTTCTCCTGCTTTCGTTATCGGTTCGATTTTTGCATAAGGCTTCAAAACATATTCTTTAACTTATTTATTATACGTGATTTTGCGCCGTATGTCAACAAAAAATCCCGAAAAGACGGCAAATCCGAGCAATTTAATCTTTTCGGGAGGGCTTTACATTGACCTCGGGGCGAATCTGCCCCTCGATCTTACCGTTTTGTTCCTCAAACCGCCGAATGTTATCGCGGATCAGAACCAAAATATGACTGTTGACCGAACGTCCCTCATAATCGGCGACAAAGCCGAGCTTTTGCAGCATTTCTTCTTCGATTCGGATCGATACGCTTTTAATTGCCATAATACACCTCACAATAAAAATTATTCTGTGTTTATTTTATTGTGAATATGTGGTATAATGGGAAATATAGATATACGGTATATCTAAAATATAGTGAAGCGGGGATGTACTATGCGTGTTGCGGTGATCGGTTCGCGAAATTTGTATATACAAAACATCGGAAAATTTTTGCCGAAGGGGACGAGCGAGCTTCTTTCGGGGGGAGCGGCGGGGACCGATGAGAGCGCGCGGGATTATGCGCGAGAGCAAAACATTCCGATCACCGAATATTTTCCCGATTATGCCCGTTACGGGCGAAGCGCTCCGATCGTGCGAAACCGACGCATTTTGGAGGAAGCCGACGCGGTGGTCGCGTTTTGGGACGGCGAATCACGCGGGACAAAATTCGGGATCGAATATGCAAAAAAGAAAAGGAAACCGCTGTCGGTTTTGATCATATTGCGTTGAACGGGGACGTGTTTACGTGAATTTTCACAAAAACACGTCTTTCTTTTTGTTTATTCCTACAAAAAATCGATTTTTGAAAAAAACTTTCGAAAAATCGGCAACACTTTTCGTTTTCAAACGGTTATTATAAGTGTACGGGAATAAAACCCATACATCGGAAGTCCGATCAACTTCCGACCGCGCAGGACAAAAGAAAGGAAAACCGGTTTGATATTCACAGCATTGTCGACGCTCGGAAAAGAGGAGAGCGACTACCTATTATGGCTTGAAAGGGAATATGCCGATCGGATGTATGCCTATGCTTATCGTATCTTACGAAACGAGCAGGACGCATTCGACGCGGTGTCGGAAACGTTTATGAAGATGGTGAAATTTATCGACAAGGTCGAGAACACGCCCGAAGGGCGGGAAAAAAGTCTGAATCTTGTCATGATCGCTTTGCGCACCATTGTGCAAAACACGGCGATTTCGCAATACAATGAACGAAAAAAGCGCGCCGAACGCTTTGTGCCGATGACCTATGTCGAGGATGGCGTGGAGAAAATGCACGACTATTGCGACCCGTCGGCGGATACCGAGGGCAATTTTGTAAAGCGGGAGGACGCGCGTGCGCTTTATCGGGCGATTGACCGTCTTACCCCGCACCAGCGCGACGCGGTCAATCTTGTGTATTTCGCGGGCTTTTCGGGACCCGAGGCGGCGGAGTATCTCGGTATCGAGCCGTCGGCACTCCGTTCAAGACTCAAGGACGCGCGCGAAAAATTGAAAAAAATATTACTTGCCGAAGGAGGAGATTACCGTGAGTACGGAGCGAAATACGAAGAGAACAAAGCGTGACGAGAAAGCGCTCGATACAAGACTGATGACCGTGGGCGAGCTCCTTGCGCGGCAAAACATAGCCGAAATATCGGACGAAGCGTATTCCGAGAAGATAATGCCGCTGTTTTTCCGTTATAAACTGGAAAGAGACCTTCGCAAAGCGGTCGCAAAAGCGCAGGCGGAAAGAAAAGCGAAAATGCTCCGAAAAAACGATCCCGAGCCGTTTTCACCATGCGGCAACCGGGCGGGGCGCACCCACTCGTGGCTTGGCTTTAAGAAAGCAATTCTTATTGTCGTTGCTTCCATACTGATCATGTCGTCTGTGTCCGTAACCGTTTCGGCATGGAGTTTTCCCATCAACGAGTTTTTTGTTTCCATGCTTGAAAAGTGCTTTAATGTGAATTATATACCGGAGATAACTCCGCCAGCTACTTTGCTTGAAAAGAGAGAGCCGCACAACTATCCCAAAGAATGGGGAAAAATCGTTTTGCAGGACAATTTCGGAATGTATGACGTGGCTTATGTATGCAACGGAAAACGTGTTTGCTATTTTACACAGATGACGATACAAAAAAATGCCGTTTCAATCGATAATAAAGACACCGATATTAAAGAAATCAAGGTCGGAATCCACAACGGACATTGGTACGATTTGAAGGATAAAAAATGCAACATATTGGTATGGAGCGACGGCGAGTATATGTATACGCTGTCGGCTTTCTACGGACCGATCTCGAGCGAGGATATGATTGCCGTTGCGGCTTCAGTCAAGTAAGAACAGAATAAAAAAGAAAATTTCGGTTTGTGCTTCGACGCTCTTTTTAAAATCTGCGGAGTAAGGCGCATTGTTTATATAAATGTTTTCGCGCTGTTCTATGTAAAGGAGGCGATACCGATGCAGCAGTAAAAATCGATACAAAGACACCGAAAGTTGTAAGACAAGTTTTAATCAAAACAGGAGACGTGTATGAGAAAATTTGTAAGTATGATCATTGCCCTTGCCATGTTGACAACCTGTTTCGCCTTCAGTGCCTTTGCGGAAGAAGAAGTCGAACCGTACCGTTGGGAAGATGATTCGAACATAACGTTGTCACTCATGTTTTCCGGAACCGACGGACTGGCGAACTATGTTGTGCAAGGAAAGACCGGAACCACGAAAATTGACGCCATTTTAATCATTTACTTCAAAAATGAAAAAGGCGAGTGGAAGGCGGACAGCATTTGGCCGTATTCGGAAGATTCCTCGCGTATAGCCATAGGTCAATCTTTTACCGGCACTTCCGGAAGAGAGTATAAGGCAAACTTGAAAGCGATTATAAAATCACCGAGTTCTCCCAACGAGACTCTGATCAAAGAAGCTTTCGCAACTTGCCCGTAAAACCATGAACAAAGTGAGCGCTTGCTATTTCAACTCTTTTGCCTTGAATGACAAGATGGTTTACGACATGGGTAACGGGCTTACCTTGACGGCTGGATACGGAAAACCGTTTGCTACATGCGCCGATACGCAAACGTCGTTTAGCCGTGTTTTGGTCGGAAACAGCCCCGAAACGGCAGGCGTTTTGGTCGAAAATCTCAGATTATCTTCTAATCAGCACACCGTCAACGTAATCTTTAGCACCGCACCCGGTGTAGAGATCAGTTTTTTGATCTTGGATGAAACGACAGGTCAGGCACACGGCAATACAGGCGGATTTTTGCCGGCAGTCAGCGGAAAATATACCGACTATTCTTTTTCGGGACTGAATGGAGGACACGAATACACGATCAAGGTTCAATCTCCCGTTTCTTTCCGAGCAAGCGGCTTGGTAATTGCATTTGACGACTGAGTCGGATCTGTTCCCCTGTGATTGGCGGCGCGCATACGGTTGAGACTGCGAAAAAATTGCGTGCGCGCTCTCACCGAAACGAAAAGCCGAAATGTTGAATAAAAGTTAATACAAGATATTGTATATTTTTCCCAATTTAATTTATTTTTTGAAAATTAACGAAGAATACGGAACACTGCGCCGTTTTCTTCGTCTGAAAATACAAAACCCGCTGTGCGGGCAAAAACAAAACAGACTTTTGAGGAGGAGGACACCATGAATTTAAAAAACAAAACGGCGGCGCTTGTTCTCGCGGCACTTATGCTTTTGCCGACGGCGGTGAGCGCTTCGACGGCGGATTTTACCGATTTTGCCGTGACTTTGGCGGATCTGCCGACGGTCATGGAGGGGGAAATCACCGACCGTATCGTAACGCTCGGAGCGGACGAGACCGAATTTACCTTTAATGCCGCAAAATACTATCTGCGCGACAAAAGATTGGATTTTCTTCTTCGGGAGTTTGCCCTGTTCGCCTCTCTTTACAAAACCGAAGCGGACGGATCGGAAAGCACGGTCGTTCGTTTTTTGCGGATCGACGACAGTGTCATCACCTTTAAAAACCTCATCCCCGGCGCAACGTATCGTCTTGCTTTTTCCTGTATCATGCCGAAAGAAGAAGACCGCATGACGCTGCGTATAAATAGACAGGGAGACGAAAACTACGATACCTATCTTGACTCAGTCCTCAAGATTCGTCAAAACGCCGTTCTTGACCGCGTTTTCGGAAAACATACTTTTGATGAAAGCGATGAGCGCCCGATCACCCGCGCCGAGGCGGCACGTTTTCTCTATATTCTGTACACGGGGGATAACGCAAACCTTCCCGTTTTGAACGGTTATCCGATGGGATACGGCGATCTTACGAGCGAAAACGAGCCTGCCTATTCGTACATTCAATTTCTCACGGCGCTTGGACTTTTCCGCGGCAATGCGCAAGGGCGCGTCCGTCCGTATGATTACCTTACCGAAAACGAGGCATGGACGCTTTTCGTTCGGTTTGCCGGCAAAGAACAGGCAGCGCAGGCGGGCGGGTATCCGCTCGGATATTTGAGCCTCGCGGGGGATCTCGGTCTCCTTGCCCGTGACAGTTACACTCTTGACGGTCGGTCGCATATCACGCTTTCGGATTTTGCTTACGCCGTAAAGAATCTTTCGGATGTCCGTATGGATTATCCCGTCGCCTACGACGCGCAAACCGGGCTTTTGACATATGCCGACCGAAGTCCGAAGACGCTCTATGAGCGCCGTATGTTGAACGCCGTGGAGATGCTGACCGACTGCGAGTATTATGACACCTGAAAACAACACACAACAAAAATCAATTTTGGGAGGACACCATGAATTTAAAAAACAAAACGGCGGCGCTTGTTCTCGCGGCACTTATGCTTTTACCGACGGCGGTGACGAATGCCGCAGCGTCGGATGTACGGGAAAGCGCACTGAGCGTTGAGGATATCCCGACGGTCACGCAGGGAGAGACGCTTTTTTATACCGTGACGCTCGGTTCGGAGGAAACGGAATTTTCGTTCAAAACGGAAAGCCTTTATAAACCCGTCGCGAATACATTCGAAAAGGGATTTGCGCTGTATGCCTCCCTTTACAAAGTCGAGGCGGACGGAACGGAAAGTGCGGTTGTGCAGCGATTGCGCGTCGACTGCAATACGCTGTCCTTTACCTTTAAAAATCTTGCGCCCGCAACGACCTATCGCCTTAAGCTTTCGCGCATTATGCCGACCGACGAAAACCGCATTGTTCTGCCTGTAAACTCCTACGATTATTACTGGGACGGCGGTGCGACCGAGGAAAAGACGGCGCAGGACAGAAAAAATCTCGTGATGGATCGCGTTTTCGGAAAGCATGTTTTCGATGAAAACGACGAACGTCCGATCACCCGCGCCGAGGCGGCACGGTTCTTTTATATCCTGTATACCGCCGACGCCGAGGAACTTCCCGCGCCGTGCGCAAGCCCGATCGATTACGCCGATCTTACGAGCGAAAACGAGCCGGCTTATTCGTACATTCAATTTCTTTCGACGATCGGCATTTTTAAAGGAAATACGGAAGGACGCGTGCGTCCGTACGATTATCTGACCGACCGTGAGGCATGGGTTATGTTTGTCCGCTTTGCCGAAAAGGAACACGCCGTGCCGCAAAGCGGCTATCCCTTCGGTTATCTCAGCGTTTTTTCCAATCTCGGACTTTTGCAAAACGAAAACTATTCGCTTGACCGACCCGCCTATTTCACCCTTCGGGAATTTGCCCTTGCGACCGAACGTCTTTTGACCCTCAATATGGATTTTCCCGTTGCCTATGACGCGGAGAGCGGACTTACGGAATGGGACGCCCGTGATACAACGGAACCGTATTTCGCATTTACCGCCCGCAAATTGAATGCGCTCGAGCTTTTGACCAAAATCGAATGGATATACGACGAACGTGTGACGATCCCGACGGATGAGGAATAATATGAAAAAATACCTGTCCTTCCTTCTGATACTGACCTTGCTTTTTTCGCTGCCCGTCTTTTCGGCAAGCGCCGAGAGCAATTGTCCGATATTCCCCGACGAGGGCTTCGAAATTGCCGTTTTGTACGATGAGTCGCGCGAAGAAAACAACAATGTGCGCATCGTGCCGATCGCCGACCTTCTTTCGATTTTGAAGCAAAAGAATATTTCCCGCATGATTCCTTCCCGTAACCGCGACACGATAAAAGACGGCATTGCCTTAAAGCTTTTCGGTGAGGGAGTAAAACCCCGCAGCTTTTTCATAAGCCGCGAGGGGATCCTGCGTCCCGCACGGCTCACGCTTGTCGGAAACAGCGACGGGACGGTCACGTGCGACGGATTCGAGTTTTACTATTACAACGCCTTCTCCTGTGACCCTTCGGTTTGCGAGGCGCTGTGGAGCGCGGGAAGCGCGCCGTATGACGAGGAAGGCAAAGTGATTCCGAATTACAAATCCGAGAGCATTATCTCGCTTGAAAATCGGTTTATTACCATGAAGAAGTATGTCGAAACATGGCAGTTGCAGGAAAACGCGGTCGACGAGGGAATTTTGAATTACGATATCTCAACGCCGGTAGGGAAAAAGGCATACCCCGGAAATTCACGTTTGGATATTGCCTTTTTGGTCTACAATCTGCTTGCCCGCACGGAGCATTATATTCCGCTTGCCGACGGCATCTTCTTTGACGACTGTGCCGACCCGCGCGCCGAAGCCATTCGGTATCTCGGCATTGTGGAGGGAACCGCACCGCGCACCTTTTCGCCCGATGCGACCGTGACGGGACAGCAGATGGCGCTGATCGTAACGCGGCTTTACGCACTTCTCGGGTATACTCCCGAGGTTCGCAGCGAGGACGATGTCCTCTACGCTTCCGACAACGTCGCGCCGTGGGCAAAAGAGGCGGTTTTGCAGCTTATGACCGACGGACACATCTATCGCGATTACAATACGGGAAGACTTTTGGCGGACAGCGAGACGGTTTTTGCGGCGGACGGCGCTATGGATCGCCTTACCGTGCTCCGATGGCTTTGCGATCTTTTTGAAAAAGCGTGCGGGAACGTGTCTTCCGACGAGACGACCGAGGAAACCGTACAGCCGACCGAATAAAACCGACGTTCCGAAACCGTTTGAATAACCAAGAAAAGGAGAAAAAAGTATGAAACGTACCTTTGCCGTAATTATTGCCGCCTTGCTGACGGCGCTTTCGCTGGGCAGAACCGCTTCGGCGGAAACCTTACTTTTCCCGGACGAAAAATACAGAACCGTCTATCCGATGTTCAACAGCATGACGCCGTATCACGGCTGTCTGCTGGACGAGGGGCAAACGTCGCAGTTTTATGACTTTGCCGATCTGAAAGAGGCGGGGATCGGTCCGGAGGGCAAAAATTATTACATAACCTACGACGTCGGTTTTGACCGCGAATACGAAAAAGATGAAAACGGAAAATTGAAAGGTGTTTCATATGATCGGACCGTCTGCTCCCGCCTCGGTCCGCTCTCGAAGGACGGCGTGACCTTTACGGGACTTGAGGGAGTGGGGAAGAGCGGAGCGTTTTTGGATGCGCTGCACGTTACGCTGCGCCCCGAGCTTGCTTTTCCGTTGGGCGAGAACGAGGCTCCCGAGCGGTATCTCAACCGCTGCGAGTTGATCTCCTCCGTCGATTTCGGCGCGCTTTCGTCCGACAGCACGGTGACGCGGAGAAATGCGGCGCACTTCCTCTATTCCTTCCTCACCGGACAGATCGATAATGCGCAGATCGCACATCCCACCGTCCGCAAAAAAACATCGTTTATCGATCTGGATAAAGAAGCGCCCGAGACGTTCGGTTATATCCTGACGATGGAAAATTTGGGTGTCGTGAAGGGCAGCGGCGACGCAAAATACCGCCCCGAAGATAACCTTACCAATCGCGATTCGCTGGTCATGCTTCTGCGCCTTTTGGGTTATGAGGACCGCGCCGAGGAAGCGGGCGGCTATCCGAGCGGATATTATGCCGTTGCCAAGGAATTGGGCATTCTTTCCGAGGGCGATTCAACTGAGGGAGAAAAAGAACCCGTAAGCTTTACCCGCTTTTCTTCGATGCTCGTAAAAGCGCTGGATGTTCCGCGTATGGAGCTTTCGGCTTACGATATGCAAATCGGCAAAGCAACGCGCGTTGCGGGCGATACGTATCGCGATATTCTGACGGGCAACTTCGGTAAAGAAGCGCAGCCGACCGCATAACGCATTTATACACTTATTTTTTCACGGTATATCCTTTCCGACTTTATTATAAATTGCAAGCAAGTACATTTTCTTCATAAGTCCTTTCTTTTTGTCCCCGCGAGAAGGCTCGCGGGGACATTTTTGCACAAAATTTTCAGAAAGTGTTCATTGTGTTTTCACCGTAAAAATGGTAAAATAGAAGAGGTAAAACTATTTGCCGAAAAGGAGTGACAATATGAAAGAAGTAAAATCCCCGAAAAAGCCTCTCATTTATTATTACGGCATCGTGCTTTTGATCATCTTTCTGTTTAATATGATCGTGTCGCCGATGCTTATGAAAAGCACGGTGAAGGAAGTCGGATACAACGAATTTCTTACCATGCTGAATGAGAGCAAGATCGAAGCCGTTCAGGAGGAGGACAATCAGATTTTGTTTGTCGATCGCGACGGAAAGTATTATAAGACCGGCGTCATGAACGACCCCGACCTTGTCAACCGCCTCACCGCCGCGGGCGTATCCTTCGGGAAAGTAATTGTCGAGCCGACCTCTCCGCTGCTCAGCTCTTTTCTGACGATCATCCTGCCGATCCTAATTTTTATCGGACTCGGACAGCTTTTAAGCCGCCGCATGATGTCTCAGATGGGCGGCGGTCCCAACGCGCTGTCCTTCGGTAAGAGCAACGCGAAGATCTACGTCCCCTCTACCGAGGGAATCCGCTTTTCGGACGTTGCGGGCGAGGACGAGGCAAAGGAAAGCCTTGCCGAGGTCGTCGATTATTTGCACAATCCGAAAAAATATACCGATGTCGGCGCCTCCATGCCGAAGGGCGTTTTGCTGGTAGGACCTCCCGGTACCGGTAAGACCATGCTTGCCAAAGCCGTCGCGGGCGAAGCGGGCGTTCCCTTTTTCTCCATGTCGGGATCGGAATTTGTCGAAATGTTTGTCGGCATGGGCGCGTCCAAGGTGCGCGACCTTTTCAAGCAGGCAAAGGAAAAAGCCCCCTGTATCGTTTTCATCGACGAGATCGACGCCATCGGCAAGAAGCGTGACGGCAATTTCGGCGGAAACGACGAACGCGAACAGACGCTCAATCAGCTGCTGACCGAAATGGACGGATTCGAGGGCAACAACGGTGTTATCATCCTTGCCGCAACCAACCGTCCCGAATCGCTTGACCCCGCGCTCACCCGCCCCGGACGTTTCGACCGCCGTGTGCCGGTCGAGCTGCCCGACCTTTTGGGACGTGAGGCGATCCTGAAGGTTCATGCCAAGAAGATTAAGGTGGCGGACGATGTGGATTTCCACGTTATCGCCCGTATGGCGTCCGGCACATCGGGCGCGGAGCTTGCCAACATTATCAACGAAGCGGCTCTGCGTGCCGTGCGCAGCGGCAGAACCGTTGTGGAACAGGCGGATCTTGAAGAGAGTATCGAGGTCGTAATTGCCGGCTATCAAAAGAAAAACGCCATCATGACCGATGACGAAAAGAAGGTCGTCGCGTATCATGAGATCGGTCACGCGCTGGTCGCCGCCATGCAGTCGCATTCGGCGCCCGTGCAGAAGATCACCATCATTCCCCGCACCTCGGGCGCTCTCGGATATACCATGCAGGTGGAGCAGAACGACAAGGTGCTCTTGAATAAAGAGGAACTGGAAAATAAGATCGCGACCTTCACCGGCGGACGCGCCGCCGAAGAAGTTGTCTTCGGTCAGGTCACGACGGGCGCCGCAAACGATATCGAACAGGCAACCAAGATCGCCCGCGCCATGATCACCCGTTACGGCATGTGCGACGAGTTCGATATGGTCGCGCTCGAGACCGTGACGAATCAATATCTCGGCGGCGATGCGTCGCTTGCCTGCTCTGCCGAAATGCAGAAGAATATCGACGAAAAAGTGATCGAGCTTGTCAAAGAACAGCACGCCAAGGCGAAAAAGCTTCTCGAACACAATCGGGAGCTTTTGGATAAGCTTGCGCTGTATCTTTATGAAAAAGAGACAATCACGGGTGAGGAATTCATGAATATCGTAAGAGAAACGGAGGGAGATCGCACATGAGAAGAAATTCCGAATTCGGATGGGCGGAACTCATTCTCGGCATCGGGCTTATCGCCCTCGGCGTTATAGCCTTTGTGCGCCCCGGAAGTATGGTGACGGGCATCACCGTCATCTACGGAATTGCCGCCGTTTTGATGGGAATCGCGGACATTGTGATTTATATCAAGGTGGAACGTTTTGTAGGCTTTACGCCGCTTCTTTCCCTGATCTCGGGTATTATGAGCGTAATGTGCGGCATTATGGTGCTGGCATATCCGCGTGCGGGACAGATTATTCTGTCGCTTCTGATCCCGATTTGGTTTATCGCGCACTGTACCGCCCGTCTTTCGTTCCTGACGTCGATCCGACGCATTGACGGGGATTTCTATTATTATTTTTCTCTTGTTATCAATGTGATCGGTATTCTGCTCGGCATTTTCCTGCTGTTCTGTCCGACGGCGGCGTTCGGAGCGGTGCATGTCATCGAATGTATCGCCGCGGTCTACCTTATTCTTCTCGGAACGGACTGCGTTGCCGCAGCGTTTGAAAAGCGAAACGGTCGATATTGAGCAAAACTAAAAGAAGAAAGCAGCCCCGCCGTAAAAAACGGCGGGGCTGCTTCTTTATCTTTTTCAAAATCAATAGTTTTCGGCGCGCAGCTCGAAATAGCTTTGAGGGTGCGCACATACGGGGCAAACCGTCGGCGCTTCGGTACCGACGACAATGTGTCCGCAGTTGCGGCATTCCCAAACCTTCACGGTCGATTTTGCAAAAACTTCGCCGAGTTCGATGTTTTTTAGCAAAGCGCGGTAGCGCTCCTCATGGGTCTTTTCGATGGCGGCAACCAGACGGAAGCGGCGGGCAAGCTCGGGAAAGCCTTCTTTTTCCGCCGTTTCGGCAAAGCCCGCATACATGTCGGTCCATTCGTAATTTTCACCGTCGGCGGCGCTTTCGAGATTTTCGGCGGTGTTGCCGAGTCCCTGCAATTCCTTAAACCACATTTTGGCGTGCTCTTTTTCGTTGTCGGCGGTGGCGGCAAAGATTGCGGCGATCTGCTCGTAGCCTTCTTTTTTGGCGACCGACGCGAAATAGGTATATTTGCTTCGCGCCTGCGTCTCGCCCGCGAAAGCGGCGGCAAGATTCTTTTCGGTTTCCGTTCCTTTGTATTTGTTTTCCTTGATCATGACAGTATCCTCCTTTGCGTTATTTAAAGTCCGAAGGTTTCAAGAAGCTTTTCAAGCGGCATATAGCCGACCGCGCGGTCGGATTCCTCGCCGCTTTTGAATAAGATCAGGGTGGGAATACTGAAAATGCCGAAACGGCTCGCAAGATTCGGGCAGTCGTCCACGTTGACTTTCCCGACGATAAGATCGTCGCGCGATGCGGCAAGCTCTTCGAGAACCGGCGCCATCATCTTGCACGGACCGCACCACGTCGCCCAAAAGTCGACCAGCACGGGCTTTTCGTTTTGCAAAACGACTTCATCAAAGTTTTCTTCGTTTAAAATTACCTCTTTCACGGCGATTTCCTCCTTTTATTTGTCCGATATCCTTTTTTGTTCTCATTTATACTTGTAATACAGCATACAATGGCAAAAGCCCTCGAAATTCGGATCCTTTATCTGATCGCGGAATTCCTTACACATGCACTTGTATTCCTCGGTTCTGCCGAGCTTGCAGGGACAGTATCCGCCCGTGCGGCGCAGCCCTTCTTTTACGGTTTTGACGATCTCTTCATCGGGGTTGAAAATTACCTTCATGATGCGCGTGTCCTCCGTTTCGGCTTTGATGACAGTATGCCCCGCAATGAGGCTTTTTATTGGTTTTCAAATCGGCTTTTTCCCCACCAATCGGGCAAAAGATCACGCAGAAAGACCGTATTTTTTGTATCTTTATCAAGCAAAATTTCGATATTTCCGCTGTCTTTGTCGAGCTGCATCATAAATTCGCGGCACGCGCCGCAGGGAGATCCGACGTTTCCGTCGGGCATGACGGCGACGACCTTTTCGATCCTGCTCTCTCCGTGCGTCAACATAGCGGAGATCGCGCTTCGTTCGGCGCACATACCGAGGGTCGAGGCGGTGTCGATACAAACGCCGACATAAATGTTGCCGCCCGCACTCAGAAGTGCCGCCGCAACGCCGCCCGCGTCGATGAAGGGCGAAACGGTGCGGTCGTTCTGCACTTTTCGCGCTTCGTTGTACAATGTATCCCATATATCCGCATACATGCGTTTTCCCTCCGTTTTTTATTTTTCATCTTCAATGTCATTGTACACGCGAAAAGAGGAAAAAGCAAGCGCTTCGGGGAAAACTTCCCAATTTCCTTGACTTTTCTTAACAATTGTGTTATACTGTAAGCAATTCATAATGCACAAGCGGAATTCCGTTTCGCCGCCCGATTCTTTCGGCGCGGTGCGGCGGTTTTTTTGTGCTTCGGAGGAAAGAAATATGGGACTTTTTGAGCTGTTTTTGCTCGCGGTCGGACTTTCGATGGACGCTTTTGCCGTGTCGGTCTGTAAGGGGCTTTCGACCCGAAAACTCTCGATGCGCCATTATCTTATCATCGGCGCATGGTTCGGCGGCTTTCAGGCACTTATGCCGACGGTCGGTTATTTTCTCGGTTCGGCTTTTCAAAAGTATATCGAGTCGATCGACCATTGGGTCGCCTTTATCCTCCTATGTCTGATCGGTGGCAACATGCTGCGCGAATCCTTCTCAAAGGAGGAGGAACACACCGACGCCTCCTTCGGCGTAAAATCCATGGCGCTCCTTGCCGTTGCAACCAGCATTGACGCCTTGGCGGTCGGAATTACCTTTGCGCTCCTGCCCGATGTCAACGTTCCCGCCGCCGTTTCGTTTATCGGCTGTATTACCTTCATTCTCTCGGGCGTGGGACTTAAAGTCGGCAATGTTTTCGGGCTTCGGTACAAGCGCAAAGCCGAGTTTTGCGGCGGTATTATTCTGATTCTGATCGGCGTAAAAATACTGCTTGAGCATTTGGGCGTGATTTCCTTTTGACTTTCTCGCATGACGGTGCGTTTTTTTGCGTAAATTATGGTAGATAAGTCAGATAGAAGAACGATTTTACAGCGTTTTTGGTTTTTCGTCTTCGGAGGTGTCTTATGAAACGGCTTCACCCGCTTTCGATTGCGTTTACGTTTGCCGGCTGTTTTCTCGGAGCGGGCTTTGTGTCCGGACAGGAGCTGGGACAATTTTTTGCTTCATTCGGAAAAGAAGGGCTGTACGGTCTTGTGATCATGTTAACCTTACTTCCCGCCTTCGGCATTTTACTTTTGCGTCTTGTGGCGATAAGCGACATCGGCGAATGCGATGCGCTGGTCGTGCGCAGCCGCAACCGCTTTTTCATGGCGTTTATCGGATTTGCCGAGAATCTGTTTTTGTTCGGCGTTGCCGTGATTATGACGGCGGGAGCGGGCGCTTTGTTCACCCAACTGTTCTCCTTTCCCGCATGGATTGCGACGGCGCTTTTCAGTCTGCTTTTGTTTTTGTTCCTTTTGGGCGGGGTCGAGCGCATGGTCGCACTTTTCAGTGTCACCGTGCCGATTTTGGTCGTCGTGATGGCGGCGGTGTGCGGGATATGCCTTTTTCGGTATGGGTTTCCCGATTATTCCGTCGTGCCCGCGCATGAGGGCAAAAACCCGCTTTTGCAAAGCTTTTTGTTTTCCGCTCTTTCCTTTGTGGCGTACAATGCGTTTTTGTCGGTCAGCATTCTGACGCCGGTGGGGCGAATGGTGCGCTCCCGCAAGACCGTGTATATCGGTATTCTCACGGGGACGGCGCTCCTTGCCGTAATTGCTTTCGGCATCTTTTCGGTTCTGCTTCTGTTTCCCGACGCGCTCTCGGATGAGCTTCCGATGCTTACGGTGGCGTCGAACCTTTCGCCGATCCTCGGCTATGTCTGCGCGGCGCTGCTTCTTTTGGGGATGCTCGGGACCGGTGTTTCGTCGCTTGTCGCCATGCAGAATTATGTGCGCCTGCGCCTCAAAAAGAGCGAGCTCTTCAACAGGGCGTTTTCCGCCGTGCTGTGCCTTTTGTGCTTTGCGGGAAGCCTTTTCGGATTCGGCGATCTTATCGGCACGATCTATCCGATCAGCGGCTATCTCGGTACGATTGCGCTTGTTTGCATTGCCGAGCACTATTTTCATCTGGCGCGGAAAAAGAAGAAAGAAGCACCGAAGAAAAAGTCGTTTTGACGGCGTTATAAAAGACAAAAAGCGCTCCCGAACGCACGAGCGGGAGCACTTTTAACGTGGTGAAGAAAAATTTCCCGATCGCAGTTGCCGCGATCGGGAAATTCTCTATTGCTTTATTTGTCGGCGTGTTTTATGCAAGATATCCCTTCAGCGAAGCGGGGATCTTGTCGGTTTCGACCGACGCAGTTACGGTAAAGTTTATGTTGTTCTCCTTCAGAAGGGGAATGACCTTTACCATAAACGCTTCGAAATGCTCCATATCGTTGCGGCAGATCTTCAAAGCGGAGTCGATGAACAAATCGGTAATATCGTAATTGGAAGCGAGAATACCGCAGATAAAGCCGTAAAGCTCGTCGGCGCTGTCCACGCCGTAGGTCAAAGTATCGACAAGTCTTGCCTTATTGGTGATCTCATGGATAAGCTTGTTGCCCTGCTCGATACAAACAACATTTCCGTGTGCACTTGCGGCGGCGGCGTTGACCATTTCAATCAGATTTTTTGTTTTACCCGAACCCTTAAGTCCTGCAAAAATCTTGAGCATATGAATGTACCTCCGGTATAAGATTCGACAGACGGCGTACTTCCCCGTCGGGAAGGAGCGCTCCTATCGTCTGACTTTATTGTACCGCATTTTGTGAAAAAAGTCAATATGAATCACAAAAAAATGCGCGCTTTCACGAAAAAATCAGACGGTATACACAATTCGTTCTCCAATCAGCCGTTATACATAAGGCGCTGGATACGAAGCTTTGTGTGATCGGGCGCATGAATGCGCAGGGTGTGTTCGCCCTCCGCCATATTTTTCGCCAATGTCTGCGGCTTGCGGTTCATGTTCATGGTCTGCACGTCTCCGCCGTCGACCGAGTATTCCATAATATCGGCGCGCGGTGCAGCGATACAGAGATCGGTTCCCTTTGTGTGCAGGATCAGCTCGTTATCCGCGGCGGTCGGAACAATGTACTTTCCGTCGTCCGAAAGTGCCCAGTTCTTCGATTCGGAAAGATCGATATCCTTTGCTTCCAGCATGGTGAGGTTATACCAAAGTTTTTCGGCGCTTTTTTCGGGAAGAGCTTTGTCGCAAAGTGCTGCTGGAGCGGCGCTTTCGGCAGCAGAGAGGGCGTTTGCAAGATATTCGCTCAAAACCGACGCATAGTAAAGATAACCCGTGTCGTTCGGATGGACGTAATCGGAATAGTAATCCGCCCATTTAAGATTTCTGTCGCCGATATAATCGGCAAGGGCACGTCCGAAGTTGACCGATGGTATGTCGTAAAGCTTTGCAATCTTTTCCTGTGCCGCTGCAGTCGGGAAATAGGGAAGCTTGCGGTCGATCTTGTCGTCGATCGTATAAACGATCACAATATCGGCTTTGGGGTTGTGCTCGTAAATGCGGCGGATGAGCGTTTCGAAGAAGACGATCGTGTCGTTGTCGTTTTCGGCGGAATACCAAGGCGAGTCGTTGATGGCATATTCGACGAAAACAAGGTCGTAATCATACGCGAGAAGATCGGCGTCCATGCGATAGACCGCGTATTTCGTATACGAGTCGCCGATGGCGGCGTTGACCTGATGAATGTCGCAGTCGGGATAGGTGTTTTGAAAATCCTCGACGATGCGTGCGCGCCAGCTTGTCTTGTCGGGCAGTGTTGCGCCCGCGCCCGCCGTTACCGAACCGCCGATAAAGGCGACGTTCAGCTTCTTTTCGTGCGAAAGCTTATAATACGTGTTGTTCAGCGAAGCGCGGTACTGCATATACCCGTCAAATCGGCTGCTTTTTTCGGTCGTCCACATAATCGTTCCTTCCTTTTCGGATAAATTTGCCGCGGCGCAGATCTGCGCCTTTGCCCAGTGTGCACCGACATCGGAAAAGCTTCCGACAGCGGTTTCTTTGTTTTCGTTCGGGATGCGGCAGAGAAGACGGTTGAGCATGGTGACGGCTTCCGCACGGGTGATGAGCGCGTCGGGGCGGAACGTCCCGTCCTCATAACCCGAAACGATTCCGGCAAAGGCAGCCGTCTCGACCGCGTTTTTGTAAGGATAATCCTTGCCGACATCGGGGAACGAAAGCGGGAAGAGAAGCTTTCGTTCGAATTTCGGATAAATTTTCATGATAAGCTCGCAAAATTCTCCGCGCGTAATTTCGCGGTTCGGCAGAATTTCGTTCTCGTTTTTCAGCGTGTCGAGATATCCGAGCCGTGCGAAAAGTCCGATATACGGCGAAAACCAAGCGTCGGCGGCAACATCGGAAAAAGCGCTTTCCGCGCTGAGCGTTTTAATCTCGTTTTCGTCGGCGATAAGACGGCAGAGCGTGGTGACCGCTTCGGCTCGCGTAATCTTGTTCTGCGGACGAAAAGTGCCGTCGCTGTAGCCTGCGATGTAAGCGCCGTCGCGGCGCGGCGAAATGCGGATTGCCTCGCAGGGGGTGAGCGTCAGGCTATTTTCGGGCTTGAAAACGCCGTTTTCAAAGGGAATTTTCTCCTCTCCCGAAAGGGCGCTCGTCGCCGCAAATCCGTTGCGGTCGTAAAGACGAAATCCCGAAAAGGCTCCGTCCTCGGAGAAGACCGTCTCGGCTTTTCCTTCGGTGAGCGTCAGCACAATATCGAAAAATCCGTCGGGCATTTCCGTATCGGTATCCGCGACGGCGTAGACCTTACCCGTAAGAGAAGCGTCGGCACGGTCGAATTTTTCGATTTTGGTTTTGGCGTCAAGATTTACGACGACATCGCCGCCGATCTTGTCGCTGCCGAGTGTCAGAAGACCGATCGCGGCGCCGCGCAGCTCCGCGTCGACGCTTCCCGTAAGCTCACTGCCGAGCGTAAGCGTGTCGGCGGTAATATCGGAAAGCCGATACGTGATCACACCGACTCCCGCTCCGCACGAAAGAGAGCGATATGTACCCGAGGCAAGCGTGACCGTGCCGTTCGGCTCAGCTATGACCGAGAGGGGCGCGGGATAGTTTTTCACATTCGGACCGTTTTCAACATAATGCACGGTCGAGAAGGAATCAAAACCGCCTTTTGCGCAAAAATCATGCCCGCCCGTGCGGATCACGCCGTTTTCGGGCATTTTCAGCACAATACGCGAAAAGACCGTGTCGGCGGGGAGCAAAATTTCGGCTTGTGACAGCTGTAAAACATTGCCCGTGGCAAGCTCGCCCGCTCCCTCGACGGTAAGCGGAAAGGCTTTGTCGGGATAGGAGTCGGTCGACGCCGTTCCCTGAAGGACGATCCGCCCGCCCTTTTCGGAAAGCTCCTTTACCGCTTCGTCGAAGGTCTTGACGGCGGAATAGGTCTTGTCGCCGAAGCGCACCTTGCCGAAGGAGGAAACAAAGACGGTGTCTTTGCCGTTCAAATTTTCCGTTTGCGCAGCGGCGCGCGAGAAAGGTACTCCCGCGGCGAGAAGAAGCGACGCCGTCAAAAGGAAAATAAATCGGTTGCGGTTCTTCATAATGTCTCCTTTGAAAAATAGAAATTTGCAAAGCGTTTCTCTCAAAATTATACAACGGAAGAATCGGTTTTTCAATAGTTTTGGTGCAATTTGTAAAAAAAGACAGCGCTTTTTGCGCCGTCTTTCGTGACTGTCTTACTTGTTTGTGCCGAACTTTACGAAAGCGACATGTTGTCGTTGACGTATTGCTCCACCTTGTTCAAAAGCTTTTTTGCCTTGCGCTTGATCTTGGTCGACTCGTTTTTATCCTGAATTTCCTTGTAAAGCGTCGCGGCGGCGGCACCGACCGCAAGACCCGACAGCATTCCGCATACAAATTTTCCGCACATATCGGTTTCTCCTTTTTCGTTTTTGTTTTTTCGGTTTACGGCGTTAGTATGGGCGGAAATTTTAAAAAATATGCGAAAACGGCTTATGCTTTTCGATATCCCGTCGAAAAATCCACAACGTTTTTCGGTGTTTTTCCTTCAAAATAGGCGGACAGATTATTGTAGGCGAGCGATACGATCGCATCGTAGGTATCGCGCAGATGGAAAAAGCCCGAAACGTGCGGCGTGATGAGGCAGTTTTTGCGCTTCCACAGAGGATGGTCGGCGGGAAGCGGTTCGGGCTCGGTGACATCCAGCCCCGCACCGTAAAGCTTTCCGCTTTGAAGCGCCCGCACCAGCGCGTCGGTATCTATGGCAGAGCCGCGTCCGACGTTCAGAAGAACCGCGCCGTCCTTCATGGCGCCGATCATTTTTTCATCAAACAAATGAACGGTCTTCGCCGTTTCGGGAAGCGAGAGCGCCACGATATCAAAATCGCCGACAATGCTTTTCAGCTCGTCGGGGGAATACATCGCTTCGATAAACGCGGGTTTTTCGACGGTCGTGCGGCGAATACCCGAAACGTGCATGCCCAAGGCGTGCGCCGTTTTGGCAAACGCTTCTCCGATATCGCCCATTCCGACGACCAGAACCTTTGCGCCGTAAATCGAGCGGACCGAGCCTTCGTCGCGCCACAGCGATTCGTTTTGGTTGTCGCGGTAGAGATGGAGTTTTTTATATAACGAATAGACCATGCCCATCATATGTTCGCTTATGGCATGACCGAAAGTGCCCGAGGAGTTGGTGAGAAGGACCCCGGGTGCCAAAACGCCCTCTTTGACAAAGGCGTTGGAGCCTGCCATGGAAAGATGAAGGTAACGAAGCGAAGAAGCGCGGGCGAGATCGCTCGGAGCGGGCGTTCCGATGATCACCTCGTATTCGGCATAATCGGCGGGCGTCATTTCTTTTGTATCGCGAAAATAGACGGCGTAGGCGTATTTTTCGCAAAGATGCGTAAATTTCTCCTGTTTGTCCGCTTCTAGCGGAACGGTAATGCAGACTTTTTTCATGAAGAGTTCTTTCCTTTCCGAGTTTTTCCGAGTTTGAATCAATGATTGCGTTTGTATTGCAGGGGCGATATTCCGACCCGCGATTTAAAAAGACGGCTGAAATAATTGGCGTCCGAAAAACCGCAGCTCTCGGCGATTTCCCCGATTGAGTAGACTTTTGCCTTCAAAAGGTCTTTTGCCCGAAGCAGTCGCAGCGTGATCTGATATTCAATGGGCGAGGTGTGAAATACCTCGCCGAAAAGGCGGCGAAAATGCGTTTGCGAAAGCTTGCAGAGCGACGCCAAAAATTCCACCGTAATACTCTCGGTAAAATGGCTGTCGATATAGCGCTTTGCTTCGTATACCTGCGAAAAATCGCGCGGGTCGATGCGCAAGGTGCGGTACTCCCGAAAATAATCGTGGAACAAAAGATAAAGTCGCGCCTTGGCGATCAGCTTAAAACCGTCCTGTTTTCCGTTCCACACGGCAAGAAGCTCGGAGAGCGCCGTCTCGTAAAGCGACGGATCTTTCGGCGTAAGGCGAAGAATGTTTTCCCCCGAAAGGTACGGTAAAAGAACGCCGACGCGATCGGGCTCGTCCTGCAGTGTAAAATTCAGCGTATAGTGAAGAAAAGGCGCTTCCTTCCCCGTAACGACGGTATAACGCGCGCGGGGCGGAAGAAAGAGCATATCGCCCTTTGCCACCGAGAAACGCTCATTTTCACAGACGTATTCGCTTTTTCCTTCGATACAGTAAACGAAACCGCTGTACATTCTGCCGTTTTTGTAGCCGGTATCGTACACCGCGGGCTTGTATTCGCACTTGTGAATGAGGGCGATCTCCGTAATGTCGACATCAAATCCGGGAAGATTCTGATACGGATTCGGAGGATAAAAACGTTCCACAGCTCTTTTTCTCCTTTTTACGGCGCAACGGCACAACGGTATTTGCGCTTTCCTGACGACAGTTTACCCGTTTTGCGCGGGTTTGTCAAGAGAAATGGACAAATAATGCTATAAATAGTCGAAAAGTCTCTTTACTTTTCAAGCTGTCCCGCGTATACTGAGGGTAGTAAAACCCGCGATGGGGAGAAAATCGAAATCGAAAAAGGGGAGAAGAAAAATGAAACGAAAACCAAAAGTCGGCGTTGTCTCGCTCGGTCACGCCGTATATTGGCCGCAGTTCCCGGGACTTAAAGAAGAATTATCCAAAAAATCGGGAGAGTTTATCGCTTATTTCGGTGAGGAAACCGAGGTCTGCGACATCGGCTTTGCCGATGATGTACCGTCGGCGTTCGCGCTTGTGCAAAAGTGCAAAAAAGAGGATCTCGACGCGCTCTTTCTCATCATGACGACCTATGTCACCTCCGCCGTTGCCGCGCCTTTTGCGGTCTATCTTGATATTCCGCGCATTCTGGTCGGAATTCAGCCGCTGGACAAACTCGATTACGAGCACACGACGACGTATATGCAGCTCTGCAACGACGATATCTGCGCCATGCCCGAGGTGGCGGGGGTGTTCGAACGTTTGGGTGCAGATCGTCCGTATTTTATCATCGGCGCTTCGTCCGAAAAAGAACGCATTGCCGAAAGGGTGAGATTGTGGGAAAAAGCGCTCAGCGCCAAAGCCGCCTTTAAGTATGCGACGATCGGCTATCTCGGGCATACCTACGAGGGCATGTACGATATGAACACCGACCCGACCATGTTTACCAAAACCTTCGGCGCTCACGTCAAAATGCTCGAAATGTGCGAGCTTTGCGACCTTTGCGAGTCGGTCGGCAAAGAGAAGATCGACGAACAGGTCGAAAAAATCCGAAAGACCTTCGAGATCAAAGAGCCGAGCGGCGACCCTTTGACCGACTATGTTCACGACGAGGATCTTGAATGGGCGGGACGGCTTTCCGCCGCGCTTCACGCCTTGGTGGAAAAGCACGACCTTGCGGCGCTTGCGTATTACTATAAAGGAGAAAACGGCAATCTGTATGAAAGGATCGCTTCCAATCTCATTATCGGAAACACGTTTCTTACAAGCGCGGGAATCCCGCTTGCGGGCGAAGCGGATCTGAAGACGGCGGCGTCCATGCTGATCACGAACCGCGTCGGCGGAGGCGGCTCGTTTGCCGAGCTTCATCCGTTTGATATTCACGACGACATCGTCCTGATCGGTCACGACGGACCGCACAACATCAACATCAGCGACCGCAAGCCGATTTTGCGCAAGCTCAAGCGCTTCCACGGGAAGAGCGGCTCGGGCGTGTCGGTCGAATTCAACATCAAAGAGGGCCCGATCACGCTTCTCTCGACCGGCTCCGACCGCACGGGCAACATCCGCTTTGTGCTGGCAAAGGGAATCTCGCAGTCGGGCGCGATTCCGCAGACGGGCAATACCAACACACGTTGCAGTTTTTCGATCCCGACGACCGAGTTTTTGGAAAAATGGTGTGCGGCGGCGCCGACGCATCATCTTGCGCTCGGTTCGGGCGACAACAGCGAAGCCATCAAGCTTTTTGCCGAAATTTCCCATATCGGACTTACCGAAATTTGCTGATCTTATACGATTTGAGGTGACAGTATGAAAGATTTTAAAAATCCCGAGCGGTTCTACCGCGGAACCGATTTTTGGATGCTGAACGACACACTGAGCGAGGACGAAATTGCGCGCCAGCTTTCCGAAATGGCGAAAAAAGGCGTCGCGTCGGTCATTTGCCGTACTTATATCGGTCTGAAATCCGATTATCCCGGTAAAGACTTCATGCAAAAAACGCGCGTCATGATAAACGAAGCGAAAAAGAACGGAATGACGGTCTTTTTGCAGGCAGGGTACATGCCCGAGGCGGTTTTGGGACTTCCGAAGGAATATGCGCTCGATTATCTTTGCATCGGAAGCGCCGAACACCCCGTTTTCGAAGGGGTAAACGATATTTGGTTCCCCGAGGCGGACGACCCGAAAAATGCGAAAGACCTTCTTACCAAGAACGGATATGAGTACAAGGCTCTGAATTCGCTCACCTGTCTCGATCTTTTCAATCCCGATTCGGTGGATTGGTATATCCGTCAGAGCTATGATCTGTGGCAGGAGTTTTCCGACGAATTCGGAAAGACCGTCAATTCGATCTGGGTGGACGAGCCGAGCTACCGCGCCGATTTTCTCCCGTGGTCGGATTTCATCGACCGTACTTTCCGCGATACCTACGGCTACGATCTGAAGGAAAAGGTAAATTGTCTGTATTTCGACGACGGCGATTACAAACAGGTTCGTTACGATTACTGGACGCTCCTTCAAAAATGGATGGAAAAGGCGTATTTTCAAAAAATCGCGGCATGGTGCAAAAAGAATCATCTGAATTTCAGCGGACATCTGATGACGGAGGACGCGCTTCACCGCTGTATCCGCCGCGCCTGTGCCGTCATGCCGTATTATAAATATTTTGACATTCCCGGCATCGACATTCTGAGCGGCGATATGCGCTACCGCAACGATCCTCTGGAAAACGCTGCGGATAATGAGATCATCTGTTCTTATACCACCCCGAAGCAAATGATCTCCGCCGCCCATCAGGCGGGCAAGAAGTATACGCTGTGCGAAATGTATGGTGTCACGACGAACGGAATGGGCTTCCGTGATTTTGAACACTATTTCGATCATTTCGCCTCACTCGGCATCAATTACCGTTCGGTCCACGGCATATTCTATTCGCTGCACGGACGTGCAAAGCGCACCTATCCGCCGCATGTGAACTATTATCAGCCGTATTTCGAAAAGTATAACGATGTGACCGATTATTGCGCCCGCACGGCGGCATTTTTGTCGCAGGGAAAACCGCAGGCAAACGTTTTGGTCGTTCATCCGCTCGAATCGGCGTATCTTTTGGCAAAAGGACTTTCCGCGCACGGCTATCCGCTTGTCTATACCGAGGGAGAAAAGCCGATCTATGAGCTGGATCTTCACTATAATACCCTTACGCGCGCCCTTTGTGTTTCGGGCTTTGATTGGGAGCTCGGCGATCTCAACACCCTTTCGACCGATATGAGTCGTGTCGAAGGAACACGGTACCGTGTCGGCGAAATGACCTACGGCACGGTCATTCTGCCGTATCTTGAGGTATTGAACCGCAAGACCGCCGAGGACATTCGCGCCTTCCTTCAAAACGGAGGAAAGGTCTTTGTCGTCGGCCGTTATCCGACCCGTTTGGACGGAAAAGAAGAAAACGTACGCGAAAAATATCTTGCGGGAGCGGTGTTCTGCGAGGATACGGCGCGGCTTTGCGAATGTCTTAACGACGCGAGAATGTATACGCTGAAGAGCGACGGCGACAAAACGCAGGTGCGCGTTTATCATACCGCGCTTGACGGCGAACGGTATTATATGCTGTATAACGCCGATTGCCGCTATGCGCACAAGGTAAGTCTTGCGGTAGGGGGTAATTTTACGGCGCTTTTGTGCGACGCGCAGAGCGGCGCGACCGAAGCGCTTCCGACCTCGTTTGACGGAAGCGAAACGACGGTTTCCCTCACACTTCCCGAGGGCGGCTCGGCGCTTATATGCCTTGCCGAATCGGATGAAAAGAAGCGCTTTTCGGAGCGGAGGGCAAAACCGTATTCGGTGCTTCCTCTTTCCGATTGCTTCAAGATCGAACGGAGCACGGATAATGTCGCGGTTTTGGAATTCTGCCGCTATAAGACCGAACAAATGAAAGAATTCGAAGGGGAGTATACGACGCTGGCGATCAATCGGATTTTGACCGACGCGGAATACGAGGGAGATTTGATTCAGGAATTCTCTTTTGAATCGAAAAAAGCTTTTTCGTCTCTTTCGCTTGCGCTCGAGGATGCGCGCGAATGCGAAGTGTACTTAAACGGTGAAAAGGCGCGCGATTACGACGGCAAGAGTTATTATTTTGCCAAATCCTTCGAGGTCGTTCGCCTTCCCGACGCCTGCCGCGTCGGAAAGAACGTCCTTACCGTGCGCCGCCGCTTCCGCCCGCTGACCAAGGCAAAGAGCGATATTACGTCGCTGTTTGAATGCCAGACGGGTACCGAACTTGAAAATATGTATCTGCTCGGTGATTTCGGTGTGTACGGCACGCCCGAACAGACCTTCTCACAGCTGATTCGCTTTAACCGCCGCTTTATGCTCGACGACCTTTCCGATACGGCAAGCGGCGAACTTACGCGAGACGGCTATGCCTTTTATGTCGGAAACGTGCTTCTTTCGCAAGAATTCTCCTTTGAAAAGAAGGCGGGCAAGACTTATCTTTGCTTCGGCGATTATCACGGCTCGGTCGCCGAGGTGTTCGTAAACGGCGTGTCGTGCGGCGACGTATACAAGCCTCCGTACCGCATTGAGGTGACAAAGGCGCTCCGCGATGGGGAAAACACCCTTTCCGTCCGCCTTTACAACACCCTGCGTCCGATTCTCGGCCCGTATCATCACCCCGACGCCGAATACGGTTACTGCTGGGGAGGATACGGCGACCCCGACGCCTCCTGGACCGGCTCAGAGGGCGGCGCCGACTGGTATAAGAAGGGAGAACTGGACACGCGCGCATGGAGCAACAGCTATCATCAGGTGCGCTTCGGCATTTCCGATCTTTGCCTTGTGACGGAAGATTGAAAACGAAAAATCAAAACAGCAATCGGGAAAGCTCTCCTTCGTTTTGAAGGGGAGCTTTCGTTATAATTGTCTCCGTTCTCTTTTCGTTTTTTCGTTGCAAAGCGGGCGGGAATATGGTACAATAAGCGCGAAAGACCGGAAAAAGTCTCGGTCATCCGTTTGTAAATTCTGCGAGTCGCAAACAAAAGGAGGAAACGATATGTTTTGGGACAGAGCCGCATGGGTATACGATATTTTTGCCGACATTATCAACCGAAAAGCCAACAAGGAAATGTGCGCCGCGGTGGTGCGGGAATTGTCTTCGTCCGATACGGTGCTCGAATGCGCCTGCGGAACGGGACTTTTGAGCGGGGCGATCGCAAAAAAATGCAGCTCTCTTGTCGCAACGGATTTTTCGTTCGGAATGCTCAAACGGGCGGAGAAAAAATATAAAAACTGCGGCATACGTTTCGAGCGGGCGGACATTTTGCACCTTGACTTTCCGGACGAAAACTTCGACGCGGTCGTCGCCGCCAACGTGATCCATCTTTTGGACGAGCCGTACAGGGCTTTGCGCGAGCTTGACCGCGTTTGCCGTCGGGGCGGAAAGATCGTTGTTCCCACCTATATGAACTGCACGAAAAAGGGAAAAACCAACGGCATAACCGCCGTGATCGGCAAGGCGGGAGTGGATTTCAAGCGGGAATTTACCCCGCAGACATACGAAAAGTTTTTTACCGACGCGGGATATACCAATGTGCGCTTTACGTTTTGTGAGGGGAAAATTCCGTGCTCGGTGGCGGTGGTCGAAAAAAAGTGAAGCGCGCGGTTATCCCGAAAAATACGGCGACGCGCTGACCGAAAAACTGTTTCATATCGTGACGACCTCCCGTTTTGAAGGGATATTCGAGGTCATCCGCCACGGCATGAGCCGTGCGGAGGCGGCGGAGTATATCACGCTTTTGAGCCGATATCACCGCAGCGGCTTCTTTGCGGTTTTTGAGTCGGGAAAAGCTTAATCTTGCACGAAAGGGTTGCCGACGGCAACCTTTCGATAAAATCTGCGGTTAGTCTGGACTAACGTAAAATCGCGGCAAACCGCGAGGGGAGGAACTTTAGTATGAAGAAACAAAGCCTGATCGGGCGGATATTGGAGCTCGGCGAAAAGGAACGCGGAAAGCTTGCTTTGTCGGTGATTCTTGCCGTCGTCGGCGTCGTCTGCGGAATGGTGCCGTATTATGCGGCGGCAAAAAAGAGTCGGTCGGCTGGAAGCTGTAAATTTACAAAAGCGAAAACAGAAAAGACGCCGCGAAAACAAAAACGTTTTCGCGGCGTTCTTCTTTCAATTTTGGGTCTTATTGCCCGACTGCTGATTTGTAATAATTCCCGAAATCGGCAAGAGCGTCGATGATCGGAAGCATTTGCCGTCCGAGATCGGTCAGACCGTATTCCACCCGCGGCGGCATTTCGCGGTAGTCGTGCCGATACAAGGAGGCAGAAATCATGAAAAACTACACAAAGATCAATATCGGAAACGAAGGCAGAACCGAACTTCACGAAGCGCTCGGACTCACCGGAGCGGAGATCAGCGTAAGCCGCCTTCCCGCAGGCGCGGGCGTTCCGTTTGTTCATGCGCACAAGCAGAACGAGGAGATCTACGGAATTCTTTCGGGCAAGGGAAAGGTCGAGCTCGACGGCGAAGAGATCGCACTTTCCGCCGGAGACTGGCTGAAAATCGCTCCTGCCGCAAAACGCCGTTTTTCGGCTGCGGATGACGAGGGGATCACGTTTGTCTGTATCCAGGTGAAGGAAAATTCGCTCGGCGGCTTTACGGCGGACGATGCGATCGTATATTGAACGCAAAAGGTAAAAAAGCGCGGGATCGGGTTGACCGATCCCGCGTTTATATTAAAGCAAAAGAAAAACTCGCAAGACAAACCTTGCGAGTTATTTCGGTGGTCGGAGTGAGAGGATTCGAACCTCCGGCCTCTTGGTCCCGAACCAAGCACTCTACCAAGCTGAGCCACACCCCGTCACAACGCTAACTATTTTAGCACGTTTCACGGCATTTGTCAAGCGCTTTTTTGCAATTTTTGCAATTTAATTTTGCGCCCGCAAAAAAGCATAACGGGGACGCGCGGTTCGGCGCGGAATTTATTTGCTCGGCAGCGAGAACACACAGCCACAGAATTGCTGCCGATAAAGATCGTATTCTTTTGAAAGCGCGACCGAGCGCTGATAACCGCCCTTTTTCTTGAAATCGGAGGGAAGATAGGAAACACCGCACCGCTCCGCTTTCTCGAAGCCTATCGTGTTGATGAGGGCGGCATTTTTGTGCGGGCTTACGGTGAGCGTTGTGGCAAAAAGCGGAAAATCGTTTTCCCGCGCATATTCGGCGGTGCGGAAAAGACGCAGATCAAAGCACCGATCGCAGCGGCTTCCGCCCTCGGGTTCCTTTTCAAGTCCGCGTACTGCGTCAAAATACAGCTCGGGCAAGTACCCGTCGTCCGCGATTTCAACGCCCTTGCAGAACGGAGCACGCTCACACAGCTGATACAGCGCGGAAAGCCGCTTGTCATATTCCTGCCTGTCGGTGATGTTCGGATTGCAAAAAAAGACCGTAATATCAAAATATTTTGTCAGATATTCGAGAACATACGACGAGCACGGCGCGCAGCAGGCGTGCAATAACAGCTTCTCCCGTCGGTTTTCCGCCGTGAGACGGGCGATAACGCGGTCGGTTTCCGCCTGATAGTTGATCGGATTCACAAGAACACTCCTTTTTGTTTTAAGATCAGCTTTTCCAGTTCTTTTGCCGCGATCCCGAGCGGCTGATCGCGCCGCTTCAGAATACGTATCTCCCGTTCGGGGAGCGGCTTTTCCGTTTCGATGACCGATACGCCGTCGACACCGTCGAGAAAAGCTCTCGGAACAAAGCCGATCCCGAGATCCGCTTTGACCATCGGCAAAATCTGATCCGCCGTCGCCGCTTCGGTCTCGGGACTGTAGCGCAGACCTTCCCCGGCAAAAAAACGGGAATACAATTCGAATGATTTTGTATGCGGTCCGAGCGAGATAATGGGATGAGCGAGCAATTCGGCAAAGCTTATTTTGCTCTTAAATAAGTCCGAATACGCCGAGCCGCAAACTGCTACCTCGCGAAATTTGCACACGGAGATCTCTTCGATCGCGGCGGCGGGCAGGGTAGGCGTCGTCACGACGGCAATGTCCGCCGTGCCGTTTTTGATGGCGTCTGCCGCCTGCGGCGTCGAATGATTGCTTATTTTAAGACGGATGCCCGGGTAATGTGAACGATATTCTTTCAATACAGGAAGCAGAACGCAGTGCAAAGCGACCTCGCTTGCCGCCACAAAGACCGAGCCTTTTTCCAAATTGCGGCGCTCGAGTATTTCCGCTTCTCCCGCCTCGATGCTCTCGAACGCGACGCGGACACGATCGAAAAGACAGCTCCCCTCGGGTGTCAGCGTCATTCCGCGGTTGCTTCGGATGAAAAGGGGACAGCCGAGCTCGCTTTCCAACGCTTTTACGGCTCTTGTCAGATTCGGCTGGTTGTTGAAAAGAATTTTTGCCGCGCGCGTTATATTTCCGTATTTCGCAACATAATAAAATATTCGATAATAGTCGTAGCTGATGTCCATTTTTGGCACCTCGACCGAAATTCATTTTTGATATGACAGGCATGTGAAATTTATATTTTACATATGCCGATAATCGGATTATACTATGTGGGAACGGAAAAGTCAAGAGGCTTTCCGTTACACATGAAAGTTTTATCGGGAAAGCGAAGGTGCGCACAAATGAAAGGTACGATCATATGCATCGGAAGACAATACGGAAGCGGCGGACGCGAAATCGGTGAGAAGCTGGCAAAGAACCTCGG
The DNA here is from genome assembly GCA_900548115.1 of uncultured Eubacteriales bacterium. Classification (GTDB taxonomy): domain Bacteria; phylum Bacillota; class Clostridia; order Oscillospirales; family CAG-382; genus UMGS1052. The sequence continues at coordinate 30,542 of URJL01000011.1, forward strand.
TGTTGTTTGCTACGACAAATTGCTCATTCGGCAGGCGGCAAAGGATTCGGGACTGTCCGCCGACATTATCGAAAACGATGAAGAAAGACCGATCGGACTTTGCGAGGTCGTTTCGGGCAATCCCTTTGCCGACAGTGCGCTTCTCGGAGCGACGTTTTATTCCGAGAAACAGCGCGTTTTTGAGGCGGAAAGCAAAGCGATTTCGGAGATCGCCGAAAAGGGACCATGCATTATTATCGGGCGCTGTGCTTCTTCAATCCTGCGCGGCGCGGGATACGATGTTTTGTCGGTCTTTGTTTATGCGGATATGGACGACCGCGCAAAACGAATCGCCGAGCGAAACGGTATCGGGATCAAAGAGGCGATACGCAAGGCGGAAAAGGTCGACCGTATGCGGAAGGAATATTTTGATTTTTACTCCGATACGCCGTGGGGCGAGCATGCAAGCTATGATCTGATGATCTCCTCAAGCCGTTACGGAATCGACGGCACCGCCGACGTTATAGGAAAAGCGGTCGCCGACAAAATCAGAGGTGACGCAAAATGAATAAGGATCTGACGGTCGGAAAACCGGAAAGCGTTCTTTGCCGCTTTTGTCTGCCCCTTTTCGGCAGTATCATTTTTCAGCAGCTTTACAATATTGCCGACAGCTTTGTCGCCGGAAAATTCATCGGAGATAACGCGCTTGCCGCGGTGGGAAACAGTTATGAGATTACGCTGATCTTCATTGCTTTTGCCTTCGGATGCAACATCGGCTGCTCGGTGCTTGCGGCACAGCTTTTCGGAGCAAAACGATATAAAGACCTGAAAACCGCTGTTTATACGGCGCTGATCTCAAGCGCGGTGATGTGCGTCGTGCTGATGGCGGTCGGCATGCTCTTCAGCGACGGACTCCTGCATCTCATCAAGACCCCCGAAGAGGTTTTCGCCGATTCGAAGCTGTATTTGGATATTTATATTCTCGGTCTGCCGTTTGTCTTTCTTTACAATGTGGCGACGGGTATTTTCTCTGCGCTCGGCGATTCGAAAACACCGTTTATCTTCCTTGCCTGCTCTTCGCTTTCCAATATCGGAGTGGATATTCTGTTTGTTACGGCGTTTCAAATGGGTGTTTCGGGCGTGGCGTGGGCGACGTTTCTCTGCCAGGGAGTCAGCTGTGTGCTGGCGCTGGTCGTAGTTTTTCACCGATTCCGCGCTATCCGCACCGAGGGAAAAGTACCGTTCTTTTCCCGTCGGCATCTCGGAAGTTTTGCCGTCATTGCCGTCCCGAGTATTTTGCAGCAAAGCTTTATCTCGGTCGGTAATATCGCGATTCAGAGCGTTATCAACGGCTTCGGTCCCGCAGTCATGGCGGGGTATTCCGCTTCGGTCAAGCTGAACAACATGGTGATCACATCGCTGACGACGCTCGGAAACGGCATTTCCAATTTTACGGCGCAGAACCTCGGCGCCGAGAAATACGACCGTATCAAAGCGGGATTCCGCGCCGGAGTCAAGCTTGTGTGGGCGCTTTGTGTGCCGCTTGTTTTGCTTTATGAATTTGCGGGTCGCCCGCTCGTTTACATCTTTATGGAAAACTCGGTCGGAACGGCGATGGATACGGGCGTGATGTTTTTGCGCATTCTTTCGCCCTTCTATTTCATCGTTGCGGCAAAGCTTGTCTCGGACGGCGTTCTGCGCGGCGCGGGAATGATGAAAAAGTTCATGATCGCAACCTTTACGGATCTTGTTCTGCGCGTCGCACTGGCAGAAATCCTTTCGAGAACGAGTCTCGGTACAACGGGTATCTGGCTCTCTTGGCCGATCGGCTGGACGGTTGCGGCAATCCTTTCTGTTGTATTTTACATGACCGCAAAGTGGGAGCAAAAGCAGAGCGAAGCAAAACTTGAATCCGCATGTTCATGAGTTCCCGCACCGTCAAGGCAAGAGATCAAAAAGAGCAAAAATAAAGCCATAAAGAGCACCCCAACGGGTGCTTTTTATGGCTTGAATGTGCTTTATAATGAACGATCACGGCACGTACAAGACCGATAACGGAAAAGTGCGTGCCGAACGAGGAATGCCGAATCGAAATGCGGTCTCATTTCGCCTTTTGCGCACACAGCGCCGCATTAAAGCTCTTTCGGTGCTGCACTTCTCTTCATGCAAAGTATATCATAATGCACCGGATACCATTTTCTTTTTCCGATATTCGATCGGCGGCAGACCGAACTCCCGTCGGAAAGCAGACGCAAATTTACTTTGCTCTCCTATCCCACACTACCGGCAATCTCTATGACGGATAACTCGCTTTTTTCAAGAAGCTCCGCCGCGTACACCATGCGTTTGTGCGTTGTGTACCGTGAAATGCTCTGTCCGAACACGCCGAAAAAGTAATTCTTGATGCTTCCTTCGCTGATGCCAAACTGCTCGGAAAATTCACGCACAGTATGCGAATGTGACAGATCGGCGGTAATGATGGTGTCTTTTGTCCTACTTGCCGTATGCTCGGTTATGACACGCTTTGCACCCGGATTCATGATGGGCGCTTACCTGATCGCAACGACCTCGGTAAGTGATTTTATCGCCGCAATGAAGCGCATGCACATCAGTGAAAAAATTGTCATACCGCTGTCGGTTATCTTTCGTTTTTTCCCGACGATCGGTGAAGAAAACGCTGCTATTGAGAATTTTAACAGGCAGCTGCGTAAGGTCTCAAAAAACAGGTCGGTATTTCCGAACGACGACAGCCTGCTTAAAATGCTCTACTTGGCTCAAGTAGACATTACAAGAAAATGGACCGGCAGACGCAGAGACCAAAGTGAGATTCATTCTCAGCTTGAAATATTCTTTGTCGACAGACTGCCGGAGTAGCAGAAATTCACAGTCATGTAAAGGGCGGCATTTAAGGTAAACTCTCGTACTCTGCTTTGAATGTTGTTCATCCGTCTGATCCATTCAATTGGATTGACCGATTTTAACTGTTCGGTTATACCCTCATTTTCAGCCGTTTGTCGAACTAAAGAATCAAACATATCGCAGGCATTACGATCCATGTCGGCAAGGTAATTGTTTAGAGTTACGTTTAGCCGCATAACATTGATGACCGTCCGATTATTGCGGTAAAGAAAATCATAATGCATTCTGCCCCAAGCGCCGATGTTTTTAAGTTCTGTTTTCATAATAAGAAACCTCCGAATTTAGTTTTTGCGTTTTGAATTAAAGTTCGGATAGTCTATAAAAATAACAAATCCGAACCCTTCACCGATTGGTTTAGGGTTCGGATTTGTACTGTTTGGTGCAGGTAAGAGGACTTGAACCTCCACGAAGTTGCCCCCACTAGAACCTGAATCTAGCGCGTCTGCCAATTCCGCCATACCTGCTTGTCGCGGCGCCTTTGCGCCGACGGAGTAAATCGTTCGATTTACCCGACGGGTGTTATTGTATCACATTTTTTCCCGTTTGTCAACCACCAAAAAACGATTTCTTTTCTTTTTTCGGCTTTTTTTCTTCACGGGGCGGATAGTGGTCGAGGTGAACCAGCAAAATATCGTCTCCGATCGTTTCGATACAGTCCCAACGGATCTCAAGTCCCGGGGACTTGGGGGAGAGGCAGAGCTTCCCCGGTTCGCGCACCGTGATCGAAAGAATATTTCCGCTTTCGGCATCCAATCGCAGATCGACGGGTGTGCCGAGAATTTTGCCGTCACGACAGTTGATGACTTCTTTTTCACATAATTCGGAATAGGTCAGAATACGCAAAATGCCGCACCTCTTTTTTGTGTTTCTTCATGGAACAAGCTATGCGCGCGGAGGGGAAAATATGCCGCTCGAATGTGATTTTTCGGCGATACGGACAAAAACTTCGAACAGCTGTTTTTGTTTGTGAAGACGGTGTGCACAAATTTACAAAACGTTCATAAATACCCTTTCCGTGCCTATTGCAAATCGCGCTTTTATATTATATAATTATATCAGCGTGGGGCAAAAAGGAGCAAAAAACCATCAAAATGGATTAATTTACAACAAAATTTGCCTTGCAGAATACGAAAATACCCCGTTATTGACCGTATGGTGGGAAGCGGGATACCAAAGGATACACAAAAGCGGGAAAAGGGGGGGAACGATGCTGACCGGACAATATCTGCATACGGTGGACAGTAAGGGACGCGTGTTCGTTCCCGCCAAATTTCGCAGCGATCTGCAGGGAAATCTGATCCTCGTAAAGGGGCTGGACGAGTGCATCGTTCTGTACAACGAGACCCAGTGGAACGATTTTATCAAAAAGCTTGAGACATACGGCGAAATGCAGATGAAAAAGATCAAGCGCTTCATTTTGGCGAGCGCTTTCAACACCGAACTGGATTCGCAGGGACGTATCGTCCTTTCACCCGAGCTGCGTACGCACGCGGGTATCGAAAAAGAAGTTTCTTTCGTCGGTCTGAACAACAGCGTCGAGATCTGGCGTCCCGACAAGTTCCGCGAGATCAACGACACCGCCGATATCGAGGAAATGAAAGAAATGCTGAAAAACGTAGGTTTCTGATATGGAAGAACGACCCTTCAATCATTATTCCGTTCTGCTGCACGAAACGGTGGACGGTCTGAATATTAAAAAGAACGGTGTGTACCTCGACTGCACGACGGGCGGCGGGGGGCATTCCGAAGAGATCGCCAAGAGGCTTGTCGCCGCGGGCGGCGGAAGGCTTTACTGCATCGACCGTGACCCCGACGCGCTGGAGGCGGCGGGAAAGAGACTGAGCGCTTATCCGTTTATTACCTTTATCAAAGGAAATTTCGGCGACGCAAAGGAGCTTCTTTTGCAAAACGGTGTCGAGCATATCGACGGCGCGGTCGCCGATCTCGGCGTTTCGTCGTTTCAGCTCGATACCCCCGAGCGCGGCTTTTCCTATATGCACGACGCACCCCTTGACATGCGTATGTCCAAAGGGGAGGGAAAGAGCGCATACGACGTTGTCAACACGTATTCCGAACGCGATCTTGCCCGCATTTTGAGTCTTTACGGCGAGGAGCATTTCGCTTCGCGTATTGCGTCCTTTATCGTGCGCGCGCGGGAAAACGCTCCGATCAAAACGACGTTTGAACTGAACGACATTATCAAAGCCGCAATCCCCGCCAAAAACCGCAAGGACGGACCGCACCCCTCCAAGCGCAGCTTTCAGGCGATCCGAATTGAGGTGAACGGAGAGCTGGACGTGATCGGAAAGGTTATCGACGGACTGTTTCCGCTGCTGAATTCGGGCGGAAGATTTTCGTTTATCAGCTTCCATTCGCTTGAGGACCGCATCATCAAGCACAGCTTTCTCGAATACACGAAGGGCTGCACCTGCCCGCCCGATTTTCCCGTCTGCGTCTGCGGAAAAAAACCGCGCGCGGTCGTTTTGACCAAAAAACCGATTCTGCCGAGCGAAAAGGAGCTTTCGGAAAATCCGCGCTCACGAAGTGCAAAACTCAGGATACTGGAAAAAATACAGGTGTAGAAAAGGAGTAACCCATCATGACCTCTTATGCCGACGATAACCGCTTTGTATTCGCATCCCGCAGTCGGAAAACTCTAAAAAAGAATACCGCGGAATCGATTCGTCGAAGAGAGGAACCGACCCGTGCCGCACGCCCGGCGCATGTGACCGAAGCCGTGAGAACAGTGCCGCAGAGCAACACGCCGAGCGTTGCCGACGAACTTCTGCTTGCTGTAAAGCGCTGCCGCAAGGCGCAGGAGCACCGTGACCGCAAGCGTGCGAGCGAGAACGAAAAGATTATCCGAAAGGCTTTTGCCAAAGGGGTGAAGAAAGTCTCGTACAACTACGAGGATTATGCTGTCGAAGAACACAATTTTCCGATCTCCTTTGCCGCCGTCACCGCAGCGCTGACTCTGATTGCGGTCTTTCTTCTTCTCAACTACTCGCAAATCACGAAATTTAACAACGATATGAGCGATCTCAAGACCGACATGGCACGGTACAATGCCGAAATCGCACAGTACGATATTCTGATCGGTAAAAAGACCGATCATGCGTCGATCGAACAGTATGCTTACGATCACGGACTTGTTTCGTCGGACAAGGTTATTTCCCGATATGTTACCATGTCGGACAACTATAAAATCGAAAAGACAGACGGTACGGCAAGCGAGGACGGATATACCGTCAGCACCGTTATGTCGGGTGTCGTCCGTTTGTTCGGCGAAGCGCTGGGCAACTGACATAACCGTCGGACTGTGTGCATATATCATAAAAAAGAGATGCAATACGATCTTGCTCTCTTTTTTTGTCCGAAAAGTGTAGAAGGATCGGCTGCAAGCGATTGTCGGAAGGATCGTTATTATGAGCAAAATCAAAGATATATGCAAAAAACCGTTATTTATCCGAACGGCGGTCATCGCGGCGGCTTTTCTCATCGCGCTTGTCGTTCTGATTTCCAATCTTGTAAAGGAACAGCTGATCCACAACGACGATTACCGCAAGCTTGCGTTCGATCAGTATACGACCGAGCTTTCGATCAATCCCAAGCGCGGAACGATCTACGATCGGAACATGAAGGCGCTTGCCGTCAGCGCGACGGTCGAAAACGTCTATCTGTCGCCGAAGATGATAAAGCCCGAGCAGGAGGAGCTGATCGCCGACTATCTTGCGGAAAAGCTGGATGCGGACAGAGAAAATCTTCTTTCGCGTGCGCGCAACAAGAAAAATCAATATTACGTCGTAAAACGTCAGGTCGAACGCGACGTGACCGATGAGATCCGCGCATGGATGACGCAGAACGACGTAAGCGAGGGAATTTATTTCGAGGAAAACACAAAGCGCTATTACCCCTACGGTCACCTTGCAAGCCATGTTCTGGGCTTTACCGATTCCGCCAACAAGGGCATTTACGGCGTTGAGGCAAAATACGACCATTACTTAAAGGGCGTTCCGGGCAAAGTCATAACGGCGCACAACGGCGTCGGCAAGGATATGCCCTTTGAATACGAAAGCTTCGTCGGAGCGGAGGACGGAACCAACGTGGTTCTCACCATCGACTGGACGATACAAAGCTTTCTCGAAAAAGCGCTGGAATCGGCGCTGATCGATACCAAGGCGCAAAACCGTGTGCTCGGTATCGTGACCGATGTAAAGACCGGCGAGATCCTTGCCATGTCGGTGAAACCCGACTACGATCCGAATTCGCCGTATACCTTGGACGACGCGTCGCAGGCGACCCTTGACGCCTTTACGGGAACGGAGGAGGAGCAGAAAGACGAGCGCCGCAAGCTTCTTGAGGCTCTGTGGAAAAACAAAGCCGTGACCGAGCTTTACGAGCCGGGCTCGACTTTCAAGCTTGTCACGTCCGCCATCGCGCTTGAAGAGGGAAAAGTGTCCGAAAACGATACGTTTTACTGCTCGGGAAGCATGCGCATTGCGGGCTGGTCCAAACCGATCCACTGCCATAAGGTCAGCGGTCACGGCACCGAGACCTTCGAACAGGGACTGCAAAATTCCTGCAACCCCGTCTTTATGCAGCTTGCCGCCCGAATCGGAAAGAACACGTTTTATAAATATTTCGAAGAATTCGGCTGTATGGACATCACGGGCATCGATCTTCCGAGTGAGGCATCGGGTATTTACCACTATAATCTTTCGGACTTTAACGATGTCGAGCTTGCGAGTTATTCCTTCGGTCAGACCTTTACCATCACGCCGGTACAGCTTCTCAACGCCGTGTCCGCCGTGGCAAACGGAGGTTATCTCATGCGTCCGCACGTCGTAAAAGCCTTTACCGACGGAGACGGAAACATCGTAAAGACGGTTGAACCGGAGGTCATTCGTCAGGTTGTTTCGGAACAGACTTCTTCGACGATAATGCGCTATCTTGCCAACGGTATCGATGTCGGCTCGACCAAAAACGCCTATGTAAAAGGCTACGCCGTCGCCGCCAAGACCGGTACCGCAGAAAAACACGGCGCGGAAAAAGACAAGGCGGGCAACATTACGCCGTATGTCGGCTCGTGCGTCGCCTTTGCGCCGGCGGACGACCCGCAGGTCGCCATTTTGGTTGCGATCGATACCCCGACGTCGGGACAGTATTACGGCGGCGTCATTGCCGCGCCCGTCGTTTCGCAGGTGCTCTCCGATACGCTTCCGTATCTGAATATCGCTCCGGTGCTGACCGAAGAAGAAAAGGAATCGATGGCGGTGTCGGTGGGCGATTATCGCACGCTGAACGTCGCGGAGGCACAGGAAAAGGTCAAAAAGGACGGATTTCAGTGCAAAGTCATGGGCACGGGCGACGTTGTAAACGAACAGTTCCCGCGCTTCGGAACGGCAATTTCGGGCAGCGGTATTGTCATTTTGTACACCGGCGGCGAAGCGCCCTCGGACAACGTGACCGTTCCGAACTGCATCGGAAAAACAGCGGCGGATGCGAACCGTACCGTTGTCAACAGCAACCTGAATATTTACATGGAGGGTACATACCGCGAGGGCGTAAACGGAGCGGCGGCGGTTGCCGTGTCGCAAACTCCCGCAGCGGGCGAAAAAGTTATGCCCGGTACGGTCGTAACGGTGACCTTCAAGCATTTGGACGGAACAGACTGATATAAAAGTCGGAAAAAACAAAGAAAATGAAACGGACGGTGTTATTCTTGCTGCAAAAAGCAATTTTGTCGGGAGCGATAAGCTTTCTTTTGACGGTCATTTTGGGACGTATATTGATCCCCGTTTTGCGCAGTATAAAAATGGGTCAGAAAATTTTGGACATCGGTCCGCGCTGGCACAAAAATAAAGAGGGGACGCCGACCATGGGCGGTATCTTCTTCATCGGCGGCGCGACGGCGGCAATGATCGTGTATGCCGTCGTTGAGGCGGGAACGGGCGCTTTTGATTGGCGGCCGCTTGCCGTAAATTACAGCTTTGTCCTTTTAAACGGTCTCATCGGTTTTGTCGATGACCGCACAAAGTTCTTGAAAAAGCAAAACAAAGGGCTTTCCGCGTCGCAGAAACTGGTTTTGCAATTCGCCGCGGCGGCGGCGTATGTGTTCGCCTTTTATGCGGGACGGCATAACGACACGTCGCTTGCGCTTCCGTTCACCTCCTTCCGTCTCGAGCTTGGTATTTTCTATTATGTATTCCTGATCGTGGGAATTGTCTTCACGGTCAACAGCGTAAACCTCACCGACGGAATCGACGGACTTGCCGCAAGCGTCACGGCGGCGGCATCGCTCTTTTTGTGCGCAATGAGCTGTCGTCTCGAGCTTACGGCGGCAGCTGTTCTTTCGGCGGCGGTTCTTGGCGGCTGTCTCGGATTTTTTGTCTACAACGCGCACCCCGCCAAGGTCTTTATGGGGGATACCGGCTCGCTCTTTTTGGGTGGCGCGGTGAGCGCGATTGCCGTCTGGCTTGACAAACCGCTGTTGCTTGTCTTTGTGGGTTTTGTCTATTACCTCGAGGCGATTTCGGTCGTCTTGCAGGTCGCGTCGTATAAACTGTTCAAAAAGCGTATTTTCAAGATGAGCCCCATCCATCATCACTTCGAAATGTGCGGCTGGAACGAATGGACGATCGTGGGCGCCGCCGTCGCAGTCACCGTGCTGTTATCGGTGCTCGGCTGTTACGGCTATCTGTCCGTCTGATTTTGCACGGCAGTAAACAAATATAAGAAAGGGGAGTCCCGACGAAATGAAGAATCAAAGTCCGCAAAGCGCGCCGAAGGAATACCGTTTTCGGCGGGGAGTCGACCTTCCTTTCTTAACCTCCATCATCCTTCTTGTCTGCCTCGGAATCGTTATGGTCGCGACGGCAAGCTATGTGTACGCGGGCTATAAATTCGGCGATAACCTTTACTTTTTAAAACGCCATGTGATCTATGTCCTTTTGGGCTTTTTCATCATGTATATCCTGTCGCAGATCCCGTATGAAACGGTGCGGCGCTTCACGCCGATCATTTTCATCGTTTCGCTCGGTCTTTTGGGACTGGTACTTCTGAGTGGCGCGGACGCAAACGGCGCGAAGCGATGGCTGTATATCGGACCGATCTCAATTCAGCCGTCGGAGATCATGAAATTTGCGGTCATTGTCGGCTGTGCCGATTATATCGACCGTTTTCACGCACAGATAGTCCTTCGCGGTCAGCCCGGATCGTTTCGCAGGATCGTTCTGCCATTCATGTTTTCAGAGGGTTTTGGCGCGGTCTTTGCGGCGCTCGGTCTTTTCGGAACAAAGCTTGGCGAAAAGCTCGGCGGCGGAACCGAAGAAATTTTGGAAGACGGGACGGTCAATTCTTTTTACGGCTTTATCCGTTTTTGCGAAAACTTTAAAATGCTGCTGATCCTTATAGGTTTGGCACTCATCGGATTCGGTATTTACCGTGCGATGCGCAGACGGATGTTTTTCGAAGCGCCCGATTTTTCCTTCGGTATACTGCCTTTTGCTCTTCTGATCGTCACGGTCGGCGTGCTTTTGGTTTTGGAACCGCATATGTCGGGGCTTATCATCATCACCGCCATTATCGCCATTATTATGACGGTCGGCGGGTGCAGCTGGCGTTATATCGTCGGCGCGCTCGGTGTGGGCGGAATCGGTATGTTCGGACTTTTGAACCTTCTGCCGCACTCCAAAGGGCGTCTTGACGTCTGGAAAGACCCCTTCAGCAATATCCGCGAGGGAGGATGGCAGCCCGCACAGTCGCTGTATGCCATCGGAAACGGCGGACTTTGGGGCGTTGGGATCGGTCAGTCAAGACAAAAGCATCTGTATCTGCCCGAGCCGATGAACGATTATATTTTTGCGATCCTTTGTGAGGAATTCGGCTTTGTGGGAGCGCTTTTTGTCATTTTGCTCTTTGTTTTCTTTGTCTACCGCGGTATCGTCATTGCCTGCCGTGCGCCCGACCGATTCTCGGCGCTGGTCGTTTTGGGCATTGTGGCACAGGTGGGCTTGCAGGCACTTTTGAATATGATGGTCGTGACCAACACCATCCCCAGTACGGGCATATCGCTTCCGTTTTTCAGCTACGGCGGAAGCTCGCTGATCATCCTCCTTGCCGAAATGGGAGTCGTTCTTTCGATCTCCCGCTATTCCGTTGTGGAAAAGAATTAAGACGTATCCGAAAATCAGAATCGAGGGCTTGTTATGCGTGTAATCGTCAGCGGCGGCGGCACGAGCGGTCATATTAACCCCGCTCTTACCATAGCCGGTAAAATTCGAAAAGAAGACCCGAACGCGGTCATTGAATATGTCGGAACCGAAAAGGGACTGGAGACAAAGCTTGTGCCGCGCGAAGGATATACCATTCATTATGTGAAGGTGGAGGGACTGAAACGGAAGCTGAGCGCGGAAAATCTGCGCGTCGCGCGCGAGGCGATCACCTCGGTGCGTGAAGCAAAGGAAATTTTGCGCGCTTTTCGCCCCGACGTGGTTGTCGGCACGGGCGGCTATGTCTGCTGGCCGGTGCTTCGCGCAGCGGCGGCGTTAAAAATCCCGACGATCGTACATGAATCCAACGCCGTCCCCGGACTTGCGACGCGTATGCTGTCGCACTTTGTGTCCAAAATTCTTGTAAATTTCAAAGAGTCGGAACAAAAGCTGCACGTTCCGAAAAGCCGCGTTTTGTGCGTCGGAAATCCCGTAAAGGACGAGATGTTCACGCTGAAAAAAGACGAGTGCCGAAAGAGCCTCGGAATCGGCTCGGACGAAAAAGTCCTTCTTTCTTTCGGCGGAAGTCTCGGCGCGCGCACCGTCAATAATCTTATGTACGAGCTGATCGAAAACGAAATGCTGCCGCATGATGTCCGCATTATCCACGCGACGGGAAGCGGCTATTGGGATAAGGCGCGCGAGCATTTTCTGATGCGCGGTTTTGCTCAGACCGATGAAAACACATTGAAAAAAGAAAACATCACCCTGCACCGGTACATATACAACATGCCGACCGTAATGGCGTGCGCCGATGTCGTAATCTGCCGCTCGGGCGCGATGACCGTATCGGAAATTGCCGCTATGGGAAAGACGGCGATCTTTATTCCGTCGCCCAACGTGACCGATAATCAACAGTACGAAAACGCGCATGTTTTGGAAAAAGCGGGCGCGGCGGCGCTCCTTGAGGAGAAAGACGCAACGGCGCAAAGACTTGCCGACATGGCGAAAGCATTGCTTTCGGATGAAAAAAAGCGCCGCGCCATGGAGACAAAAACAAAAGAATTCGTGCATCGCACAAGTCTTGACGAAATATACGGCGTAATCAAAGAGCTTGCCGAAAAGAAAAAATAAAGAAAATCAAAAATTAAAAATATAAAACAAAGAGAACGGAGGCGGACGGAAGTGGAGGAAAACGAACAGAAAAGACTCGAAGAGCTTCGCGCCCGCAACCGCGAGATCACCTGCCACAGCGGCGCATTTTCGCCGACCGAGCTGATCGAGAGGGAAAACGTGCGGCGCTATTCGGTCTCGCGCATTTACGGAAAGCTGTTTTTGTTTTTCGGAATGGTGCTCTTGACAGCGGTGACGCTTGCCGTTTTGGCAGGTGTCTTTCTGCGCGTTGACAATATAACCGTGACCGACGAAACCGATTTTTCCGCCGAGGAGATACGAAAAGCAAGCGGTATTTCGATCGGTCAGAATCTTTTTCTTCTCGATAAAAACGCGGTCGCCCGCCGCATTGCCCGCAATGTTCCCTATGCCGATCACATCGTCGTTTCCAAACGGTATCCGAACGGCGTTCGGATATCGCTTTCGCGCGGCGAAGGCATGTATTATGTGCAAAAAGGCAGAGATTACTACGTTTTGTCCGAAGAAAAGAATGTTCTTGCCCGCACCGACGATATCGAGTCGATTGAGCTTGCAGGATATGTGCGGCTGGATTCCTCCAAAATTTCCCGCTGTGTCGCGGGAGAAAAGCTGACCTTTTCGGACGGTGATATGGAGGGAATGTTCGACGAGCTTTGCTCTCTTTTGAAGGATCATGGACTGTTTGGTTTCTGTTCTTCCATCACGTTTAACAGTAAATTCGATGTGCGTTTCCTTTATCGCGACAGAATCACCGTGAAGCTCGGCGACCTTTATGACCTGGATATCAAGCTTCGCTTTGCCGAAAAGATCATGGAAAAGCTCGGCGAAAACGACAGCGGCGAAATCGACGTTTCCGACCGCGATCTGCACGAGGGCGTTTTGACGCTGAATTGAGCGGATGTTCACACGGAGTACACTTTTGCCGAGCCGGCTGTGCGACTGCGGCGAAATTGAAATAAAAAATCGAAGAAAAATGCGCTTTTTTCGAAAAAACCCTTGAAAAAATCCGCAAAAAACGGTATTATAGTATTGTGTATGCAATAAGAGCGGAAAAAGCTCTTTCCTTTATACCGAATGACTCCCAAAGAGAAAAAGAAATGAACTGAAAAATCAGGAGGAATAAAAAATGCCAATGAATTTCGATTCAAACATCAGCAACGATCAGATCATTAAGGTCATCGGCGTGGGCGGTGCCGGAAACAATGCGGTCAACCGCATGGTGGAAGCCGGTATCCAGGGCGTTGATTTTATTACGGTCAACACCGATATCAAGGCACTCGAAAAGTCGCTCGCTCCCGATAAGATCGTAATCGGCGAGAAAGTTACCCGCGGACGCGGTGCGGGCGCAAACCCCGAGATCGGCGCAAAAGCCGCCGAAGAAAACCTCGACGATATCAAAAAGGCACTCACCGGCGCCGATATGCTGTTCATCACCTCCGGTATGGGCGGCGGAACCGGTACGGGCGCGGCTCCCATTGTGGCAAAGCTCGCCAAGGAAATGGGTATCCTCACCGTCGGTATCGTGACAAAGCCTTTTGCATTTGAAGGCACCCGCCGTATGAAGCAGGCGGAGCTCGGTATCGACAACCTCAAAGAAAATGTCGATTCGCTGATCGTTATTCCGAATGAACGCTTAAAGTTCGTTGCCGAAAAGAAGCTGACCATGATCAACGCTTTTGAGATCGCCGACGATGTTCTGCGTCAGGGCGTTCAGAGTATTTCCGAGTTGATCAAGGTCGTCGGACACATCAACCTTGACTTTGCCGACGTTGTGACCATCATGTCCAACGCGGGTCTTGCCCACATGGGCGTCGGAACCGGCAAGGGTCAGGAAAAGGCAGAGATCGCTGCCAAGACGGCAATTTCCAGCCCGCTGCTCGAAACCTCCATTACGGGCGCGAAGGGTATCATTATCAACTTCACCGTTTCGCCCGATATGGGTCTCGAAGAAGTCGACCTTGCTGCCAACATCATTTCGAGCGAAGCCAATCCCGACGCCAACATCATCTGGGGTGTTGCGTTTGATAAGAACATGGACGATGAAATGAAGATCACCGTCATCGCCACCGGCTTTGACGCGGAAGACAACGCCGCAGCGTCTGTCTCTGCCGCCCGTACACAGAATGCAGGCTACAACGCCGCGCGCGGTACCGCCGCTCCCGCCGCTGCCGCACCTGCCGAGGAAAAGCCCGCTGCAAAGCCCGAAGAGGACGTTCTTGACGCTTATTCCGCAATCTTCGGCAGAAGAAAGTAAGTAAAAGCAAAAAATTCCCGCAAGCCGCAAGGCTTGCGGGAATTTTTTGCTGTGTGGTATAAAACAAAAAGGAAGGCGTGAATCCTTCCTTTTTTAAATGCATTTATATTTGTGAATCGTTCGCCCGTCGGTACTGCTTCACTGCAGCGTGACCGCGCGGCTTGCCTTTCGGCTTCCGGGAAAAACATAGAACATCAGATAGCCGACAAGACAGAAGGGAAGCGCGACGAAAATGTCGAGCACCGAATGCTGTTTCAAAAAGACGGTTGACAGGCAAATCGAAATATTCAAAAGGTGCGCCGTAAGCTTCCACACGGGCTTCTGTAACCTGCGCGCATGCAAAAGGGCAAAGGTCGAAGCAAACGATCCGAAAACGTGAACCGACGGACAGACGTTGGTGTTGGTATCGAAACGGTAAAAATGCTCGATAAAGCGGGTGAGCAGATTCGTGTTTTCGAAGGTTGTCGGGCGCAGATTCTGCACGGTGGGGAAGACAAAATAGAAGATGAGCGACACCGTGTATGTAAAGATCGTAAAATACATCATGCGGCGAAAACCGTCAATGTCATACAGCAGCGTATACAGAAGCATGCCGATAATGTAGGCAAACCACAAGAGATACGGGATCAGAAACCATTCGTTGAAAGGGATCAGATCGTCGAGACGGCAATACATGGGGTAGTAATCCAGCCCCAGAATCGGCATGACCGCTTCGTAGCCGCGTTCTACATACCCGAAAAGAAGCCCGTATACGGGCCAGTATAACAGCAAGAGCAGATGACGGAATTCATCGGAACAAAGGTTGTTGAGACGCAATTTCCGATAATCCGCAACCGGACGCAAATTTTTCATAAACACTCCGAAAGTAACAATAAGGGACAAAAATCGTTTTTACGAAACCGAATGTTTCGCCTCGGAATCGGAAATCGTGCCGAGCGAAGGCGAGGCGGAATAGGCGGGAAGCATCTCACGGCGAACGCAGCTTTGCAAAACGCGCTTGAGCCGCGGACGGTTGTACCGTTGAATGATCATGCAGGGGACGTTAGTAAAAAGATAAAGAATATAAACGATGACGGCTGCGGCGGGGCGCAGAAAATGAAAACAGCCGTACAGCCCCGAGAGGCACAAAAGATAATGCACAAATTCGGCGACGCAGGTCTCCTGAAGCATGATCGAAAGCTTCTTTGCCGAAATCGTACCGCTCAAATTTTTGGAGGGAATAAGCGACGGCACGATGCGGCTCATGTCGGGTACTTTTCCCTGCCACGATTTGATGCCCAGCTTTTCGTAAATCTCCCCGTCCTTTTCAAAGGAAAATGTGCGATAGGGAAAGGCGTCGGGGTTAAAGTGATGATAGCGCGAGGAAAGCCGACCGACCACAAACCCGAGAGCACCCGTCAAAGAGAGAAAGATGATACAGTTTACCAGCGGCATGGGAGCGCTCCTTTCCGTTTTGAATCGGCTTTCTCGTCCGATTCGGTTCGCTTTTGTTCCGTGCGGCGCACGGGAACGAAACATCGGCTATCCCTAATTATAGCATAAAAAAAGAAAAAGTCAACGGTTTGTGCGACAGATTTCGTCAAAGAAGGGCGGGACTTTTTGCCTTTTTCGACAATTTTTCTTTTGCCCTTGACAAACCCGAACATTTCGGTAAAATATATAGGTAGGGAGAGTATGCGTTTTTTTGCCGCCTGTCCCTATTGTTAACAAAAATCAAGGAACATTTTCATGGAAGATATCGTCAAAATCATAGCGCACATACGAACCGATTTCCCCGAAAAATTCGGCATTCCGCGTCAAAGCGGTCTGCACCGCGGTCTTTCGGTCATCGAATTTGAAAAGGAATATCGCACGGACGAAGCCCTTCGCGGAATCGAGGGCTATTCTCATTTGTGGCTGATCTGGAAATTTTCGAAAGCCGAACGAAAAGGATGGTCTCCGACCGTCCGCCCGCCGCGCCTCGGCGGAAACGTCCGTATGGGTGTTTTTGCGACGCGCTCGCCCTTTCGACCGAATCCCATCGGGCTTTCGTCGGTTGAGCTTTGCGAAGTGAAAAAGACCGAAAACGGAAGCGTTTTGGTCGTGCGGGGAGCCGATCTCGCAAACGGCACGCCGATCTACGACATCAAGCCGTATCTTGCTTTCACCGACAGCCATCCCGATGCGCGGGGCGGCTTTTCGGACGAAAAGCGCGATTATCGCCTGACGGTCGAGATCCCGAACGAGCTTCTTCTCCTTTTGCCCGAAGAAAAACGCCCGATCCTTGCCGAGATCCTCGAACAGGATCCGCGCCCGGCTTATATCGACGACCCCGAGCGAATTTACGGTTTTCCCTTTGCGGGATTCGAAATTCGCTTTCGCGTTTGTCGAGAACGCCTTTTTGTCACCGAAGTGC
>URJL01000012.1 GCA_900548115.1 uncultured Eubacteriales bacterium
AGTGGATGCGGTATAGACGAAAAATGCGAAGAAATCTATATTTTTTCTATATTAGATTTTGTCGTTTCCGTTTTTTAGAATAATTACGGAAAAAATCAAAAATCAAACGAATAAACCCTCGTTTTGTCGGTGCCGCCGTGGTTTTCGGTCACGGTGAGGGAAATCTCTTTCACCTTGCGGTTTACGGGGATGCTGCGGCAGCGCAGAAGATTGTTTTTTTCTTCGAAAAGAAGCGTTTTCGCGCCGTCTTCTTCGATCACCTCAACGCGGAAGGCTTTGCACAGCCCGTAGGGGATATGCTGGCGGGGAGAGGTTTTGAGGATATTGCTGCGGGTGGAGTGACTCTTTTCGCAGCGGTCTCCCGCGAAGGTCTCGCGCTCGAGGTCGCTGTCGAAGACAAGGTGGATCTCGCCGACGTTTTCGGGCTTTTCGAACGTATACGAAACGCTCCTTCCGTTTTCCAAAACCGCGCCGCACGAGGTGTTGTTATAAACGCGGTTTATGCGGTCGATCCCGTCGCGAAGCGCTTCATCGCCCGAAAAAACGGCGGATTTGCAGGCGGGGGAGAGGGTGCGGGTGCGCCCGGGAAGAAAACAGTCGTCGCGCAGAAGCGTGTTTTGCAAAAGCGAAAGCTTTTTTTTATATACGCCGTGCGGGGTGAGCGAGTATTTTGCCGCGATGCTTGCCGCCGTGCCGACCGCCTGACCGAGAAGAGCGCAGGTCTTCATGACGCGGGTACTGCTGAGCGCCATATGCGTTGTGCTGATATTGCGTCCCGCAAAGAAGAGATTTTCGACGTTTTTTGAATAAAGACAGCGGTACGGAATTCGGTACGGCGCGGGGGTCACGATATGGGTATTGGGCATTCCCTTGTGATAAAATCCCGCGGGATAGTGGTCGTCCACCGTCCAGCCGCCGTAGGCGACCGTATCGGGAAAATCACGGTCGGAAAGAATGTCGTTTGCCGTGAGGATATATTCGCCCGTCATGCGGCGGCTTTCGCGCTTGCCGGGAATGAAGCCCAGAAATTCAAGCTCGAAGGTATCGTAGCGCGGCGCTTCCTCGTTTTTGATGTAATTCCACGTGCCGAGCGCAAGGCAGATCAGCTCGTCGCGCAAATCCTCGGTGTCGCCGATCGAATCGCGGTTGCCGCCGAGTTCAAGATACCAGAAATTTTCATACGGATTGTAAAGATCGGGCTCGCGGTTTTCAAGATCCTCTTTCGAAAGGCGCGTCGCCCGCTCCGAGGGGATGAATTTGATCTTTTCGTCGGTCTCGCGCCCCTCGATAAGACAGCTCATGCCCATGGTCATGGTGTCGGCTTTTTCGACATAGGTCGGTTCGCCGAAATCGGTCTTGCATTCGCGCCCGAGCATAAACTCCGCGCCCGTAAGCGGGGCTAAGATGCTGTCGCCCGAGCAGTCGGCAAAATTCTTCGCCGCAACCTCGTAGAAACGCTGCGTTGTGGTCTGATAGCCCTTGACCGATACGATTCTGCGGGTGCGCCCGTCGGAAAAGTTTCCTTCCTCGACCGTCGCGTCCATGCAGGGACAGTCGAGAAGAAGCGTTATGTTTTCCTCGCGCTTTATAAAATCGTAAAGGATGCTGCTCCATATGTACCAGTTTTTGGTCGGGTTGCGATATGCGTTTTCCAGCTCGATCTCTTCGATGATGCCGCTTTCGTTGTGCTGCATACCCGCGCCGCAGATCCACATGCGAATCTCCGACGAGGCATTTCCTCCCAGCACCGAGCGCTCGTGCATCAAAACGACCTTTGCTCCGTTTCGTGCGGCGGATACGGCGGCGCACATTCCGGCGATACCTCCGCCGACAACGCACAGATCGCACGTGATTTTTCTTGTTTCAAGCATTGTTTTTCTCCCCAAAACGAAAAATTCGATTATCTTTTATTATAACGGCTTTTTCGGCTTTTTTCTTGAAAAAACGAAAGGAAAACTTATACAAACGAAAGATTCATAAAAGAATCCCGACCGCGCGGATAACCGAACGGTCGGGGGGAAAAATCCATGGTTTTGGTTTGCGTTTACGTTTACGCTTACGCTTACGCTTTTGCTTTTGTCAGGAAAAAGAAGAGCAGCACAACGGCGCCGAGCGCGATGCGATACCAGCCGAACGCCGTAAAGCTGTGCTTCTTGACATAGTTTACGAGCATACGCAGCGTGAGCAGCGAAACGATGTACGCCATCAGCATGGCAAGGAATAACAGAAGCCATTCGGCGCCCGCCATGGGATAATCGTTGGTGACGATTTTAAGAAAGCTTACGCCGAACATAACGGGAATGGCGAGGAAGAAAGAAAACTCCGCCGCAAGCTTGCGCGAACAGCCGAGCAGGATCGCGCCGAGGATTGTCGCGCCCGAGCGGGAGGTGCCGGGAACGATGGAAAGCACCTGGAAAAGACCGATGAAAAGGGCGGTCTTATAAGAAAGCGTGTTCATGGCGGTGATCGTCGGCGTTTTTTCACGTTTTTCGACCAGGATAAAAGCGATACCGTACAAAACCAGTGTGATGCTGACCGTAAGGGGCGTTGAGATCGCGTCCATATAATCGTCGAACAGAAGCCCGATGACGGCGGCAGGGACGCAGGCGACGATGACCTTAAACCACATTTCCCATGTGTTCCGTTTTTCAAGCGCCGTCTTTTTGGGCGAAAAGGGGTTCAATTTGTGGAAATAAAGAGTCGCGACGGCGAGGATCGCGCCGAGCTGAATCACATACAGAAAGATCTGCGAGCCGAAAAATCCGTCGCCCGTTCCGAGAAGAGCGTTGACCAGGATCATGTGTCCCGTGCTGCTGATGGGAAGCCATTCGGTAATACCCTCGACGATGCCGAGGATCAAAGCTTTTAATGCGTCGAGCAGAAAAGTCATAAGCGGGATCCTTTCTCAAAGTGTGTAGGTGCGGCGGACAAGCTCGACCCGCACGGTTTTTTTGGTGTTTTTATCCACGGTAAAAAGTGCGCCGCAAAGAGCGGTATCCTTTCCGGTCGCCTGATCGAACCGAACCGGCATTTTGGTTCTGAATTTGCGGATCACGTTTTCCTTGCGCACCCCCAGAACCGAGTCGCGGTCGCCCGTCATTCCGAGGTCGGTCAGAAATCCGCTCCCGTTCGGCAAAACCGTCGGGTCGTTGGTCTGTACATGCGTATGCGTACCGAACACCGCCGTGAATTTGCCGTCGAAATCATAGGCAAAGGCGATTTTTTCGCTCGTCGCCTCGGCGTGAAGGTCGCAGACGGCAAGATCGAAATTTCCGCGCTCGCGCTCAAAAATCCGATCGGCGGTCTCAAAGGGATTTTCAAGACTTTCGGTGTAGACCGTTCCCAAAAGGTTCAGTACCAGCACCCGCAACCCCGAAAAGGGGCGGATGCAATACCCGCTTCCGGGACAGGAGGAAGGGTAGTTGGCGGGGCGCAGAAGCGTTTCGCAATCGTCGAGATACGAATAAAGCTCCCGCCGCCGAAAGGTGTGGTTTCCGCCCGTGATGATGTCCGCACCGCTTCGGAAAAGCTCGTCTGCCGTCTCGGGCAAAAGTCCGTTGCCGCTCGCGGCGTTTTCTCCGTTCAAAACGGTAAGATCGGCGCAAAGCTCCTTGCGGACGCTCCACAAATGCTTTCGCACTGTCTCGGTACCGCTGTCTCCGACAACGTCGCCGATCGCCAAAAGACGAAAATAGCCGTCGTTCATGCCGCCCTCCTTTTTCATTTTTCCTTTATCATCGACAGTATAGCATTTTCACGCACTTTTTGCAATAGCTGTTTTGTATATTATCGGCGTTTTTTTCGGGTGTTTTCTCGTTATTTGAAATTATGTATTTTCTGTAATCAAATAATCAAATTAACATATTGTTAACCAATAATTGTTAAAATGTGATATAATGTTACCGAAATATCAGTATGGAGGTTTACATATGGAAGCCTTGATTTGTGACGCTTGCGGAGGTTCGTTGATTTCGGACGGTAGCGGTGAATATTTTGTGTGTGAGTTTTGCGGCACCAAGCACACGCGCAGCCGAGTCCAAAGCAAATTGCAGGAAGTCAAAGGCGTTGTGGAAGTATACAGTGGGAATCAAGAAAAAGAAAATCAGTTTGAAATAGCCTCCAACCTGCTGAAATCCGGAAACAGAGAGGAAGCACACCGATATTACTGTCAACTCAGCGACAAATACCCGGACGATTACCGGTCATGGCTCGGTCGCATCCAAACCGAAACTTTAGTGCCCGATTGGCGGAGTGCCTGTTCGCCCGAGAGATTTATGGAAGCTAAAGACCGCATACTCCTATCCAAAGACTTCAGAATGGCGATTTCCTTGGCTCCGGAGCAGGTCAAAAGTGAAATTATTGCATATCAAGAGCAGAGAAACAATGAATTTGAGTTTATTGTCAAGAAGGACGAAATAGAATCTGAACTTAAATCGCTGCGGAAAAAATTAGACGCTATTGATGATGATATAGCTTATAACAACAAAGAAAAAGAAAGCACCCGAGAATGGATAAATAAGTGTCAAGGCGACCTCAGTAGGGCATCCATAATCAATGGTATCTGTTTAACGGCTATACTGCTCGGGGGCATTATTTTTGCTCTCTCCGTTACCGGTGATTACCCGGCTCCTGTTTTGACTGGTTTGTTTTTGATAATTGTCGGTATTATTGTGCTCGGAAAGTTTGGAATTTGGCATTTAATACGGTCAAACAAAAGCAATATAGCAAACTCTAATAAGAACTTGATGCACTTGAATTCGGTAAGAAACACGTTAGATAACCAGTGGTCGGAATTAAAGAAAAAAATTCAGGAAACTGAAGCGAAACTCAATGCACTGCATATGAAAAATCAAACTTAATATGCGTTTACGGAAAGAGGCTGCTCTCAGAATAAGCAGCCGTTTCTTTTTTCTCCGCGGTGTCCTTAAGGCAGCAGCGCAATCTAACACCGAATTCAAAAAAATTTTTCTTGCCTATCCGTACGGTTTATGCTATAATTTTCTCGTATATACATGATTTTTCAAAAAAAGGACGGTTGTGTTATGGCAAAAATGTGGGCGGGACGCTTCTTAAAGGAATCGGACGCGCGGGCGGACGATTTCAATTCTTCGATCGCGGTGGATAAACGAATGTACCGCCAGGATATCCGCGGCTCGATCGCGCATGCCGCCATGCTCGGCGAAAGAAGGATTATTTCTCCCGAGGAGAGCGCAAAGATCATCGAAGAGCTGGGCAATATTCTTTCGGACATCGATGAAGGTAAACTGAAGATCGATCCCGAAGCCGAGGATATTCATATGTTCATCGAACAGGTGCTGACCGCGCGTATCGGCGACGTCGGAAAAAAGCTGCACACCGCGCGCAGCCGAAACGATCAGGTTGCGGTGGACATCCGTCTTTATCTGCGCGATGAGTGCGAAACGGTCCTTGCGGATATCCGCACGCTGATCGACGCGATCCTTTCTCAGGCAAAGGAGCATGTCGATACCATCATGCCGGGCTACACCCATCTTCAGCGCGCACAGCCCATCACCTTTGCGCACCAGCTTCTCGCCTACGGCATGATGCTCTCGCGCGATATGTCGCGCATTCGCGACGCAGTGCGCCGCATGAATTTTTCGCCGCTCGGCTCGTGCGCCCTTGCGGGAACGACTTATCCGACCGACCGCACCTTTGAAGCCGAAAAGCTTGGCTTTTCGGGCATTACGCAAAACAGCATCGACGGCGTGTCCGACCGCGATTTCTGCGTCGAGCTTGCCTGTGCCTTTGCGACGGTGATGATGCATCTTTCGCGCTTTTCGGAGGAGATCATTCTCTGGTCGTCGTGGGAATTCAAGTTTGTGGAGCTGGACGATGCGTTTACGACCGGTTCGAGCATTATGCCGCAGAAGAAAAACTCTGACATGGCGGAGCTTGTGCGCGGAAAAACGGGACGCGCCTACGGTGATCTCATCGCCCTTCTGACGCTCTTAAAAGGACTCCCGCTTGCCTACAACAAAGATATGCAGGAGGATAAAGAGGCGATCTTTGATTCGCTCGATACCGTAAAGGCGTGCCTTGAAATTTTTGCACCCATGATAAAAACCATGCGCGTTTTGCCCGAGAACATGCACGCCGCCGCCGAGCGCGGATTTATCAACGCGACCGATCTTGCCGACTATCTCACCAAAAAGGGAATGCCGTTCCGCACCGCTTACAAAACGGTGGGCGAGATCGTCGCCGAATGTATCGCGAAAAATACCGTTCTCGACCGTCTTTCGCTCGACGATTACAAAAAGCACAGCGAGCTTTTCGAAAACGATCTGTACGAAGAAATTTCGCTTAAGACCTGCGTCGAAAAGCGCATTTCCGAGGGCGGAACGGGAAGGAAATCGGTCCTTGCGCAGATCGAATATCTGGAAAATCTCATAAACGAATAAAATTGAGGTTTTTCCTTGATTTTCGCGAAAAAACTTGCTTTTCGGGAAAAAAACGAGTATAATAGAAAAAATGTTGCAAGCACAAAAAGCTCCGCTTGCAAAACGAATTGGGAAAGGTATTTTGACAATGAACAATCTCGACAAGACAATGGACAAAATCGTCGCCTTCTGCAAGGGCAGAGGTTATGTGTACGCCGGCAGTGAAATTTACGGCGGACTTGCCAACACGTGGGATTACGGTCCTTTGGGCGTGGAATTCAAAAACAACGTAAAAAAAGCATGGTGGAAGAAATTCGTTCAGGAATCGCCCTACAACGTAGGTCTCGACTCCGCCATCCTCATGAACCCCGAAACATGGGTCGCTTCGGGACACCTCGGCGGATTTTCCGACCCGCTTATGGACTGTAAGTCCTGCAAGACCCGTCACAGAGCCGACAAGCTGATCGAGGATTATATGTTCGAAAATCACATTGACGATAATCCCGCCGGCTGGACCGATCAGCAGATGACCGATTACATCAACGAAAAGGGAATTACCTGCCCCTCCTGCGGTGCGAAGAACTTTACCGACATCCGCAAGTTTAACCTGATGTTTAAAACTTTCCAAGGTGTAACCGAGGATTCCGCCGCAACGCTGTATCTCCGTCCCGAAACGGCACAGGGTATCTTTGTAAACTTCAAAAATATCCAGCGCACCACGCGCAAGAAGATTCCCTTCGGCGTATGCCAGGTCGGTAAGAGCTTCCGAAACGAGATCACTCCCGGCAACTTTACCTTCCGTACCCGCGAATTCGAACAGATGGAGCTGGAATTTTTCTGCAAGCCCGGCACCGATATCGAATGGTTCAATTTCTGGCGAAACTATTGCGCGGAATTCCTTTACAGCCTCGGCATGAAGAAGGAAAATCTGCGTCTTCGCGACCACGACAAGGAAGAACTTTGCTTCTATTCCAAGGCAACCACCGACTTCGAATTCCTCTTCCCGTTCGGATGGGGCGAATTGTGGGGCGTTGCCGACCGCACCGATTATGACCTTTCGCAGCATGCAAAGCACTCGGGCGAATCGATGGAATATTTCGACCCCGAAACGAACGAAAAATACGTTCCGTATGTCGTCGAGCCGTCGCTCGGCGCCGACCGTGTGGCGCTTGCTTTCTTGTGCGACGCTTACGATGAAGAAGAAATCGGCGAGGGCGATGTCCGCACCGTTCTGCACCTGCATCCGTTCCTTGCTCCGTACAAGGCGGCGATTCTTCCGCTTTCCAAAAAGCTGTCCGACAAGGCGCTTGAGGTATATCACAATCTTCAGAAATACTTCAACGTCGACTTCGACGACGCCGGCAGTATCGGCAAGCGCTATCGCCGCGAGGACGAGATCGGAACGCCTCTTTGCATTACGTACGATTTCGACACCGAAAACGACGGCTGCGTGACCGTTCGCGATCGTGACACCATGGAGCAGGTCCGTATCAAGATCGAAGATCTCAAGAACTATATCGACGAAAAGATCGCGTTTTAAGTGCATTTCGCATATCGGAGGAGCGTTATGAAGAAGTATACGCTCGACCATGCCGCCGTTGCGGTAACGAACGGAGGAAGTCTTTCGGTTTTTCCGAGCGGTAGCGAAAAAGGCATTCGCGCCGACGCCCTCCCTTTTTCGCTGAGCATTTGCGGAAATGCCCCCGAACCGCTCGGAGCGGACGGCTTTGTTCTTCGGGAGGAAAAACAAAACGGTAACATTCTGACGCTCATCTACGAAAACGTTTCCGCAGCGCTTGCGGTCACAGTGCGCCTCGAAAGCTTTCGGGGAGGCGTGATCCAGCAAAACACGGTCAAAAATATCGGAAAAAGACCCGTTCTTCTTACCCGTTTTTCCTCGGCAATTGCTGCCGCGGAAAGCTCCGACGACGGCGCGTGGTACGAAAAGGACATAAGGGTTCACATTTGTTACAACAAATGGTCGGCGGAGGGGCAGTGGCGTACCCTTTCGCCGAGTGAGCTCGGACTGTTTCCGGCGTGCGTCCACGATCACGCTCCCGTTTTTTATTCCGTCGGATCGGTCGGAAGCTGGAGTACGCACCCTTATTATCCGCTGATCATCCTCGAAAACAAAACCGACGGCACGGCGTTCTTTACCGAAGCCGAGGGCGGACACAGTTGGAGGATCATGCTTACGGTACGCGGCGGTTTTTCGTCTCCCGCCATGGTCGCCGAAACGGTGTCGTGCGATGAAGAACTCGGTTATTGGCACCGCACACTTTTGCCGTCGGAGGAATATTCGACCGAACGCGCCGTATACGGCACGGTTCGGGGCGGCTTCGAGGAAGCGGTCGCAGCATTAAACGAGTTTAAGCGCTCCGACAGTCAAAGAAAGCCCTTTATGCCGCTGGTGTTCAACGATTACATGAACTGTATCTGGGGCTGTCCCGCGCCCGAACGGCTTTTTCCGCTGATGGATAAGGCAAAGGAGGCGGGCTGTGAATATTTCTGTATCGACGGCGGTTGGTATCAAAACAAAGACGGACTCGGACTCGGCGATTGGATTCCGAAAAAGGAGTATTATTCCGAAATTTCGCTTGCGGATGTTGCCGCCTCCATACGGGAACGGGGTATGATCCCCGGCATATGGTTCGAGCTTGAAGCCTGTACCGAAAATGCCGAGCTTTTCAAGGAGGATACGGATTTTGTACTTCGCCGCAGCGGTCGTGCGGTCGGTGCGGGAGAACGTCATTTTCTGAATTTTACCAAGGAAGAGGTACGCGCCTTTCTTTTGGGGCGGGTACGCGCGCTTTATGATATGGGTTTTCGCTATATTAAGCACGATTACAACCAATCGGTCGGAATCGGCTGCACTGATTCCGAAACCGATTCGCCGGCGGAGGGGCTGATCCGTCAGACCGAAGCGTTTTATCGCTTTATTGACGAGCTTTACGAGCATTTTCCCGATCTTGTGCTGGAAAATTGCGGCAGCGGCGCTTTGCGTTCGGATAACAAAACGCTGCGGCGTTTTACCCTGCAAAGCACCTCCGACCAGGAGCTTTTCCTCCACAATCCGTCGATCGTGATGGGCTCGTGCGCAATCATGCCGCCCGAAAAGGCGGGCGTTTGGGCTTATCCCTATCCGACGGACTTTGCGACGCGTCTTTTGCCGTTTGAGCCGCAGAAATCTTTCTTTCGGGAGCGCGCAGACGGCAAGGAGACCGTTTTCAATATGGTAAGCGGTCTTTCGGGTGTTCTGTATTTGTCGGGACGAATCGATCTTGCCGACGAAAAGAATTTTGCTCTTATCAAAGAAGGCGCGGCGCTGTTTAAGGAAATACGAAAAAACACCGCAAAAAGCCGCCCGATCTATCCTCTCGGTATGCATCCCATCAATGAAAAAGCGATCGCGGCGTTCGGACTTCTCGGAGAAAAGCACCTTATGCTGTCGCTTTGGAACACCGACGAAAAGGAGCGAACCGAAACGGTTGACCTTTCGCGGTATCTTGATTTTCCGTGTCGGATTGCGCGCATCTATTCGCATGAGACCCCGCACCATACCTTTGACGGAGGAAAGCTTTGCGTGACGCTTCCCGAAAAGAGCGCCGCATGGTTTTTCATCGTTCCGAACGAATAAAACGAGCCGCCCTTATTCCGAACGAAAACGGAATAAGGGCGGCAAAAACGACAACGGGGATTTTTATGAAAAAAAGTCTGCTCGCCTTCGGCGAGATTTTGTTTGATGTTTACCCGACGGGCGCCAAGATCGGCGGCGCACCGTTAAATTTTGCGGCGCATTTTGCCGCGCTCGGTAATGAAAGCACGATGTGCTCGGCGCTCGGCGCGGACGATTACGGACGGGAGGCGCGGGCGTTTCTGAAACGCTCCGACGTTTGCGACACGTATGTCGCGACGCTTTCCGACTGCCCGACGGGCTATTGCGGCGTGACGTATGAAAACGGAGAACCGAAATACGATCTTGTGCGGGGCGTTGCTTACGACAAAATTCCCTTTCCCGAGGGCGTGTGCGGAAAGCGGTGGGATCTTTTCTATTTCGGAACGCTTGCTTTGCGCGGGGAAAAATCGAGGGAAACGGCAAAACGGCTTTTGGCGGAAGCAAAGGCAAAAACGCGCTTTTGCGATCTGAATCTGCGCGGAAGCTTTTACACGTGGGAAACGGTTCTTTTCTGCTTCGAAAACGCCGACGTCGTAAAGCTGAATCGCGAGGAATACGCCTATTGCCGAAAAATGCTTTCCGAGGAGGGGGACATGCCGTCCTTTGCGCGGTCGCTCTGCCGTCGCTTTTCTCTGTGCGCGGTGCTGATCACACTGGATAAAGACGGCTGCTTTTTCTATGACGCCGCAAGCGATCGTGCGGTCGAAAAGGGAATTTCTCCCTGCCGTTTCGTCTCGGCGGTCGGGGCGGGCGACAGCTTTTCGGCGTGCTTTCTGCACCATTATCTCGACGGCGCGCCGTTTGAAACCGCGCTCGAAAAGGCGGCAAGACTCTCGGCATATGTCGTCTCGTTTGAAGAGGCGATCCCCGCATACGACGCGGAAATACGCGCGGCGATCGGATAATTTGCCGCGAACGTTCACACTTTTGTCGCAAAAGCTCCCGAAAAAAGGCGGGAGGGGTCGTTTTGCTTTGTAAACAGTGTGTAAAAATCAAAAAAATGCCAAAATTCTATGGAAAAATGAAATTTTGTGTGTTATAATAATCTTTGCGAAAATATGCAAATATTTCAAAGTTTTACGGAGGAAAAAAGTACATGAGCAAGAAGTATGTATATCTCTTCAGCGAAGGCAACGCAGACATGCGTGAGCTTCTCGGCGGTAAGGGTGCGAACCTTGCGGAAATGACCAAGATCGGTCTTCCCGTTCCTCAGGGCTTCACCATTTCCACCGAAGCCTGCACCCAGTATTATGAAGACGGCAAGAAGATCAACGATGAAATTCAGGCCGAAATCATGAAGAACATCGAAAAGATGGAGGAAATCACCGGCAAGAAGTTCGGCGATCTTGAAAACCCGCTCCTCGTTTCGGTTCGTTCCGGTGCGCGCGCATCCATGCCCGGTATGATGGATACCATCCTCAACCTCGGTCTTAACGAGCAGGTTGTTGAAGTCCTCGCCAAGAAGTCCGGTAACCCCAGATGGGCATGGGACTGCTACAGAAGATTTATTCAGATGTTCTCCGACGTCGTTATGGAAGTCGGCAAGAAGTATTTCGAACAGCTGATCGACATTATGAAGGAAAAGAAGGGTGTTACGCAGGACGTTGAGCTTACCGCCGACGACCTCAAGGAGCTCGCTTCTCAGTTCAAGGCAGAATACAAGAGCAAGATCGGCAAGGATTTCCCGTCCGATCCGAAAGAACAGCTCTTCGAAGCCATCAAGGCTGTATTCCGTTCGTGGGACAACCCCCGTGCCAACGTTTACAGACGTGACAACGATATCCCGTATTCTTGGGGTACCGCCGTTAACGTACAGATGATGGCATTCGGTAACATGGGCGAGACCTCCGGTACCGGTGTTGCTTTCACCCGTGACCCCGCAACCGGCGAAAAGAAGCTCATGGGCGAATTCCTTATGAACGCACAGGGCGAAGACGTTGTTGCCGGCGTTCGTACTCCTATGAAGATCGATCAGATGGCTGAGATCATGCCCGAAGTATTCGAGCAGTTCAAGGGCATCTGCAAGACGCTTGAAGATCACTACCGCGATATGCAGGATATGGAGTTCACCATCGAAGACAAGAAGCTCTATATGCTCCAGACCCGTAACGGTAAGAGAACCGCAAAGGCTGCTCTCAAGATCGCCTGCGACCTCGTAGACGAAGGCATGAGAACCGAAAAGGAAGCCGTTCTCATGATCGATCCCCGTAACCTCGATACGCTTCTCCACCCGCAGTTCGACGCAAAG
Organism: uncultured Eubacteriales bacterium; assembly: GCA_900548115.1. Taxonomy (GTDB): domain Bacteria; phylum Bacillota; class Clostridia; order Oscillospirales; family CAG-382; genus UMGS1052. The sequence goes on from URJL01000012.1 coordinate 12,323, forward strand.
GCTCTCAAGGCTGCAACGCCGATCGGACGCGGTCTCGGTGCTTCTCCCGGAGCTGCCTGCGGTAAGATCGTATTCACCGCCGACGATGCCGAAGCTTGGAAGGCTCGCGGCGAGAAGGTCGTTCTCGTTCGTCTCGAGACCTCTCCCGAGGATATCACCGGTATGAAGGCTTCGCAGGGCATTCTGACCGTTCGCGGCGGTATGACCTCGCACGCAGCCGTTGTTGCCCGCGGCATGGGTACCTGCTGTGTATCCGGATGCGGCGACATCAACATGGATGAGGCAAACAAGAAGTTCACCCTCGGCGGCAAGACCTTCCATGAAGGCGACTGCATCTCCATCGACGGTTCGACCGGTAATATTTACGACGGTCTTATCCCGACGGTTGACGCCGCTATCGTAGGCGAATTCCAGCGCATCATGGCTTGGGCGGACAAGTATAAGAAGCTCGAAGTCAGAACCAACGCCGATACTCCCCGCGATGCCAAGAAGGCTCGTGAGCTCGGCGCAGAAGGTATCGGTCTGTGCCGTACCGAGCATATGTTCTTTGAGCCGGAAAGAATTGCCGCATTCAGAGAAATGATTTGTGCCGACAACCTTGAACAGAGAGAAGCCGCTCTTGCCAAGATCCTTCCGTATCAGCAGAAGGACTTCGAAGAGCTTTACGAAGCACTCGAAGGCGCACCGGTTACCATTCGTTTCCTCGATCCTCCGCTTCATGAGTTCGTTCCTACCGAAGAAAAGGATATTGAAGCTCTGGCAAAGGCACTCGGCAAGACCGTTGAACAGATCAAGGCTGTTATCGCGTCGCTGCATGAGTTCAACCCGATGATGGGTCACAGAGGATGCCGTCTTGCCGTAACCTATCCCGAAATCGCCAAGATGCAGACCAAGGCTGTTATCCGTGCCGCTATCAACGTTAAGAAGGCTCATCCCGACTGGAAGATCATGCCCGAAATCATGATCCCGCTCGTCGGCGAAGTAAAAGAGCTTGCCTTTGTTAAGAAGATCGTTTGCGAAGTTGCCGATGAAGAAATCAAGGCAGCCGGCGTAGACATGAAGTATGAAGTAGGTACTATGATCGAGATCCCGAGAGCGGCTCTTACCGCCGATGAGATCGCGAAGGAAGCCGAATTCTTCTGCTTCGGTACCAACGACCTTACCCAGATGACCTTCGGCTTCTCGAGAGACGATGCTGGCAAGTTCCTCGGCGCTTACTACGATGCCAAGATCTACGAGAGCGATCCTTTCGCAAAGCTCGACCAGATCGGCGTAGGCAAGCTCATGGAAATGGCGGTAGAGCTCGGTAAGAAGACCCGTCCGAACATTCACTGCGGTATCTGCGGCGAACACGGCGGCGACCCGACCTCGGTAGAATTCTGCCACAGAATCGGTCTCAGCTATGTATCCTGCTCGCCTTTCCGTGTACCGATCGCAAGACTCGCAGCCGCTCAGGCAGCGCTCAAGGACTGATCGGTTCGGAAGATGTTTTGTGAAGGAGCAAGAGCTCCGAAACGAAAGTAAAACCGAATGATGATCCCCCGCAAAAGAAATTTTGCGGGGGATTTTTTATGATTTTTCATTTTTTATGAAAACACCGTAGTATTTGCCGCGAAAAACGGAGTATATAAGTGAGGGCGGAAAGGAGAGGAGAGGAATAAATGGTCGAGGACGAAAAAATAACGGAACTGTTCTTTGAACGTTCCGAAAAAGCGATAGGAGAATTGGATAAAAAGTACGGCGGGGCGTGCCGCAGTCTTTCTTACGGCATTGTAAACAGCCGACAGGACGCGGAGGAATGTGTGAACGATGCCTATTTGGGCGTGTGGAACGCGATTCCGCCCGCAAAGCCGAACCCGCTTCGCGCTTTCCTTTTTAAAATCGTGCGGAATATATCTCTGAAAGCCTACTACAAAAAAGAAGCGGCAAAACGAAGCAGTCGCTGCACGGTGGCGATGGAGGAAATCGAACCGTATCTTGCCGACCGAAACACGACCGAGAGCGAATTGGAGGCAAAAGAATTTGCCCGTCTGCTGGAAAGCTTTCTTGACACGCTGACCGCGGAAAATCGCGTTCTCTTTATGCGTCGTTATTGGTTTTCGGACAGCTGTAAAGAGATTGCGGAGCGCGTCGGGATAACCGAAAAAAACGTCTCGGTCCGCCTGACCCGCATTCGCCGAAAATTAAAAGACTATCTCACGGAAAGAGAGGTATTTTTATGAACACAAGATTTTTCTTCGAAGCGTTGAGTGAGCTTGACGACAGGTATATCGAAGAAGCGCTCGATTACCGAAGAAAAAAAGAGAGGCGGTTTGCCTTGCCAAAATGGGTGTCGGCTGTAGCTTGCCTGTGCCTTACGGTCGCCGCTGTCCGTGTGATAACCTTTTACAAAACAAAGGACTTCGGCGCGGGCGATACCGCCGTTTCCGATACGGCTTTGGCGCCGACGATCACCGTAATGGGGAAAAACTACACGGCGCCCGATATGCCGACGGAGCAATTGCCCGCGGGCTATCGTTATCTTCGGAATTTAACAAAAAAAGAGGCAAACGGCACCGACCTTGCGGGCTGTGCGATCTATGTCGATCCTCAAGACGCGGATATGCGCGTTCTCTATCTTTATCAGGAATGCGGGACTCCCATCGGCGAAAACGCGGTCGACAACACCGAGCGGCAATGGGCTTATGTGAAGTGGACGGTTACGGAAACGGAATCGGAGGATTCTTACGGGTACAATCTCGTTGCGGAGGATGTTTCCGCGTCGAAAGAATAACTCTATTCGCCCCGATTTTTCAAAGGTTTTACGCCCGCAAAGCCGCATAGAATAAGGATGACCGTCAAGACCCACGACAGGGGGAAGGCGTGGTACAGCGTTTCGAGCGTCGGGTGGACACGGAACACCGTATAGATTCACGTGATGCGGAATGCACACGTGCCGATCGTCGTGCCGACGGCGGGCAGGGCGGCGGCGTTGAACAGTTGCTGCACCATGTTGCTCAGCGCAACGGGCAACGTGAAAAGCAGGATTTTTTTGGCAAGCGGACCGTTCAGCATATCGATGCCGCCGTTTGCTTTTTTCATTTTGTGATTTTCTCCCTCAAAAAACATTCTTGCATTGTTATACAGGAAATGTTATAATAAGAAAAGCGAATGTTTGTCATGATAAGTATCGAAAAACGGAATGCAGCGAGGAATAAAAACGGACAATTCATTTTCAAAAATCTTGCTTTTGTCCGCACGGCGGAGCTGGGGAGCTTTACCAAAGCGGCGGAGGATTTGCATTATGCTCAGTCCTCGGTCAGCAAAATGATCGCCGATCTTGAGAAAGAATGGAACGTTCTTCTTCTCGAACGTGACCGAAGCGGCGTTTGTCTCACCTCCGAAGGACAACGCATACTTCCGCTTGCGCGGGAGATCCTGAACGATCACAGGCGGCTTACCGACACGATCGGACGCATGAAAGGAATGGAAACGAAAAGAAGACGAATACAAGGTCGTTTTGCCGCAGAATCATCCGCTTGCCGCGGCAGAATCGATTCCGATCGAAAAACCGGAGGGACAACCCTTTTTGCTTTTGGAACACGTCGGTAAAACCGAGGTGTCGGAGCTTTTGGAAAAAATACGGCGTCCGTCCCTCGGTTTGCTTTACCACGTGGGAGGACTTCGCCATCATGGCAATGGCGGAAAAGGGATTGGGGATCGGAATCCTGCCGTCGCTGATTTTGCAGCGCATTCCTTACGATATTGCGGTTCGCCCGCCGGAAAAGCCCTTTTACCGCAAGATCGGACTTGCCTGCAAAAACAAAAATCGTCTCTCGCCCGCGACGCGAAAATTCACCGAGTATCTGTGCTTCCGCGAAGAGGAAAAGGGGCGGAAAGAGAAAAATTCGGAGGAAAATCTATGGAACTGAACGAAAAATTGCGTCAATTGCGCGTCGGAAAAAATCTAACGCAGGAACAGCTTGCGGAGAAGCTGTATGTGTCGCGTACCGCCGTTTCCAAATGGGAATCGGGCAGGGGATATCCTTCGATCGATTCGCTGAAACAGCTTTCCGAATTTTACGGGGTGTCGCTTGATGAATTGCTCTCGGGCGACGCGCTTTTGAATCTTGCCGAGAAAGAAAACCGACAAAAGGAAAACGATCTTCGTTCGCTTTTCTTCGGACTTTTGGATTGCAGCGCTGTTTTGTACTTTTTTCTCCCGCTTTTCGCCGAAAGAGAAGAGACGATACGCTCGGTGTCGCTGATGGCGCTTGCGGGGGTCGCGCCGTATATGCTCGTTCTTTATCGGGCGGTTGTCCTCCTTCTTGTTCTTTGCGGCGCGATGAGCACAATTTTGAACAGCAAAGCGTTTGAAGGCTTGCGCTTGCGGGAACAATCGGGGGAGAAGGAATCGGGAGGATTTTTGTTCCGCGAGCAAAACCGCGAGCGCCTTTCTCTGATTCTCGGCGCGGCGGCGACGCTTTTGTTTACGTTGGGCATGCAGCCGTATGCGGCGGTGCTTGCTTTTGTTTTTCTCTGTATCAAGGCGATCTTAAAGAAAAAAGCGCCGTGACACGCATCGTGTCACGGCGGACACCGCGGGATTCTTTCCTTTTTTTGCGCTTTTTCGTAGAATGAGATCAGGCGAAAGCCGAATCTTTACGAAAAGGAAGAACGAAAAAATGAAAGAAACAAAAAAGCTCCGTAAGACATTCAACCCCTCCGAAGAAAAGAAAACGCGGCATGCCCGCCGATACTTTTTCGCGGCGCTGATTCTTCTTGCCGCCTTCGGACTTTGGACGGCGGCGATTTGCTTTGTCGATGTCCGCGCGATCGGACCGCAGGGGTCACGGGTCGGCTTTGCGGCGATGAATCAAGCGATTCATTCGTTTTTCGGGGTGCATATGCCGCTTTATACGCTCACCGATTATTTGGGACTGATCCCCGTTTTTATGATGCTCGGCTTTGCCGTTTTGGGGCTTTGTCAATGGATAGCGCGCGGAAGTATATTCAAAACCGACCGCGATATTCTGCTGCTCGGCGGATTTTACATTCTGCTCACGGCGGCTTATCTGCTTTTTGAAAAGTTCTCGCCGAACTTCCGCCCCGTTTTGATAAACGGATATCTCGAAGCCTCTTACCCGTCCTCGACCACGCTGCTCGTGCTTTGCGTGTGCCTTTCGGCTATGGTTCAGGTGAAAAAGAGCATTCGCGGCAAAACGGCGCAAAACATTTTACTGCTCTCGCTCGGAATTTTCTCGGCTTTCATGGTGATCGGACGGCTCCTGTCGGGCGTTCATTGGTTTTCCGACATTGTCGGAGGAATTCTTCTGAGCATGGGACTTGTGAGCCTTTATGCGGCGGGTACGGAAATTTAAAACAAAAAAAGACTCCCTCGAAAAATTCGAGGGGGTCTTGCTGTCGTGTGACTTTTTACCAACGGATGACATAAAAGAAAATGCAGATAAAGTGCAGAATGCTTGCCGCCACAACGAAAAGGTGAAACACCGAATGCATATAGCGGTGACCGCCTTTTCCGCCGATGACGTACAAAATCGCGCCGACGGTATACGCGATACCGCCGCTTGCAAGATAGGCAAATCCGTGCCACGTTATGGCTTCGATGAGCGGTCGTATCGTGAGAACGACGCACCAGCCGAGGACGATATAACAAATCATGGAGAAGCGCTTGTATTTTTTTAGATCGATCGCGTTGAAGGTAATGCCCAGCGCGGACACGCCCCAGACCACACCGAACAGCACCCATCCGACGGCGGGATTCACACGGCGTATCGCGGCAAGGGCGATCGGCGTATAGGTTCCGGCAATCAGGATAAATATGGTACAATGGTCGAGGATCTGAAAGACCTTTTTCGAGCGTCCGGGCAAAAGTCCGTGATAAATGCTCGACATCGTATACAAAAGAACGACCGAAACGCCGTATACGATCGAACCCGCAAGGCTGTACGGATCGCCGCCGATCGCCGAAAAGACGACGCACAGAACCAAAAAGGAAAGTCCCAGTGCGCCTCCGACAATGTGCGACACCATGTTGAAGATCTCTTCGCCCTTTGTGTAGGAGGGCAAAACACGTTCACTGAGCTTTGTTCGTTTCATGGAAAAACCCCTTATCAAGCAAGATCAAATTCGCGGTCAATACACTGCCGCGCTATTTCCAATGTTTCTTCGTTGAAGGGCATATAGCCCGAGTTGATCATAAGCGACGCGCCGAAGATGAGTGAACGCACGGCATAAGTCTTTCGATCACGATCTTCCGCCGTCATATTGACCGAGGCACAATATTCGTTGATAATGCCGGTCGTGATGGTGCTGATCCGCGCCTTTTCCATCTTTTGTTCGGGTGTTGTCGAACAGTCGTTGATGGTAAGAATCGTCTGAAATTTGGGATTTTCACACAGAAAACGTATGTAGCGGACGCTCATTTCGACCAGCTCTTCGCGAAGGCTTCCCTGAAAATCGCAAGTCAACTCCTCCTGAATCACAAACCAGCGCTCGTTGACATAACGGAGCACCTCCAAGATCAATTCGTTTCGGTCTTTAAAATGACGGTAAGGAGCGCCGCTTGTCGTGCCGCAGCGCATGGCGGCGCGGCGTATGGAAAAATCCGATATGCCGTGATCCTTGATCTCCGCAATGGCGGCAAGCAAGAATTTTTCTTTGGTGGCTTTGTTGGCGGTTCTCATCCGAATCCCTCCCATGGAGTGTTAAAAAAGAGGCTTATTTTCCGCGGATAATGTCGCCCTTCTCTACGGGGAACGGGAAGGCGGCAGAGTAGATCATTTTGGGGTGCGGCGCCGATTCGATCGCGTTTCCGTCCGCGTCGCGCAGATCGGAAAAGACAAATTCACGCGGCGGTTTGCGGGGGCTTACATGATCGGCTTTTTGTCCCGCAACGGCTTTGTTGCGCTGAAACAGCACGGCACGTCCCGTTTGCGGATCGTAATCTTCGACGGTGGCGAGAAAAGATTTTTCTTTTATGTAGCCGCCGTTTTGCGTGATCTGCGCATTTTCGAGCGGGTGATCGAAGAAATAGCCCGTGCAATATTCGCGGTGGCTTACGCTTTCAAGCTCGCTTTTGGCGCGCGGATCAAACCGATATCCCTCGGGATCGGTAAGATAACGGGTAAGTTCGGTTTTATAGGCGTTGGTCGTGACGGCGGTATAATACGCGCTCTTGACCCGCCCTTCGATCTTAAAGCTGTTGATTCCCGCGCGCACAAGCTCGGGAATATGCTCGATCATGCAAAGATCCTTTGAGCTGAAAAGAAAAGTTCCGTGTTCGTTTTCCAGCGCCGAAAGATGGATTTCGGGGCGTTTGATCTCACAGATATCGGCGGAAAGCCCCTCTCCGTTGTACTCCCAACGGCAGGGCTGAGCGCACGCGCCGTGGTTGGCGTCGCGCCCGACGAAAAAGTTGGACAAAAGGCATCGTCCCGAATAGGAAACGCACATGGCACCGTGTACAAACGCTTCCAGTTCCAGCGAATCGGGAATAGCGTCGCGGATCGCCCGAATCTCACGGAGCGAAAGCTCGCGCGAAAGAACGATGCGGGTTGCACCAAGCTCGGCAAAAGTGATGCACGCCTGTGCATTCACGGTGCTCATTTGGGTGGAAATGTGTTTTTCGATGTGCGGACAAATCTTGTTTGCAAGGCGGAGCACGCCGAGGTCGGCAATGATGATCGCGTCGGGGCGGATCTCTTCGAGATATTTTAAATATTCCTCGCAGTCGGAAAGTTCGCTTTGACGCGGCATAATGTTAACGGTGACATAGACTTTCACCCCGTGGGAATGAGCAAACGCGATCGCGTCTTTCAGCTCCGCATCGGTGAAATTGTCGGAAGCCGAGCGCATACCAAAGCGTTTCCCGGCAAGATATACCGCATCGGCACCGTACAGAACGGCAAAACGCAGCTTTTCAAAATTGCCGCACGGTGAGAGAATTTCGGGTTTTGTCATGAAGCAAGAGTTCCTTCCGCAATAGCTTTGTTTAAGCGGCTCGTGTGCTGATCGTAGGTTACGGAATATACCGTAGAACCGTCCTTCAGCGAGAAGAAGTAATAGTAGCCGGTCGAATCGGGATAGAAAGCGGCGTTGATGGCTTCGATTCCGGGATTCGAGATCGCTCCGGGCGGAAGCCCGAGCACCTTGTGCGTGTTATAAGGGCTGTCGATATCGAGATCGGCAGACGTAAGCGATTTTTTTCGTTCTGGCAGCGCATACATGACCGTCGCGTCCGAACCGAGAGACATGCCCTTTTTCAGGCGATTGTGGAATACCGACGACATGATCGGCAAATCCTGCGCAAGACGGGCTTCCTTTTCGATGATTGAGGCGACGATGATTATATCGTCCACGCTCATGCCCAGCTCGTCGGCGCGCTCGTAATAAACGTTTTCCATTTTGGCGTCGAAATTGGAGAGAAATTTGTTGATGACCGACACTTCGTTTTCGTCGGTGAAGAAATCGTAGGTGTCGGGGAACAGATATCCCTCCAGACGGTAGGTGCGCCCGTCCTTCAGATGCGCGCTGTCGAGCGCCTTGACAAAGCGATAGTCGTAATCGTAATTTTGGATTGCGTCCACGTACTTTTCACGCTCGCCGACGCCGCTTTCGATCAGAAGGTTCAGAATCTCGTCAACGGTATATCCCTCGGGGATCGTAATGCGCACACTGTCGCGCGTTTTGTAATTTGTCTCGGCAACCAGCGACAAAATGCGGTCATAGCTCATGGGAAGCAGTGCCTTTTTGCCCTCCGACGAATCGGTCACGTAATCGGAATAAGCGGTGCTGTCCGCACCGTTCGAATTTTCCGTTTCGGAGGTGCTTTCGGATGAATTCAGCGCATTGGCGGCATTCCCGACGACCGGTTCGTCGGTTTTGTCCTCGTTTCGGAAAACAAAGCGAATGGCGCCGCTGTTGTATTTTCCGGTGTAATAGTCCGAATCCTTCAGCTTGTGATCGGCATACAGCGAAAAGGCGAAGGGATAGCGGATAATGCCGTTTTCCTTCAGGAGCTTTGCCACCTCGTCGGTGCCTGCGCCCTCGGGAATCGTGACGGTGGTGCGGATATCGTCCTTGACAAAGGCGAACATATCGTTTCCGATGTTGATGATATTGACCGCGAGAAAAACCGAAATTCCGACAATGGCGGCAATGTACAAGATCGTTTTTCCGAGACCGATCGCGGCGTTTTTTCCCGTTGCGGCGTTCTTGCGCAGCTTTTTGCGGCGGCGCAGCTTTCCGCCCTCGGGATCTACCTCGTCAAAATCCACGACCTTCGGACGGGACGCGGTACGGTTTGCGGCGCTTTGCGGCGCAGCGGGGGAATGCGTATGCACCGAATGCGGAACATTCGGCGTATAAGGCACGTTTTCCCGCACGGGTTGCGCATTCGTATTCGTATTCGCGTTCGCGCCGGCGCTTGCACTTATTACATTGGGATTAATGCCGTTATTCGTGTCCGTGCCTGCATGTCCGCCCGCGTTTGCGCTTGCGCTTGCGTCGGCATGCGCGTTCGTCGACGCATGAATTCCGTCCGCCGCGGCGGAAGCTTTGCCGTTCGGAGCGGGTCGTTTCGAAGCATCGCTTACCGATGCGCTTTGCGGTTTCGAGCTTGTCGGCGCTTCGGGCGCGTCGTCCTTACGGTGATGAATAATGCCGAGCATGGCGTCTATATCATCGTCATCAATGGAAAAGCCCTCGGGCTTTTTGTTTTCTTCCGACATAAGGTCACCTCTTTTTTTCGGGTCTTACGGGGCTTGTCCGCCGTAAAAAAAGTTACGCGGCAAGCAGAATATAAACGATAAAAATCAAAACACATCCCCAGAAAAACGGGGAGAAAATTGCGGGGAAAAGCGAGCGCAGAGCGCTTGTATTGCGGGGAACCAGGCGTGGAAAACCACTCTTTTTCGGCTCTTCTTCAAGCTCAAGCTCACTTTCGGTGGGCTTTGCGGCGGAAAGCATTCTTTCGCGGCAAAGAACCTCCAATTCGGAAAGCACCCAAAAGAGCAGCAGCAGCGCCGCCGCCGTCAGCAAAAACAGCATCAGCACAATGCTTTTGCTCTCGGTCGCGATCTTAAAAACGGCGTTTTCGAGATACAGACTGAAAACATTGTTGACGAGATGTAAGAAGATGACCGCAAAAAGCGAACCCGTCACATAGGCGCACGAGCCGAGGATCAGTCCCGAAAGAAAATAGGAAACAAAATCCTCGCCCGAAAAATGACTCATCGAGAACAAAACGGAGGATACCAAGATCGCGCAAAGTCCGCCGCACCGCTTTGTGTAAAACCGCAGAATCGCACCGCGGAAGAGACATTCCTCCGCCACGGCGGGAAGAACGGCATAGCAAAACAAAAGAAGCGGAAGACTTGTTTCGGAAAAACGATCGCTTCCGCCTGACGGAGCGCCGTAAAGATAACAGCGCAGACTCTGTGTCAGCATGGCGCAAACGATGAGAAGCAAGAGCGACGCGAATATGTACCGCCCTTTGCCGCGGGTCTTTGATACCGCAAATTCGCCGCCTTTTTTTCCGCCGCACACAAAATAAAAGATCAGCGTCGGAAGAAGAAAGGCGACAGCGTAAACAGCGATCAAAAGCGGCGCTGCGCCGATCCTTTCGGAAAGCGCTCCCAGCGCGCCGCCCGACAGGAGCCGTGCGGTCAGCATGAGCGCCATGACGATAAAGCATAAAGCGGCGGGCGCGTTGCACAGTGAAAAGCGCCGTTTTGCGGCACCGCTTTCGGAAAAGCTTTCGCTCTCCTCAAAAAAGCCCGCACCGTTTTGCTCTTCGGGGGGATTATTTGGGAACATTTACGGCGTACACTCCTTTTTCGCTGATCACCACATCGACATGGCGGTCAAAGCGTCCGCGCGGGACCTCGGGGAGTTGGAGCTTGCTGTAGCAAAGTCCGATGGAAACGCCCTCAAAGGTCGACAAAAAGCGATCGTAAAAGCCCTTGCCGTAGCCGATTCGATAACCGCTCTTGTCAAAAACAAGACCCGGCACGATGAGAAGCGAGAAATTGTTCGGCCGGCATTCTTCGCAGGTGTCGTCCGGCTCCGAAATGCCGAAGGTGCGTTCTTTCAGCTGATTTCTGTCGGTCACATAACGGAAGGTCATGGTGTTGTCGGGGTTACAGCAGGGAAAAGCGACCTTTTTTCCGTCCTTCAGGGCGGTTTCGAAGATTGCCCATGTGTCCACCTCGTTTTCCATCGAGGCATACAAAAGCACATCGGTGCTGTGGCGGTAGGTGATCGAGGCGATCAGACGGTCGTAGATTTTCTTGTCGAACGCCGCCTTCTGCTCCGCGGGGAGCGCGTCGCGCACGGCAAGATATTTTTCTCTCATTTCAAGTTTTTTGGTTCTGATTTCGCTCATAAACGATCCATCCTTTCTCAAAGCGGTAAAAACACGGTGAACAAAACGAAGTTAGAAAATTTTCAGCGGGCGACTACGGCTGTGCGGACCTTTTCCGCCGCCTCCTCGCCCCGCAGAATGCGAATGATTTCAAAGGCAAAAAGCTCTGCCGACCCCGCCGCCTCGGCGGTGAGGATCATCCCGTCGCGCACGACGCGCTCTTTTTGATAATGTGCGCCGCAAAGGTCTTTTTCCATGCCGGGATAACAGACGGCGTTCTTTCCCTCGAGATAGCCGTAGGCGGAAAGAATCGTCGGTGCGGCGCAGATGGCGGCGATAAGACCGCCCGCACGGTAGGTCTTTTCAAGCGTGTCGGCGACGACCGAGCTTTTTAAAAGGTTCGGAACGCCCGGAATCCCGCCCGGCAGAATGACCGCCTCGGGCACTTCGGCGGACAATTTATCCTGTGTCGTGTCGCAGACGACGGGAATTTTCCGCGCGCCGACCACGGTTTTTCCGCTCACGCCGACGGTGACGACTTCAATGCCCGCGCGGCGCAGATAGTCGACGGGGGTGAGCGCCTCCACTTCTTCAAAGCCATCCGCAAGAAATACGTATACCATGATATTCTTTCCTTTCTTTTGTATCCTGCCGCCGAAAAGGCGGCGCGCCGCACGGCGCATTTTTTTCGGGCGAGTATCTATACCCATTATATCCGAAAAATTTGAATTTTATATCGGGTCAACGGTAAAAAACGGAAAAATTCCGTTAAGAAAAAAGACAAATTACGCCCCGTTCGGTCACGGACGGGGAAAGTCCTTCGGCATATGCGCGGTAAAGGCGGCGTAGACCTTTTCGTGAATTTTTTCGACGGAGTACGGTTTTCCGTTTTCGCCGCAGACAATGCGGTCCCAGCCGTATTTCTCACAGGCGTAAAGCGCCGCCGCATGACTTTTGTACAGGTGCCGCGCGTCCTGTTCGTGAATGTCTTTTTTTGCGCCCGTCTCCTCACAGCGCTTCTCGAGAAGCGAAAGCGAGATGTCGGTCGGCATTTCGAGATAGATCACGGCGTCGGGGGCGGGAATGCCCAAAAGGCGGTATTCAAAATCGAAAAGCCACGACAAAAACGCATCTTTCTCGGCAGGATCGTCGATCTTCGAGAGCTGATGAACGGCGTTCGAGGTGGTGTACCGATTCAAAAGGATAACGCCGTCGGGCTTTTCGTAAAAATCGCGCCACTGCGAACGAAACGAAGCAAAACGGTCGACGGCGAACAAGACCGACGCGGCGTAAGCGCTCGTATCGTTCGGATCTTTGCCGAGCTTTCCTTCAAGATACATCTTCAAAGGACCGCTCGAAGGGCTGTCGTAGTCGGGGAAGGAAACGGTCCTCACCGAAAAGCCGTCATCGCTCAGCCGCTTTTCCAAAAGAGCGGTTTGCGTGGCTTTTCCCGAAGCGTCAGTGCCGTCGAGTGCGATAAGATACGACATTTCAATAATCCTTTCCTTCGCGGATTGCGCGGCGAACCTCCGACGCCTTTCCGCAGGACATTCCGCCCTCGGAGCAGGCGCCGCGGACGCAGGCGGGTCCGGCGTTTTCGAACAAAACGGGTGAGACCGCTTTTACAAGACGCAGCATTTCAAGCGCCAGAGCGCGTATTTCCCACTGCGCGCGTGAGCAGCAGCGGAGCGAGAAAAAGTTGTAAAGCGAGCGTACGTTCATCGTCAGGACAAGCTTCGTGTCGCATGCGTTCGAGAGAACATAGCGCGAATCCTCGTTCGCCTTTTTCGAGGCGGCGGAAAGCGCCTTCTTTTCCCCCATTCCGGCAGCGCGGTTGTCCGCCGCGTGCTTTTCGGTGAGGATGCGATTCAGCTCGCGATAGGTCTCGCGGTCGTTTTCCATGGCGCGGACAAAAAGCGCGCGCGCCTCGGGGATCGCGTCGATCTCGGGCGGGATGATATATTCAAAGTTTTCCTTGCCGACATAGCGCTGGCTCTGCACGCTGTAGGAAGCGATGCGGTGGCGGGTCAGCTGCGCGAGAAGCGAGCGCGAAACGCCCTCGACCGCAAAGGTAAAGCTCACGTGCTCAACGGGACTTTCGTGTCCGAAGGAGGTGAGCATATGGATGAATTTTTCGGTTTTTTCGGGGGTCAGATCCTCCATGATCTCGTCGACGCCGACGGCGGAATAGCAAAGCTTTGCCGCGGAGGCGATGACTGCGTCGGGGTTCGGCGTGTGTGCAATGAGCTTAACTTTCATGGGCGGACCTCCTGTTGTTCTTTCTTGTCTTTTCCGGAAATTTTGTAAAACAGCGTTCCGAACAAAAAGCGGGGCAGATTCATCATGCGTCCGATGCGGGAGGGCTGTTTTATAAGCCGATAGAACCACTCGAGGTTCAGCTTGATGAAAAGATCGGGCGCGCGTTTGACGGTTCCGGCGTAGACGTCGAGACTTCCGCCTAACCCGAGCGCAAGCGAACAGGAAAGCTTTTCGCGGTTTTCGTAGATCCACTTTTCCTGTTTGGGCGCGCCGAGACAGACAAACAGAATGTCGGCGCCCGAGCGGTTGATCTCCTCGACGATGGCGGGCGTTTCCTCGGGCTTGAAATAGCCGTCGCGCGTGCCGCAGACGACGAGAGAGGGAAACATTTTCTTCATTTCGGCGGCGGCAAGCTCACCCACCGAGGGCAGTCCGTCGCGCGCGGGCGCGGAGCCGAAGAGAAAAACTTTCTTGCCGTGGTCTGCCGCGTATTCGAGCAGTTTTTTCGAAAGATCGCATCCCGCAACCTTTTGGGTCAGAGGACGCCCCAAAATTTTCGAAGCGTAAACGACACCGATCCCGTCGGGAATGATGAGCGACGCACTGTTGATCACATTGTACAAATTTTTGTCGTCGATACACAGCTGAACGATCTCGGAATTCGGGGTGAAAATACAGTCAAAGCCGTCGCGCTCGAGAAGCGAGACAGCCGACGCGAGGGCGCTCTCCATCGTCACATTGTCGAAATATACGCCGCGGACGTTGATCTTTCGGTTGTTTTCGGTCATTTTTATGGTCCTTTCGGAAAAGGGAATGGGGTTTCGGTAATTTCGGCTGTGCGTTCGAAGACCGTAAAACCGTCCGATACGCACTTTGCTTTATAGTATAACATAATAGGAAACGTTTGTAAATAGGTTTGCGCGATTTTCGGCGGCGCAAAAGGCAAAAAAACGAAAATACGTACGCCGCAAAGCCGAAAAGCGCAAAAATGAGGGCATATGCGGCGTTTTTGCACTCCGCCGCGCGGAATCGTCATTTTGCACAAATACAAAAATCGAACACCGAAATTTTGACAAAAAATGATGAGAAAAAATGGCTTGAACTCTTGATTTTTTTGAAAAGTTGATATATAATACACACGTACACCCCTAAAACCGTCTTTCGGCGTACCTCCGAGGGCTGTCGCGGGAAAACAAGAAAAAGGAGAAAATTCCATGAAAACAAGACGAATTGTGTCGGCTCTGCTCACGATCGCCGTCATCCTGTCGACGTTTGTGTTCGGCGTTTCATCGGTTTCCGCCGAGGAACTGCCTTCCTACTATGTCGATCAGACCAACGGCGCGGACAGCAATCCCGGTACCAAAGAAGCTCCGCTGAAGACTATTTCCGCTGCGGGCGACAAAATGTATGCGACCGGCGGTACGGTATATGTTTTGGGCGAGTATTTTATCGGCGACGGCACGAGCGAATCCTCGTTCCCCAAAACCCTGGGACGCCTCGTGATCGAGGGCGGCGATGATACCGCCAAGATCAACACCAAGCAAAGCTGCGGTTTTTACCTTTCCGGCGAGACCGAGTTCCGCAACATTAACCTTTCGGTCGGTCTTAACGGTCACGGCAACACCCGCGGCAATACGGTCATTCTCGGCGAGGGTGTTACAACCGGCGCCATGATACACGTAGGTCCTATGGGCGGCACCACCGCAAGCGAGCACGTTATCATCGACGGCGGTAATTACACCAGCGGTTCGATGACCATCGGCGGTTCGTACAACAGCAACTCTTCCTTCGGTGTTACGGGCGACGTTTTTGTCGACGTTCTCAGCGGAAGTCTTGCGAAACTCAATATTGCACAGGACGGCTGGAATGACAGTCACGGTCCCGTTACCATCGGCGGCAGCGTCAAGGTCAAGGTCGGCTCCAAGGGTACGATCAATGCTATGTCCAACAGCGGTCGTTATGCAAAGGTCAAGGGCTATCTCCACGTTATCGTCGAAGACGGCGGTAAAATGTGCGCGTATGCTATCGACAACTTTGCCCACAAGGACGTTTACCGCGTGAACGTAGATCCTGCGCACGGTACGGTCAACAACGTTGCCGGAACCGGTCTTTTTGAGTTTGCCCCCGAGGAGGGCTATCTTGCCAAGATCGAAATGCCGAACGGTACGGTTCGCTATGTAGGCAATGTAAAGCTCCAGCTTCCTCTCGGCACTTCGAGAGTTACCTTTACCAATGAAAAGAAGCTTGCCGCGCAGAAGGTCGATGTCACCATCGTTCCCGCGACGCCCGGCAGCACGGAATTCCCCGTTTTGGTTGATTCCGACACCTATCAGGCGACCGTTATCGCAAAGACCCCCGATCATTCGACCGTCGGTTATTCGGTTGCTTACACCTACACGGTTGAACTGAAGCCCACAGGCGACTACGTGTTCCCCGCAGGATTCGAGTTCACCATCAACGGCTCGAGCGATTATAAGCTCTACGGCTACGAAGAAACCACGGACGGCGCAACGTTCGTTTATCGTCTCGGCGAGACCGAGCGTGACAACACCCGTCTCATGATCGCGTATGACGGCGGTATCGGCGTTATCGGCGAAGCTCCTTTGAAGGAATTCGTAGATGCCGGAACCGAAATTACCGTCGGCGAGCAGTACTTCAAGCAGGGCGGCTATGCGTTCAAGGGTTATCGTGTAAATGATACCGACAAGATCGTTCAGCCCGGCGAAAAGTTTGTCGTAAACGAAGATGTTACGTTCCATGTTGTTTGGGAAAAGCTTCCTTACGTCATGGTAGTATTTAATGACGGCGGAGCAACGGGCGGAAACGCTCCCGCTTCTCTCGGCGCTTACGAGGGTGAATATGTAACGCTTCCCGAAAACACCTTCGCTATGATCGGCCATGACTTTTCCGCATGGGAAGATGATAACGGAACGAAGTATCAGCCCGGCGAGCTCTTCCGCATTCCTGCCGAAAATGTCACCATGACGGCGGTTTGGAAGGAAAAGACGGATGCCGGAAAGATTATCTATGTCGACGTTATAAACGGCGCTCCCACCAACGACGGTCTTACCGCGGAAACTGCGGTCAACTCGATCGCGAAGGCTTATGCGCTTGCGGGCGACGGTGATCTTACCATCGTAGCGGTCGGTGCACTGAACCTTCAGGGCGACCTTCCCGTTAAGGCGGGACATCTCACCATCACGGCAAGCGATAGCAACGCAAGCATCACGCTTCCGAAGGATCTTACTCTCCGGAGCGATGTCACCATCGAAAATATCAAGATCAACGCAACGAGAGGCGCTTACATCGTAACCGGCGGTAACACGGTCGTTCTCGGTCCGAACCTCGAAAACATCGGCGATGAATATGACGTTTACGACGGCGGAAACGGCTACTCGGTCGAAAAAATCGATACCACCATCAACCCCGGCGTTTCCATCCGCAACTATTATTTCGCGGGTGCAAACCACGATAACACCAAGACCATCCCCGGCAACGGCTTGCTTACCGTAAACGGCGGTTCGATCGGCACGCTTGACCTCGCTCCTATGGGCAGCGGAAGCATTGCGTTCGACGGCTATGTCGCCTTCTATATCAACGGTGGCGAAATCGGTACGATCACCGCTTCGAACGCGCTCAACGGTGCGGACGCCGAATTCCTCATCTACGGTAACGGCACGGTTCCCGCGTCCTTCTCCGAAAGCCTCATGAACAAGATGATCGCTTCGGCAGACAGCGCTTATATCCTCGACTCCGGTGTCGGCGGTAAGACTACCGTTAACGAAGCGCTTGTTGCACAGGGTATTGTTGTTCCCGTTTCGAATGTAGGCGGACTCAAGTATTTCCGCAACCCGTCGAGCGGTATGTACAGCACGATCCGTACGACTACTCAGCGTCTTATCAATCTTCAGAGCAATCCTACCGATGCTTCTCAGAAATATGTGATCAACAGCATCCGCTTCGGAAGACAGAACACGACGGCAATTGCCATTACTGTCGAAAAGCCTACCGGCGGTGCTGAAGCATTCAGCATCAAGCCCGAAACCACAAGCAAGACTGCAAAGGTTCAGATGGAAGGTTGGGAACCGGAGCTTAAGGGCGGCAAGTTTGCTTACGAAACGATTTATACCGCAAAGGTTCGTATCACGCCGAACAGCGGAGTATTGTTCCTCGAAGGCAAGCTCCCGAATGTAACCATTAACGGTCAGAAAGCAACCGTAACGACCAACAGAGACGGCTCTCTCTCGGCAAGCGTTGCCTTTACCGAGCAGACCGGTTATGCACCGAAGCTCAAAGTAACCTTTGAAGCCGGTACCGATCAGGTTACCACGGGTGTGCCCGAAGCACGCGAGTGGGAGCACATGACCGGCAACAAGCTTCCCGACGGTATTGCTATGGATTATCTCGGCTACCGCTTTGTCGGTTGGCAGTGCAGCGCCGACGGCAAGGTTTACAGTGCAGGTGAAACCTACTACATGACCTCGAATTTCGATGTTGTGTTCACGGCTGTATGGCAGATGCGCGGTTCGTGGGATCTCCCCAACGTCATCATTCTTTACGATATGACGATGTATGCAAACGACACGGGACGTAATCCGAAGTTCGAAAGCTCGGATTCTCCGATCCTCCTCGAAAATGCATTCAATACGCTTGAAAAGCCGATCGGCGGTTCGAACTCGGTTAAGACGACCGAATTTGACCACGAAAAGGTTTGGGTTTTGGCATCCGACGGAAGCGAAAACCAGATGATGTTCAACAACTTCACCATGGATAAGTATAAGATCGATGTTAAGACCTATCCGCACATCACGATGGTTTACTACTATGATTCCAAGAGCGGCGCGGCTATCGGCGATAACGGCTATCTGACCTATGGTAATGTAATGCAGGCAGACGGCAAGGTGTCCTCTTGGTACGGTAAAGGCGTTTCCGCTAAGGATAAGGTCGAAGCCGGCAAGTGGGCGACCATGACCTTCGATTTGACCGAAGCAATCGCTTCTGCCAATACGCCCGACGGAGCTGTATATCGTCAGTTCCACATGTTCCCGATCGGAACAAAGAAGCTGTCCGAGCTTAAGGGCGATACTTTGTACCTCAAGGCTATGTACTTCTCGAAGCAGCCGACGGTCAAGTAATTTTATAAGCGCATGTGTTGCAAGAGCGGGGAACAAAGTTCCCCGCTCTTATTTTCTTCTATACTCAAGAAGAAAACAAGTGCTGACTTTTTTATATACTCAAGATGAAAGCAATTGTGGCGAAAAGGTTGCACAAAGTGGGTATTTTGGAAAAATGCAACAAAGCTCTGTACTTTTGCGATCTTTTGTGATAGAATAATCTCACCGGGCAAGGACGCCCGCTTTTCTGCTCGAAAGCGGAAAAAGTAAGCGTCTTTGTCGCTATTTTTTCGCTTTGAAAAGGGTATTGTTTTATGCGTCTTTCTTCCTCGAATTCTCTCACTGAAGGCAGTCTTCCGCGCGGGATTCTACTTTTCAGTCTTCCCTTGATCCTTTCCAACATCCTGCAAGTGCTGTTTAATATGTCGGACATCGCCGTTGTGGGACAATTTGCAGGCTCGCATGCGCTCGGTTCGGTCGGATCGACCACTATTATCGTTGCGTTGTTCACGAATATCCTCATCGGAGTCGGAGCCGGTGTAAATGTCGTTGTCGCGCGCTATATCGGAGCGAAGGAAGACAAAAACGTAAGCGACACGGTACATTCCTCGGCGCTGATCTGTCTTCTCTGCGGTCTTGCCTTAATGATGATCGGCCTTTTGATCAATCGTCCTCTGCTCGAGCTCATGGGAACAAAAGAAGAGCTGATCGACGGTGCAGAATTGTATCTTCGCATCTACTTCTGCGGTATGCCGGCGCTTGCGGTCTACAATTTCGGCAGCGGCGTTCTCAGCGCTTCGGGCAACACGGGAAAACCGCTTGTGTACATGCTGATCGCGGGCATTTTGAACGTTATATTGAATCTGTTTTTCGTTATCGGCTTTTCGCTCGACGTTGCGGGCGTCGCCATTGCCAGTATCCTTTCACAGTACGTTTCGGCAGCTCTTGTTCTGTCGGCGCTCCTGCGTTCAAATGAGGTCTACGCTTTTCGTTTTGCAATGCTTCGCTTTACGAAGGATAAAGCAAAACAGGTCGCACTGCTCGGTATTTCGACGGGACTTCAGAACGCGATCTTTCAGGCGGCAAATTTGTTTGTTCAGGCGGGCGTCAATACCTTCGATGCAACAACGGTGGAGGGAAATTCCGCCGCGACCAACGCCGACGCGCTTGTATACGACGTTATGGCGGCATTTTACGTCGCCTGCTCCAGCTTCATGAGTCAAAATTTCGGCGCACACAAGAAAAAGCGCGTCCGCGACAGCTTTTTCATCAGCATTTCCTATGCTCTTGTGATCGGACTTGTCATGGGCGTCGGCATTTATCTTGCAGGCGAGCGTTTTTTACATATCTTTACCAAAGACGATGCTGTTGCAAAAGCGGGCATGGCAC
Source organism: uncultured Eubacteriales bacterium (assembly GCA_900548115.1). Lineage (GTDB taxonomy): Bacteria > Bacillota > Clostridia > Oscillospirales > CAG-382 > UMGS1052. Next base: position 32,450 of record URJL01000012.1, read on the forward strand.
GGCTTTCGGTCATGGCGCTCTCATACGGGTTCTCGGCGTTGATGGACGGTGCTATTGCCGCCTCGCGCGGACTCGGCAGAAGCGGCGTTCCGACGGTTATCGTTATTATGGGCTCATGCGTTTTCCGAATCTTTTGGGTCTATACCGTTTTTGCTCATTTCGGAACGATCCAATCGCTGTATCTTGTCTATATCAGCTCATGGACCATCACGGCGATCGCGGAGCTTTTGTACTTCCGCTATGTTTACAAAAAAATTGTTTCCCCCTTGCCCGACTTGGCGTGAGCCTCTTTTTTTGCCCGCTGTCCGGAATATGCCTTCGCTTATTCTTGACAGCGGGTTTTTTTCATGCTATCATATGTAATATAAAGTTGTAAACGGCTCCACCGAAGGAAAATGCGAAAGGAGAAACCATGAAAAAGATTTTGACAGTTCTTTTGACGCTTCTGACCTTTTCCGTCTGCGCGGCTCAAAGTGTTTCGGCACAGGAGGATAATGCGCAAACACACACCGCACACTGCGTATGCGGGACTGTCGACTGCACGGAAAATCACGAAGATACGGGCAGCGTGAATTGGCAGTCGTGGGACGGCGACCTTACGGTCGGTAAAGGCGACGGATCTTCCGCTGCCGTGTACCTGCATCTGGAAGACGATCTTACCATAACCGACACCCTTACCGTAACAGACCGAGACGTCTATCTTTGCCTGAACGGCAAGACGCTCACGATCGACAAGGAGGGCTACCCTGCCGTCCGCGTCGGTTCAAACGGAAAATTTGTTCTTTGCGACTGCGGTGAAACGGGAAAGATCACCGGTGCGAAGGGTTCGGCGAAGAGCGATACGACCCGTTTTGCTGCGATAAACTGTCAATCGGGCAGCTTTATAATGTACGGCGGCAGTATTGCGGACAATGAGGTCGCAAATTCCAACGGCGGCGGTGTTTTTGTCAGCGGCGGCAGCTTTACCATGCACGGCGGCTCTTTTGTGAATAATAAAGCACCGAACGGTTCGGGCGGCGCAGTATCGGCGGAAAACGGCACGATCACCGTCGACGGCGGCGAAATGATCGGAAACAGCGCCGTAAACGGCGGTGCCATTCACCTGAAGAACAAGACGAAAGCGGATCTTAGCAACGTGAAGCTCAGTAAAAATTCCGCAACGGGCAGTAATAAAACGGGTCTCGGCGGTGCGATATTTGCCGAAACGCGCGACAATTTCACGATTCGGGACGTTGAGATCGCCGAAAATTCCGCAATGCACGGCGGCGGAATTTGCGTTGCCGGTTTTGACGACAATAATTCGTATCCCTTTTTCTATACGAATATCTACAATGCGGACATACACAACAATACCGCCCGCGGAAACGGCGGAGGAATTTACCTGAACGGCAACTATAAGAGCAATCAATTTACCAACATGTACAATTGCAGCGTACACGACAATTCCGCAGAATGGAACGGCGGAGGTTATTACGCAAAGTCGGAGGCTCAGCTTCAATTATCCGGTGGAAGTATCACCGGAAACACCTGTAAGGGCGGCGGAGGCGGTATTCGTCTGGACAAGGACTCGTATTTTAATGTACGCAGCAGTGAGGAGACCGTTTTCGTAACGGGAAACACCGCCAATCTCGGCGGCGGAATTTCCGCAAGCGGTCAACATCTGACCGTGAACGGGCAATGCGAAATTAAAGGCAATACGGCGCTGCAAGCGGGCGGCGGTATGTACATCGACTACATCTATACGTGGCTCATTCTGACCAAAACGACCGTAACGGAAAACACTGCTCCCATGGGCGGCGGCATTTGCCTGAACAAGAAAAACACAGAGGGAAGAGAGCTTGAGATAGGCGGCGGAACGACTGTTTTCGGCAATACCTTGACGGACGGCACAAAAAGCAACCTTTATCTCATGAACGGGAAAAAGTTCCAGCTTCGCAGCGGTCTTACCGGCAGCGAGAAGATCGGGGTGTCCGCAAGCTCAGTTCCGACGGTTGAAAACCCGCTCGGCATCGAATATGTATTTGAATCGCAGTATCACGACAAGGGCGGCAACCGCTCGGCGCTCCTGATTCCCGACGACGAAAAATATACGATCCTGTATGAAAACGAGATGCATTATCTTGTTCCGAAATATCACACGGTAACGCTTGACCTGCAAAACGGAGAAGAGTCGCAGACCGTAAAAGTGGAATACGGCGGCACTTTGGACAGAGAAAGCCTTCCGGTTCCGGTTTGGGACGGATATTCTTTTGACACGTGGTATTTAAACGGCGCGGCTTACAATTTTGAAAAGCCGATAAACGATGATCTTACCCTGACGGCGAGATGGATAAAGATCGGCGAAACGGCGCTGAGCGTCGACGGCGATACCGTCCTCGTGTTCGGGCTCGACCGATCGGCGGTGCTGATCGTGGCAAGCTACGGGGAAAACGGGCTTTTGGATATCGCCAAAACCGAGCTCGACAAGACCGAAAAAGCTTTCTTTTCGCTCACCGATCTCGGAATAAACACGGAAAATGCGACCGAGGTCAAGGCGTTCCTTTGGGATAATGCCGACGGAAGTCCCTTTGCTTTCCTGCGCTCGCTTTGCGAAAGCGCAGCGGCGGATTTTTCCGGGCGCTGACCGATATTGTTCATACGAAGATGCTGCGGCAAATTTTTCTTTTCGTCTCCGCTTTTTCGCGCAAGCAGTCTTATGGATAAAACGAAAATCCTACCCCAAGCAAAACGACGGGTAGGATTTTTTCTGCTTTTCCGCAATTATTCGGGCAGTGAGAAAAATATAATGCATGAGAAAAAAGATGATCAAAATCGAGCGGCTGTTTCAGCGGGAAATGACGGAACAGGACTTTGACGCACTGTATGCGGTCCTGTCCGATTCGGATATCATGCGGCATTATCCTTACACCTTTGACGAAAAGCGGGTGCGGGGGTGGATAAGCAAAAACATAGAGCGGTATAATATTTTCGGCTTCGGGCGGTGGGCGGTCTGTCTGAAGGAAGGCGGCGAGACGATCGGCAATTTCGGCTTGACCATACGATCGTTAACGGACAGATGCGAGTCGAGATCGGCTACCGTATTCGAAAGGACAGGCAAAGAAAGGAAAATGCCGGGGAAGCCGCCGCAGCGGTGCGCGATTGGGCTTTCGAAAACACGCTCTTTTGCATTCTTTATTTTTACAGGATAGAGGATAAAATATCGACGTACAAAACGGCGCTTTCGATCGGTTATAAATCGGTTGGTTCGTTCCGCGACGAGGGGAATGAAATCATAAGGAGGTGCGCTGTTTCAAGATAAGAGCGGCGGCGCTCCCGAAAATCCCCGCCATCCTCTAAAAGTCTTTCTCCTTCGCCCGCCGCACACCCGATTCAAAAGGCACATATACTGTTTTTGAGGGCTGGCTTGATCTTTTGTTGATCGGCGTGCCGAAACCTGTTTGCAGGTCAATTCAAAAGAAACAGCCCGAATTTTTCAAGACAGGAGCTGCTTTTCATGAACAACGATATGAATCTCAACCGCGACTGCGATACCGAAGAGACAAAAAACACCCCCGCCGAGAGAAAAATGCCTTCCGAAAAGAAGCTTGCGGGAACGAAAACCGAAAAAAATCTCATGACCGCCGCCGCAAACGAGGCGATCGCCCAAACAAAATACGAATTGTATTCCGGTGCCGCTTATGAAGAGGGGCTTGCCACCGTCGGCGACACGCTGTGGGATATTGCGCACCAGGAACGCGAGCACGCCGAGATATTCTATGATTATCTGGATAAGATCGGCACAACCAAGGAAAATCTTGCGACCGCCATCGGCGCAGAAACGTATGAAGCCGAATCGATGTATCCCGAATTTGCCCGCGTAGCGCAGGAAGAGGGCTTTGACGAGATCGCGCGGAAATTCGGCATGATCGGGACGATCGAAAAAAATCATAAGGATATACTTAAAAACACGTTGACCGAGCTTTCGGACGGCACTCTTTACGGCAAAGCTCCCGAGAATGCGCGCTGGTTCTGTACCAATTGCGGCTACATCGCCGACGGTCCCGACGCGCCCGACCGCTGTCCCGTTTGTTCGTACGGCAAAGGTTATTTTCTGCGCTATGATGTGAACTGAGCGCTCTCAAAAAACGACGAAGTATACACTCGTTTTTTATAACAGAAAGAGTCTCTCGGCGTATGCCGAGAGACTCTTTCTGTATTCAGATACTATTGCCTGTCAAAACGAGGGCTTGCACCTGCATTTGCGCGTGCGATTACGCTCACGGTCTGTAAATGTTCGACCAGCCGTCATCGTCATTTCCGGGGTCGGAGGTTCCCGTGTCGCCGCCCGGGATGACCCAGAAGATATCGTCATCCTTCTTGCCCGAGTCGGTTTTGCCGTCATCTCCGCTTGTCACGGGCGCTTTGCCGTACAGAACGCTGTTTTTGGTATCCACGATCGCGGCAATTCTCGTCTTGTCCACAACACGGACGTTTGAACTGCTTTCGCCGACGACCAGTGTGCCGCCGACCTTTGCCGTTTCGGTAAAGGTTACATTCGCGCCGCGCACGATTACGCAGCCGTCATATTCGCCGTTCACTGTCTGTCCGTTGCCGATATACGCCGAAACGATGTTGTACATGATCTGAGCAAACTCCGCGCGGGTGATGTTATTCTTCGGGTAAAGACAGCCGTTCGAGCCGTTTACATAACCCTTTTCCACCAATGCGGCGGCATAAGGAGCCGCCCAAGCGGCGATATCACCTTTGTCGGTGAACTTGTCCAGGCATGCCGTGCCGCCCGTCGCCGTAAGATCAAAGGCACGCGACAAAACGACGAAGACCTGCTCGCGCGTAATGTTGGCTTCGGGAGTAAGATAGCCCGAACCGTCTCCCGTAAACACTTTCATGGCAACGGCTTTCTGCATAAACGAATAATACCAGCTGTCCTGCGGAACATCCTTAAAGGAGCTCATCGAGGTCTCGGATACCGCACCGAAGGCGCGGACGATAATGGTCGCCATCTGCGCACGGGTAAGATAATCCTTCGGAAGGATTTTGCCGTTCGAGCCGGACAAAAGTCCGTTGTCGATGGCGGCGGTAAGCGCAGGCGTCGACCAGTCGTCGGGCATATCGGAAAAATCGGACGGCGATGCCGCATGCACCGTGCCGATCGAGGCGGCAAGCAAAACGCCGCTCAACAGTAAGCTGATTGTTTTTTTCATAGGAATATCCTTTCTGGTCCGATCTGCGATCGGTCGATCCGTTTTCATAGGTTGGACGGAAAAAGCGTCGGTTTTGTTCCGAATTTTTCCGAAAAATGCGGGACGAACATTCCGAACAGGCTCTTCCTCCTAAATATTTTAACACAAAGAGTCGGCAAAGTCAATACGAAAGTGAGTGCAAAGCCGAGAGAAAACCGACTCTTTTCAGCTCCTGCCGCGTGCAAAAAGCGAAGCCGAAAAGCGGGAAAAGGAGCGAAAAATGAAAAACAGTTGCTTTTTGGTACGATTTGTGGTAAAATACAGAAGAAAACAGTCTCCGTTTCCGATCGGTATCGACACATGCGTGCTGCGCACCGATAAAAATGAAAGAGCAACGAAAGGGACGGACGGCAAATATCTTTTTTTGTTCCGCAAAAAAATTTGCAAGACCGAGAGAAAAAGAAAAAAAGAGTAGGAAGAGCGGCTTTTATGGAGAAATTGTTGGACACGATCGGTTCCCCCGCGGATCTGAAAAAGCTATCCGACGTCGAAATACCGACGCTGAACCGCGAAATTCGGGATTTCCTTTTGGAAAACGTGCCGAAAACGGGCGGACACCTCGCCTCCAATTTGGGCGTGGTCGAGCTTACCGTCGCTTTGCATCGGGTCTTTGACGTTCCGAAGGATCACATCCTTTTTGATGTGGGACATCAGAGCTATGTACATAAAATATTAACGGGACGAAAGGAACGTTTCGATACTTTGCGAAGCGAAAACGGACTTTCGGGCTTTACAAAGCGTTCGGAGAGCGAGTGCGACTGCTTCGGCGCGGGACACAGCAGCACATCGATCTCGGCTGCGCTCGGCTTTGCCGAAGCCGACCGTCTTCGCGGCTCGGATGCCTTTACCGTCGCAGTGGTCGGGGACGGCGCGTTCACCGGCGGCATGATTTACGAAGCGCTGAACAATTGCGACAGCGGACTGCGGCTGATCATTGTTTTGAACGAGAACGAAATGTCGATTTCGCCCAACGTGGGCAACCTTTCCAAGCACATTTCCCGCATCCGCGCGACAAAAGGGTATCTGTCCTTCAAACGGGGCGTCGCGCACTTTTTTGACTGTATCCCGCTGATCGGCGGACATCTCAAGCGCTTTACGGTCAAATTGAAAACAAAGCTGAAGGGCGCGGTCTACAACTTAAACATTTTTGAAAATATGGGCATTCGCTATCTCGGACCGATCGACGGAAACGATTATTTTTCGGTCGAGACCATGCTGCGCGAAGCGAAGAACAGCGGAGGATGCGTCTTGGTTCACATCAAGACCGTCAAGGGCTGCGGCTATGAAAAGGCGGTCAACAACCCCGAAAAATATCACGGGATCAGCCCCGACGGATGCGGAAAATGTGCCGACAGCTTTTCCGAGGAGGCGGGACGCGCGCTTTGCGCGCTTGCCGAAAAGGACGAAAAAATCTGCGCCATAACCGCCGCCATGAGCTGCGGAACGGGGCTTGAGAGCTTTCGGAAGAAATTTCCCGCGCGCTATTTCGACGTCGGAATCGCCGAAGCGCACGCCGTGACCTTTTTTGCGGGGCTTTCGGCGGCGGGAGAAAAGCCGGTTTTTGCCGTTTATTCCACCTTTTTGCAGCGCTCATACGACAATCTCCTGCACGACGTTGCGCTTCAGAATCTCGGCGGACTGCTTCTCATCGACCGCGCGGGCTTTGCGCCCGACGACGGAGCGACGCACCACGGAATATTCGACGCCGCGTTTCTGTCGCAGGTGCGCGGGCTTACGCTTTATGAACCGATCGGGTACAAAATGCTGCACGACATGATGGAGCATGCTCTGTCCGAAAAAGGGCTTTTTGCCGTGCGTTATCCGAAAGGAGAGGCAAATCCTGCGCTGATGCGGGCTTTTCCCGCACCGATCGCGGGGGGAGAAGAATTTGATCTTCGCCTGTGCGGCGGGAACGCCGACGGGTCGCTTCCCGAAAATGTTATTGTATCCTACGGAAGAATCACCGCCGAAGCGCTGGCGGCGCAAAAGGCGCTGGCGGAGGAGGGGACGGCGTGCGCCGTCGTATTGCTTCTCACGCTAAAGCCGCTTGAGCGGCAGGCTCGGCTTCTTGCCGAAAGACTGAGCGGGGGCGGTAAGATCGCCTTTTTGGAGGAAGGAATACGCGAGGGCGGCGTGATGATGCTTCTTCGCGAAAAGCTTTTGGACACGGGGTGTCTTAAAGATACCGACAGCCGCATTTTTGCGCTGAACGGCGAAATTCCCGAACAGGCGCCGCTTTCCTCCCTTTATAAAAAGTGCGGCATTTCACGCGGGGAGCTTATCGATTATTTTCGGGAGGAAAACCATGCGCATTGACCGTTATCTTGCTGAAAACGGCTTTTGTGAAAGCCGAACGAGGGCACAGAAGCTGATCGAAGAAAAACGGGTGCAAATCGACGGAGCGCTTTGCCAAAAACCGTCCGAAGAGGTATCCGACGGTCAAAATGTGACGGTTTTACCGTCTCTTCACACCGAATATGTCAGCCGCGGCGGACATAAGCTTGCGGCGGCGCTCGACGCTTTTGCGCTTGATGTGCGCGGACTTTGCGCCGCCGATCTCGGCGCGTCGTCGGGCGGCTTCTGCGACTGCCTTTTACAGCGCGGCGCGGCAAAGATCTATGCCGTCGACTGCGGAAGCGGTCAGCTTGCGAAAAAGCTTCGCGAAGATGCGCGCATCGTCTCGATGGAAAACACCAATGCCCGAACACTCGATGAAAACAGCCTCGGCGAAAAGGTCGATCTTTGCGTGATGGATCTTTCGTTCATTTCGCAAACGCTGATCTTTCCCGCCGTATGCCGCATTTTAAAGCCGCACGGACTTGTCGTGTCGCTCATCAAACCGCAGTTTGAAGTCGGGCGGGCGCTCGTCGGGAAAAACGGCATTGTCAAGAGCGAAAAAGCGCGTCTTGCCGCATGCGGACGGGTGTGTGAAAATGCTGCGGGCTTCGGACTTGTTTCGCGCGGCGTTATCCCGTCGCCCATCACGGGCGGGGACGGAAATGTCGAGTATTTGTGCGTCTTTGACTTTTTGCCTGAGAAAGAATAGAAAAGTACGGCGGTTCTCCGTTTTATCTATATAGAGTACCGTTTTGTCCATGGCAAAACGCCGAAATTGCGTTTTTGGGCTGTTTGAATCCGACTTTTCGTGCTTTCCCGCTTGACAAAGCGGCGCGGCGACCGTATAATAGAAGCATATCCACGAAATTACTTGCGGAGGAAATGAAATGAAATCAACAAAAGCACTGCTTGCCGTTTTGCTTGCGGCGTCGATGCTGTCGACCTCGTTGTTTACGGCTTGCTCGAAGAAGGACGACGGCGACAAAAAGGATGTAAATAACAACGACGTTACCGACAATTCGGATAAAAACGACGAAAATGTCGATCCCCTGACGCTCGATCACAGCCCGAACGTTCCCGCCGATGTAAAATTTGACGGTCAGACCTTCGGAATTTTGATCGGCTCGACGGGTCAGCATATGTACGCCGAAGAAGAGACCGCCGACATTACCAATAATGAGGTGTACAACGACAATCTTATCGTCGAAGACCGTTTCGGCATCGATCTCAACATCGTAAAGGGCAATTACGCCATGACCGGCGAAGGTCAGACAGAGGCGACGGCACAGTTCCGTTCGCTCATTGAGGCAAACGATACGACTTACCACGCGTTTATTCACGTACAGCATACCGGTATGCCGCAGATGATTCTCGAAAAGTATTTTGTCGACTGGAACACCCTTCCGTACATCAATCTTGAAGAGGATTGGTGGTATCAGAACATCACCAACGACCTTTGCTTCGGCGACAAGATCTACGTTATGACCGGCGACTACGCCATGTACATAAAGTACATCGACTGCCTTGTGTTCAACAAGGACATCTTCGACGAGCTTGATCTCGAATATCCTTATCAGGATGTTCTCGACGGCACGTGGACATGGGACAAGTTCGAGGAGCTTGTTGCAAAGGGCGCAAAGGACTTGAACGGCGACGGACAGATGGACGTCGATAACGACCGCTGGGGTCTCATCGGCTGGGCGCCCGAGCTCGGTTATGCGCTTCTTGTTTCGACCGGCTTTTCGCCTCTCGAAAAGGATGCCGACAATATGCCCGTTCTCAATCAGAATGTGGATCGTTGCCATGAAATGTACGGCCGCATCGTCGATCTGTTCACGGGCACCAAGCGCGCTTATTTCGAAAGTAACGATTATGCCCGTCAGAACGACGTGTTCATGCAGGGCAGAGCCATGTTCAAGGATGTATTCCTCTCGGGCATTACGTCGCTTTCCGATGTTGAATTCGACTTCGGTATCATCCCGTACCCGAAATGGGACGAAGAGAGCGAATATCAGAACCGTTCGTCCAATATGACGGCGCTCACCTACATTCCCGTAACCAACGCCGAGCTTGAGCTTACCGGTGCGGTTCTCGAAGAGATGGCGTTCCAGGCGGCAAAGAACCTGACTCCCGCTTACTTCGACATCGTTCTGACCGTTAAGAACACCCGTGACGTTGAGTCCGAAGCAATGCTTCCGATCATCAAGAACAACGCACGCTTCTTATATAGCGGCTATGCACCGGGTATCTCCGGTATGATTCAGTCAGGCAACAACACCTACGCTTCCGCGTATGCTTCGAGCCTCTCGACCTACCAGTCGGATCTCGAGGATATGCGCGCACTGCTTCTCGACGAGAACTGAGAACAAATCAAAAAGCCTCCTTCGGGAGGCTTTTTTTGCGCATAGAACGCGCCGCTTCGTCATAGATTTTTCCGACACTTCTTTTCGGAGGAAGAAATATGAGCGAACAAAAAAGCAGTGCAAAGGCAAAGCCGTTTCTTGTACCGACGGGAAATTATGCAAAAAGCGGGTATACGCCGTCGGCGCTGAAGCATTACTACGCCGCCGACGGCGATTTTCCCACGGGCAAAGGGGTCACATGCGGCATTGTGACGGCGTACGGAAGCCCGACGCTCATCGAGGATCTTGCGGTTTTTTCGCGAACTTTTGCACTTCCCGAGGCGGATATCACGCTTCGCGGTGCGGAAAATGCGTCGGAGAGAAGAAGCGAGTGGATTCTGGAGTCGTCGCTCGACAGTCAGTGGTTTCATGCTTTTGCACCCGACGCCAAGCTCTTTTGCTATTTTGCCCCGTCCGATGATTTTTCCGACATTATGGAAACGGTAAGGGCGGCGGAGGGCGAATGCGACATTGTGTCGCTGAGCTTCGGGCGAAATGAGGACGGAACGGAGAGCCGATATGAAGAATTCTTTCGGGACAGCCGCACTCTTTTCGTCGCGGCGGCGGGGGACGGGGGAGCGGTGCAATACCCATCCTGTTCGCCGTATGTTCTCTGTGTCGGCGGGACGCTTTTGTATTTGGACGAACAGGGAAACGCAGCACGCGGGGAATGCGTCTGGAACGGCACGGGAAGCGGCGTGAGCCGTTATCTTGCCGCTCCCGAACACCAGAACCGCTTCGGTGCGATCGCGCGGGATTCGGGGGGAAAACGTGCCGTGCCCGATCTTGCGTTTTTTGCCGAAGGGGAAAGGGGAGCGGGGGCGGCGTTTTATCATTCGACGGTCGCTTTCGGTCGCTCGGGCTGGACCGACGCGGTCGGCACCAGCGTCGGCGCGCCGTGCATGGCGGGAATCTGCGCTTGTCTTGCCGAGCGGGATAAGCGCATTCTCTCCGAAAAGGCGCGCTTTTTCTATGATTTTGCGGGCGAGACGGCATACACGAACCCGCACCGCGCGTTTTTCGATATCGTTCTCGGGCAAAGCGGAGCTTATGCCGCCGCGAAAGGCTTTGATTTTTGCTCCGGATTGGGAAGCCCGCGGGCAAGGCGGTTTCTGCAATAAAAAAGCTCCCGCACCGCAGGGTACGGGAGGTGTTGGCGAGAAAGAAAAAACTAATTTTTCGCGGGTGAAATTTCGGAGACGACCGCCGAGCCGATGATCAGAATCGCGCCGATAATGCCCGACGGCGACAGCGGCTCATGCAGAAACAGTGCCGACAAAAACAAAGCGAAAACGGGGTCGATATAGCTCAGCACTGCGGCGGTTTGCGCGCGAAGGCGCGTCATGCTGCCGAAGTACAAAGCGTAGGCAAAGCCCGTGTGGAAAATGCCGACGATCAGAACGAGCGCGACTGAAAGAGCCGTCGGGCGGATCGCGGAAAAATCCTCGGTCAAAAGAAGATACGGAATCATGGCGGCGGCTGCGGAAAAAAGCTGAATTTCCGTTTTTCGATAGGCGTTTTGCACCGTGATCTTCTTGTTCAAAAGAATGACGGCGGCGTAAAAAACGGCGGCGCCGAGACCAAAGAGAATGCCCGTGAAGTCATGCGTTCTACCCGCAGAACCTTCGGTGATGCCCGAGATCAGCACCATTCCGAAAATCGCCGCGGCGGCGCACAGAAGCTTTCGCACCGTCAGCCTTTCGCGCAAAACGATCGGCGAGAGCAAAAGGACAAAGGTCGGCTGCATATAATAACACATCGTGGCGACCGACACCGTCGTATAGGAATACGACTCAAAAAGCAAGATCCAGTTGATTCCGATGAATGCGCCCGTAAGAATCAGGAGAAAAAGGTTTTTGCGATTGATCTTTTCTTCCGTTTTTGCCGTTTCGGGGTGCTTCTTTGTCAAAAAACGCCGGATAAGGCACAGGAAAAGACCTCCGATCACGCCCCGCACGAAGGCGAGCATTCCCGACGAAAGGAGAATATTGCGGCGAAAAATGCCGATCGTGCCGAAGATCAGCATGGCGGATACCAATTGAAAATAAGCTTTTGCGTTGTTCTTTTGCATCGATGTTTTGCTCCGAAGATATTGTACCGGCACAGTATAACACCGAATGCGAAAAAAGTCAAGGAGGATAAAGAAATGCCCGCTTTTGCGGGCACTTCTTATTATGCGGTTTTCAGTCTTTCTTTTGAATCATAACGATGACCGCTTCTTTGTCGCCCCATAATTTGCGAATGTTCTCGGCAAAATCGGTGTCGCATTTCATATGGCTTCCGCGCAGATTTCCGAGATAGTTGCCTTCGTACTGGATATAAATGTTGCGGCTCTGCGTTTCCTTTGCGTTGGAGGGAAGGAAGAGAAGATTTCCGGCGCTGCGGTCGAAAATGTTATATTCGGTCAGCTCGTCGAAGTTGTCCGAGAGCGACGATCCGCAGTAGCCCTGCGAGCCTATCATACGGTTTTTGATGACCGAACCCCAGCCGTAGCCCGTGTTGCGCACGACGTTATAAGCGTCGTGAACGTCCGAGGTGGTGCGGACATAGGGACTTCCGTTCGGATAAGGCGTTGTCGTGTCGGGAGAGTTATAGAACTCGATACCCCAGTGGCAATACTCGATCAGGTTTCCGAGATAGCGGATGTTCTTCTGCTCACGGTTGCCGTCTCCCTTCGAGCACTGGTGGGTGACACCCGTGTCGTAAAGCTGATAGCACCAGCAGTTCTCAACAAAATAACCGTTGCAGACACCCGTTTCCACGGCGTTTCCGTAGCAGGTGGACGAGCCGTCGTCGTTGAACCAAAGAACCGAGCCGCCGAGCCACGAGAAGATACAGTTGGTAACGCGGAAATTGCGCGCGTTGTTTACGCCGATAGCGTGCGCTCCCGTAAACTTGAAGGAGATGTTGTCAAAACTGCAGTTGAACGGTTCGCCGCGCACGATATTGATGCGCTCACCGATCTCGATCGACTTGAAGCGCTCGCCGGGGTTGCCTTCGGCAGAGTAAAGGTAAAGAGGAGCGGGGCTTAAAAGTCCGACTTCACGCAGATCCGAGAAGAACTGGAGATCCTTGTTCATGTCTTCAAGACCCATAAAGCCGTTGGTCTTGTAGTTGCAGATGATACCGTATTTTTCGTTATACGTTTTGTCGCTGTAGTCGAACATATCGTGATCAAAGCCCATTACGCCGACGTTGATGAGCTGTTCGGTACACTTCCAAACGTTCGGATATTCGGTCTCGACCCAAAGGGACGGATCGGCGTAGTTGCGCTTGGACTGGATCCAAACCGGCTTCGGACCTTCGCCGTAAGCGCCGAAGCTGAGATTCTGTGTGATAACAAAGGTTCCGCGGTAAAGTCCGCCGCGCTCGAGAAGAATGTTCGCGTTGCGCAGGAAACGCGTTTTCGACAGAGCCTCCAGCGTCTTGAAGGGCTTTTCAGGCGAAAGACCGTCGTTGTCGTCGCTTCCGTTCTTTTCGGAAATATAGTAGGTGGTCTTGTATTTCGAAAGGTCAAGCCCGTTTTGAGAATTCAAAACGTCCTGCTTCATCTTTTCGGAAATAACGTCGACCGCCTTGCAGATTTCTTCGCCGTTCAACGAAGCGCTCTGTTCATAAAGTCCCTTTACATATTCTTCGGGCGTCGAGCCTTTCAGGACAAAGGCGTTGCTTGCGTCTTTTACCGTCCATTCGACGTTTTCTTTACCGCAGGCGGCAAGCACCTGTGCCTTTGCCCAGTGCGATTCTACATCGGAGAAGGTTTTTCCGTCGGTGTTGCCCGTCGGAATACGGTTCAAAAGGCGGTTTACCATGGTGACGACCTCCGCACGGGTGATGTTGCCCTTCGGGCGGAAAGTTCCGTCGTCGTAGCCCGCAACCAATCCCGCGTTGACTGCGCCGTAGATGGCGGTCGAATACTGCGTGTTTTTGTTGACATCCGAAAGCGTGCGCATCTTGATTCGGTCGGAGCCTTCGGGGTTTCCGCCGCTGTATACCGAGAACATGAGCTGGGTAAACTCGCCGCGGGTGATTTTTTCGTCGGGCGCAAAGGCGCGTCCGTTATCACGTGCGATGGGAGTGAGCATATTCAGTGTCTGCATAAAGCCGATATACGGCGAATACCATGCGTCGGCAGCAACATCGCTGTAGGAGGCGGTGCATTTCTTGATGTAGTCTTCATCCGCCAAAAGGCGCGCCATCATCGTGACCGCTTCGGCGCGGCTCATATTGTTCTGCGGACGGAAGGTTCCGTCGTCGTAGCCCGCAACAAACGAAGCGTCTTTTTTGAATTCGAGTGCCTTCCCCACGGCTTCGACCGTGTGCTTGCCTTCGGGAATCGTATAGACTCCGTTCTCGCTGTGCGTTTCGGTGCCGTCGATCTTGGCGGTATTGGCGGTAAGACCGTTCGAGTCGACGATCGAAAATCCCGCGATCGCATTTCCGTCCCAAACGGGGCGGACAGTACCTGCGGTCACTTCGAGAATGTAGTTTGCGTTTGCGTCTTTAAAAAGGTTTTTTTCTTCGCCCGCACCGATGAGAATAGTCTTGCCGCTCAAGGTGCCGTCGTTTACAAAGGTAACTTTTCCGACGCTGCCGCCCGAGACGATAACCGCAAGGTTTCCGTCGACCGACGCACCGCCGTTCACTCCGATGACGAGGCTTTCGACGTTTCCGCCGGCAATTTCCGCCGTCACATTGCCCGTGATCCTGCCGCCGTTTGAGCCGGCGACGACCTGTTTTGCTTCGGCTTCTCCCTTTACGGTAAGAGAAGTGCTGCCGGTCGTTGTGCCTTTTCCGTCATTTCCGGAGACGAGCTTTTCGTAGGTTCCGCCGCTTACGGTAACGG
>URJL01000013.1 GCA_900548115.1 uncultured Eubacteriales bacterium
CGGCACGGTGGCCGACAAAAATCTCATTGACGCCGTGACCGATCTTGCCGTCAAAAACGAGATCTCGATCGAGATCATCGATTGCAGCAGCTCGACGGAAATGGCGACCTTTCAGCCGGTCTTTTCCATCGTGACCGACCGCGAAAACGTTCTTTACATGCTGCGCGACAGCGAACTGTATTTTATCTACAGTGACGCGCGCGAGGACGGCGGCGAGCTTTTGCAGCGATATCAGCGCATCAACACCTCGCACCCCTTTTGGAACGAGCGAAGCGGAGGTACCGCGGAGGAGACCGACGACGAAACGGAAGCCGACGCGAATGCACAGGACTCCGAAAGCACGACCGCCGACGGGGATACCGACGGGTATAAGCCCCGTTCCTCCTTCAAGCACGGCGCACCGCCCTTTTTCAAGACCGGCGTCACGCAGGAGCTTTTGTATGCTCGCATCGTAATGCTTGAAAGCGGGCACGAGTATCTTTTGCTCTTCGACGGCGTGATCACGCCGATCGGAACGACGGTTCGCACCTTAAAGATCCAGCTTTTGTTCGTGACGGTCATTATTTTAATGGTCGCCGCGTTTATGGCGCAGTGGCTCTCGCGCCGCATAGCAAAGCCGATCGTCGGCATCAATTCCTCGGCGAAGAAGCTTGCGTCGGGCGATTTTGACGCGACCTTTTCGGGCGGCGATTATCTGGAGATCACGCAGCTTTCCGATACGCTGAATTTCACGGCGCACGAGCTGAAGGAGGCCGACAGCTTAAAACAGGAGCTGATCGCCAACACCTCGCACGACCTCCGCACGCCTCTCACCATGATCATCGGCTACGCCGAGGTCATGCGCGACCTTCCGGGAGAGAACACGCCCGAAAATGTGCAGGTCATCATCGACGAGGCGCGCCGTCTTACGACGCTGGTCAACGATATGCTTGATCTTTCGAAGCTTCAGGCGGGAACCGAAGAACTCGAAATTTCCGAATTCAATATCACCGGTGTGACCGAAGATATTGTCGAGCGTATGCGCAAGCTGACCGAAAAGGACGGCTTTACTTTCACCTTCGAATACGAAAACCCCGTATACGTAAAAGCCGACGAGACCAAGATCACACAGGTCATTTACAACTTCCTGACCAACGCCGTCAATTATTCCGACGAGCGGCGGGATATCAAGGTCTTGCAGACCGTTTCGAACAAGACCGTGCGCCTTTCTTTTGTCGATCACGGCAAGGGTATTCCGAAGGAGAAACTGCCGAATATATGGGATCGCTATTATAAGATCGACAGTACGCACAAGCGCTCGCACGTCGGAAGCGGCATCGGTCTTTCGATCGTAAAATCGATTCTGGAAAAGCACAATGCGCGCTACGGCGTTATCAGCAATACCGAATCGGGAAGCACCTTCTGGTTTGAACTGCCGATAAGCGACGAGATAAAATAGACGAAAAGGGAAAAATCAAGATGATTCGCAAAGCAACCGAAAAAGATATTGACGAAGTGGCAAAGGGCTACGAGGAACTGTTTGACTACGAGGACAAAAACGGCTCGACCACCAATTGGGTGCGCGGCGTTTATCCTACGCGCGAGACGGCAAAAAAAGGCTTCGACGCGGGAACACTTTATGTTTTGGAGGAAAACGGCAAGATCTGCGCCCATATGATATTGAATGACGACCGCCCGCCGCACTACGATGCCGTCGCGTGGGAATATCCCGCAAAGCCGAACGAGATCCGCGTTATTCACACGCTGTGCGTTCTGCCTTCGATGAAAGGGCACGGCTACGCGACGCAAATGGTGAATTTTGCCATAGATCGGGCAAGAAGCGAGGGCTGCAAAGCCTTGCAGATCGACACGGAGATCGGAAACATTCCGGCACAGACCCTTTACAAAAAAGCGGGCTTTCATCTTGCAGGTCAAAAGAAGGTTCTGCATGAGGGCGTACTCGAGCGCACGCTTGTCTTTTTGGAATACAAGCTTTAACTTTTAAAAATGCAAGAATGCCGACGGAAAAATCTGTCGGCATTCTTTTTTCTTCGGCGGGTATGCTTTTTTGATTTTGCGGCATGATAAGAACGGTATCCGATTTACCGCGACAAATCGAAAGGAGAAAACCATGCACGAAGAAAAAAACAAGAAAAAATCGCCCACGGACAAGGTCATTTCCATGCTGAAACGGGAGTATAACGACCTTTGCGACGGTGTGATCGCCGACCCGAACGGAAGCTACACCGGCGTTTGCACACCGAAGAGCGAAAAGCCCGTGCAGGACGTTGACGATCTGTAAGAGACGTTTTTTCGCAAAAGCTCTTTTCTTTTGACAAAATCTGTGGTAAAATACCATCGTATGAATTGTCGACAGAAAACCGATTTTGTTTGGAAGGAAAAACGGAAAAACAAGATGAAAACAGTCCGAAAGGCTTATGCCAAAATCAATCTGACGCTTGAGATTCTCGATCGCCGTCCCGACGGATATCACAATATCCGCTCGGTCATGCAGAAGATCGACCTTTGCGATACGCTTTCTTTCGAAAAAGCGCCCGAGGGAAAGATCTTTCTTACGTGCGACAAAGCGGTCTGCGCTCCCGAGGACAATCTTGCCTATCGTGCTGCGGAGCTTTATCGCGCACGCTTCATGAAAAAAACGGGGCGCGGTCTCGGTCTTTCGATCGCGATCGAAAAGAAAATTCCCGACCGCGCGGGTCTTGCCGGCGGAAGCGCCGATGCTGCGGCGGTTCTCGATTATCTTTTCGAGACCGAAGGGGGGCTTTCTTACGACGAAGTCGAGGAAATTGCCGCCATGCTCGGTTCGGATATCAATTTTTGCCTTGACCGCTATCGCTGTGCGCTCTGCACCGATCGCGGGATAAAGCTCGAACCGATCTCTCCCCTCTGCGGGGTACATATTGTTTTGAGCGTTCCCGACGCGGGACTCAAAACGCCCGACGTTTATGCCGCTTTTGACGCTTCTCCCGTTCTCTTTGCCGACAACCCCTCCGAAAAGGTGAAAACGGCTCTGGAGTCGGGGCAAAACGAAGAGCTGTTTCCAAGCGTGAAAAACGCTTTCACCCCGATCTGCCGCACCCTTTGCCCCGAGATCGGAACACTTCTTTCCCGTATGCGCTCCTTTTCTCCGAAGGCGGCGGAAATGTCGGGGAGCGGCTCGGCGGTGTTCGGGCTCTTTACCGATGCCGCGGCGGCACAGGACGCTTATCGCGCCCTTTTGCCGCTTTATCCGAAAACTTTTTCGGCAAAAGCTCTTTCGAACGAATAAATTGCGGAATTTTTGCCCATAACCCTTTTGCGGGGCACGGTCAGTTTGCCCGAAGAAAGGAAAAGAATATGGATGGGACGCTTTAAAATTTCGCTTGTTTATTTTTTCTCGGCACTGGTGCTCTCGGGCATTTTCACTGTTTGCTTCTTTGCCCGACAGTGGCAGGAAAGCTTTGATGAGAGTCTTTATCCCAATATCGTCCGTATGCAGATCGTGGGCGAGTCGAGCGGTGAGGAAGATCAGGCGCTGAAGCTTGCGCTCAAAGAGCGCGTGGTCGCCTATACCGCGGAAAAAACGCGCTTTTGCAAAAGCGCGGAGCAAGCAGAAAGGATTCTTTGCGCGTCGCTTCCCGAAATTTCCGACTTTGCAGTCGCACAGGCAAAAAAGCTCGGCTATGCGGGAAAGGTCGAAACGACGTTCGGGGAACAAAAATATACCGTCCGTCCGCTCGGCAATTTCACTTTCCCGGCGGGAAACTACCGCACGCTCCGCATAAGACTCGGTGAGGCACGCGGCAAAAATTGGTGGGGCGTGCTGTATCCGAATCTCTGCTTTGACGCCGCAGGCGACGGCGAAAAAGAAGAGCTTCTGCGCTCGGCGGGCGTGTCGGAAAAAGCGCTCGATGCCGTGTGCGGGGCGGACAAAAAAGAGGAATATAAGATTCGCTTTTACTTTTTGGAGCTGTTGACGGAGCTTGTGTCCTCCGAACGCTCCGACGAAAATTAAGGAGACAGTATGCTGTACCGAATCTTCGGAAGGAAAAAATACGGAAAGACGGCTTTTGTTTTCGACTGCCTGAAAGAAAACGTCGCGGCGGGGAAAAAAAGCTTTCTCATCGTTCCCGAACAATTTACCTTTGCCATGGAAAAACGCGTTGCACAGGAGCTTTCGGGGCGGGCGGGAATGTTTATCGAGGTTCTCAGCTTTACGCGCCTTGCTCACCGTGTGATGCAGAGCGCGGGCGGGCTTTCCGACCGTTTTCTCGACGGAGCGGGAAAACTGCTTTGCATGAGCCGCGCCCTCTCGGCGGTGCGGGAGGAGCTGACCGAATACAAAAGCGCCGCGGCGGACATTCGTTTTGCCTCTCCCGCCGTTTCGGCAGTACAGGACTTTTTCAGCTATCGTGTAACGCCGTCGGCAGTCGAGCGTGTCCTTCCCCAACTGAGCGGGGAGAACGAAGCGCTCGGCAATAAGCTTTCGGATATTTCGCTCATCGGCGCGGCGTATCGCGGCGAGCTTCGCGCCGTTTACGGAACCGACGGCGAGGTGCTCGAAAAGCTGGCGGAGCTTTTGGACGAATATCCCTTTTTTAAAGGCACCGATGTTTTCCTTGACTCATTTTACAGCTTTATGCCGCAGGAACTGCGTCTTGTGCGCCGGATGCTGTGCGGCGCGGACAATCTGTATGTGACAATCGCCTGTGCAAAGGGCGACCGCGATCCGATCTTTCAGCGCCCGCACGAGACCGAAAGCGAGCTTTTCCGCGCGGCGCAAAACCGAAATATTCCGATTAAAGATATTCTTCTTCCCGAACCGACCGAGACGGGCGAACCGAAGAAAGAAAGCGCGATGCGCGCGATCGAAAAAAGCTTTACCGCCTCTCTTTGCTTTCGAAAGGAAGAAGGAAAGGCGGCTTGCGGGGACGCGGTGCGGATTTTGCGCTGTAAAAATCCGAACGGAGAGGCTTCCGCCGTCGCGGCATGCATTTACCGCCTTGTCACCGAGAAAAAAGTCCGCTACCGCGAAATTGCCGTCTGCGCGCGCAACATCGAAGCGTATGAGGGCATTTTGGATATCGCTCTTGACGGAGCAAAAATCCCTTATACCTTCTCGGTCTCGGAGGATCTTCTGACCCGTCCCATCGTTGCGTACATCACGACGGGTTTTGAATTCATTTCCTCTTACCGCAAGGAGCGCTTTTTGTACCTTTTGAAAACGGGACTGTTCCGCCTGTCGGACGATCGGTGCGCCCTTTTGGAGGAATACATACGAACATGGAACATCAACGGCAAAAAAGAATTTACCATGGACTGGTATATGAACCCTCGCGGCTACACCGAGGAATTCACCAAAAAGGATGAGGAGATCCTCCGCGAGGTGAACGAGGCAAAAGAAGTCGTGATGGGCGCTTTGACAAAATTTGCCGAGGACGTCGCGGCGGCGTCAAGCGTGCGCGATATCGCGCTTGCCGTTTACCGCTACATGGAGGATTCCGCCTACCGCGAAAAGAATGAAGAGGACGACGAGCGATTTTGGCTTTTGGCGGTAAAGGCTCTTTCCGAGATCGTGCGGGTCTACGGCGACGACGAGATGAAGCCTTCGCGCTTTGCCGAGATCTTTTCCGCCGTTTTGCCCGAATACGGCGTTTCGGATATCCCGAAAAAACAGGACGTCGTTCTGATCGGAAAAGCCGATCTTATCCGAAGCGAAACGATAAAATATATGTTTGTCATCGGCTGCAACAACGAATATTTCCCCTGCCGCAACGCCGAGGACACGGTTTTTTCCGACCGCGAAAGACAGATTTTGCGCGAGCATGACATCGTGCTTGCCGAAGGGGCTAAGGACGGAGTTTACGACGAATTCTTTCTTGCCTACAACCTGTTCTGCGAGCCGACCGACGGACTTTATCTGCTTTATTCCGAAAAGGACACCGACGGCGTTTCTCTGCGAAAATCGGTGCTGCTCGACGCCGTCGAAAATGTTTTTTCCGATCTTTGTGAAGAAAACTATCCGTTTGACGACCCGATCGAGAATCTTACGACGGGCGAGAACCTTGCGCGCGACCTTTACGATACCGACGACGAGGATTTTCGTCTTGCGGCAAAGACGCTTCTTTCGGAAAAGAATGCGGACTTTTACCGACTGTTTTTCGGCAATGTCGAAGAAGAAGGAAGGCTGGACTCCGACACCTCCGCGCGCCTTTACGGAAGTTCTCTTTCGGTCAGCCCGTCGCGCTTTGATACCTACAGCAAGTGCCGCTTCCGCTATTTTGCTCGACATATTCTCGGACTGCGCCCTGCGGTTCGCGCGGAGCTTGACCTTATCCAAACGGGACTTATTTCCCACAAGATATTGGAGCTTTTTGCGGCCGAGCTTGCCGAGCGCAAAAAGGCGGGGACGTGCATGAGCGAAGAGGAGGCAAGCGGACGAATCGAAGCACTTTTGAACGAGCATTTTGCCGTTATCACGCACACGACTCCCGAAAAATGCACCGAGGACGGAATATCGGCGCGCTTTCTCTATCTGTACCGCCGCCTTTCGCGCACGCTCGTGCCGCTGGCGCGTTCGCTTGCGGAGGAATTTTCCGAGTCGGAATTTGTTCCCGAGGGCTTTGAGGTCAAGATCGGAAAGGACGGGCTTTTGTCCTCTCCGAAGATCGCCGTTCCCGATTTTGACGGCGCGTCCTTCTCGGTCATCGGACAGATCGACCGTGTTGACGTTTATCGCGCCGACGGCAAGACCCATATCCGCATCGTCGATTACAAAACGGGAACGAAAGTTTTTTCCGAAAAAGAGGTCGATTACGGCTTCAATTTGCAAATGCTTTTGTATCTTTACTGCCTTGTCGAAAGCGAAGATCACCCCTTCGGCGAAAACGTCGTGCCGGCGGGCGTGCTGTATATCCCCGTGAAGACGAAGGAGGCTTCCGCCGCCGATTGGACCGACACCGCCTCTTCGGTGCCCGCCCGACCGTTTCGCGGAAACGGGATTCTTACGGATGACAAAAAGATTCTTTCGGCGATGGAAAAGTCTCCCGACGGAAAATTCATTCCCGTAAAACTGAAAAAAGACGGGGATTTCGATACGCGAAGCACAAGCGTCTTACCGCTTGCGGAGCTGGAAAAGCTTCTTTCACACACCGCCGACGTGTCGTCAAAGATCGTCTCCGACATGAAAAAAGGACATATCGAGATCAACCCGTATAAGACCGATAAAGTAAACTCCTGCGCCGGATGCGAATTCCTGCCGCTTTGCCGGCGGGATCTGCGCAGTCCGTGCATTCGCTACATGCTTACGGAGGTGATGGAATAATGGGACTGACACCGCAACAGCAAAACGCCGTTAATTTTCGCCGCCGCACGCTTCTTGTTTCGGCGGGGGCGGGGAGCGGCAAGACCTCCACGCTTTCCGAACGGATCATTTCCCGTCTTTCCGATCCTGCGGATACCGAGGCGGAGATCGACAAATTTTTGATCGTGACCTTTACCAACAATTCGGCAAAGGATCTTTCCGAAAAGATCGAAAAGGTGCTGTCCGCCCGCGCGGCGGAGGATCTTTCCGACAAAAAAGCGCTGAGGCAGCTTGCCAAATTGAAATACGCCAACATTTCCACCATTTCCTCTTTCTGCGTCGGCGTCGTGCGGCAGCATTTCGAAGCGCTCGGACTTCCCGCAAAGCTTCGTGTCTGCGACGCCGTCGAAGCCGACCGCCTTTTGAACGCGACGCTTGAGGGATTGATGGAGGAAAAATATGCCGAGGGGGAACGGGTGTTTTCGACCGCGGTCGAGCTTTTCTCGGGCGCGCGCAGTGATGAAAGCTTTTTCGCGATGCTCCTTTCGCTGTATAAAAAGGTTTATGCTTTTCCCGACCCCGAGGGATTTATGCAAAATGCCCTGTCACGTTATCGTGAGGTCGTCGAAAAAGAAGAATTTTTCGATACGTTTTACGGCGAAAAGATTCGCGCCTGTGCCGCCGAAACGGCGCAAAAAGCGGCGCGGGCAATGGAAAGCGTCGCCACGGAATACGAATGCTTCCCCGAATTTTCCGTCTATGCCGATACCGCGCGGGCGGAGGCGGAGGGCTACAGAGCGCTTGCCGATTTTTTGGAAAAGAGCCGTACCTATGAAAGCGCCAAAATCGCCGCGAGGGGGCTTGAAAAACAAAGTTTGAAACGCATAAAGCTTCCTCCGGAGTTGGGAGATGAGCGCGATCGTATCCATAAGAGGCGAGATAATGTACATAAAAAATACGACGGCAAACTGAAAAAGGTATATTTCGGCGCCGACACCGCAAAGCTTCGCCTTTGCGCCGAGGACTGCGAAGAGATCGAAAACGAGCTGTTTTCGCTGATTCGCGCGCTCGAGACTCGCTTTTCCGAAGAGAAAAAGGCGCGCGGACTGATCGATTTTACCGACGCGGAAAAACTGACCTACCGTCTTTTTGTCGAGCGTTACGACGAAGAAACCGATACGGTTTATCCGACCGAGACCGCGAAAAAATACCGCGATCTGTTTTTGGAGATCTACATCGACGAATATCAGGACATCAACCGTATTCAGGATCTGATCTTCCGCTCGATTTGTCGTTATGACGAGAACGGGCACGAGTGCAACCGTTTTATGGTGGGCGATATCAAGCAGAGCATTTATCGCTTCCGCAACGCCCGTCCCGAGCTGTTTTCAGGCTACCTCGGACGTTTTTCGCCGCTGGACGAGGGAACGGAGGATGACTGCGAACACAAAGAATATTTGTCGAACAATTTCCGCTGCGCGGAAAACGTCGTAAAGCTGACCAACCGCGTTTTTTCGTCGATCATGCGCGCGGCTTACGGTAAAGAGGATAACCTCATCTACAGCCGTTACGAAAAACACAAAGTGGAGCTTCCCTGTGAAATTTTGCTGTGTTCCCGCGAAAAAGTCGCCGAGGAGGAAACGGACGAGAAAATCGAGGAGACCGAGAATGACTCGGTCTATACCGAAGAAATGCTGCTGGTCGCCTCCAAGATTCGATCGGTCGTGCAGAATCCCGCCTACGTCGGAAGTAACGGAAAAATGTTTTCTTACGGCGACGTGACGGTGCTGCTGCGCTCGACTTCGAAAACGGCGGAGCGCTATGCCCGCTGCCTTGAAAGCTTCGGGATCCCCGTTTTTACGAATCTTACCGAAAGCTTTTTTGATCAAAACGAAATAAAGTTATGCCTGTGCCTTCTCCACGCGATCGATAATCCCCTGCGTGACATTTACCTTGCGGGGGTCATGCGCTCCGAACTGTTCGGCTTTTCCGACGAGGAGCTTGCCGTCTTGCGCAAGCTTTCGCCGAATATCTGCGAGCGGGACGGACATTTGTGGCAGAGCGTTGGGGAAATGGCGGACAAGGGAAACGGTGAGCTCTGCGAAAAGTGCAAAAAACTGCGCGACACGCTTCTTAGCTATAAAAAAGCGTCGGTCGGAATTCCGTCCGACCGCCTGATTTTAAAGCTCTTTCGTGAATTGAAGCTGTATAACGCCGTGTCGGAGCAGAGCTTTAACCGCTATACCGAAAACGCGCCGCTTCGCCGCGAAAACTTAAATCTTTTGTATCATTGTGCGCGGCGTTTCGAAACGCAGTCCTTCCGCGGACTGTCGGCGTTTCTCGATTATCTTGCCGAGCGCGAGAACGATAAGGACGGTCTTCGCTCCGCCGCGCTTGCCGACGAGGGGGGCGCGGTGAAGATTATGAGCATACACTCTTCGAAAGGCCTTGAATTTCCCGTATGCATTCTTGCCGACCTCGGAAAGGGCTTTAACCGCGCCGATGAAAAACAAAAATGGATTCTGAACGATACGGCGGGTGTCGGTATTAAGTTAAAGGATATTCCCGGAATGCGATCGGCAACGAGCGACGGCGGAACGGTCTCCTATTCGACGCCGTTCCGCGACGCAGTCGCCGCCGAAGAAGGAAAATGCGCGATCGAGGAGGAAAAGCGGATATTGTATGTCGCCATGACGCGCGCCAAGGAGCTTTTGATCTTAACGTCGAAAAAACCGAAGGACACGACGCTTTCCGCGCTTTCGCGGGGGACGTTTTCAGCGGACGACGCGGGCTGTTTTTGTGACTGGGTTCTGTGCGCTTTGCAAAAAGACGAGATCCTTGCCCCGCTGCTGTCGGATTTTCCCGATTGGAATCCGACCGAATCGCCCGACGGTTCGGTCATTCTGTCGGTCGCGTCGCCGAAAGATATGCAATATGCGGCAAGAGAGAAGAAAGCGGAAGCCGACCCGCTCCGCACCGACGCGTTTTACGAGCGCATGCGTGGTCGTCTTGACCGACCGTATGCCTTTGCCGACCGCGTCGATATGCTTGCCAAGATCAGCGTTTCGGAGCTGAAAAACGGCAAATTGAAGATCGGAGAGACAAAAAGCGAGGGCAAAAAGGAGTTTGCCGTTCCCGATTTTCTGTGCGCCGATACCGAAACCGAAAACCCCGCCGCACGCGGCACGGCAATTCACGCCTTTATGGAACACGCGGATTTTGTCCGTTGTGAAAATTCGGTTGAAGAGGAGGCAAAACGTCTTTTGGAAAAAGGCTTTCTCACGGGGGAGCAACACGGAATGCTTTCTTATCCCGCACTGCGCTCTTTCTTTGAAAACGATTTGTACGCCGAAATGAAGGCTTCGAAAAAGCTTTACCGTGAAATGCCGTTTACGCTTGCCGTTCCGCTCGACACGGTTTACGAAATGCCGCAGGGAAGCGCGCGGGAGGACGAAACGATCCTGATACAGGGAAAGATCGACTGCTTTTTCGAAAATAAACAGGGCGGCTTTACCGTCGTCGACTTTAAGACCGACCGTGTGCGCGACGAAAAAGAGCTTTCCGAGCGCTACCGCCGTCAACTCTGTTTCTACAGCCGTGCCGTAAAAAGCATGACCGAAACCGATAGAACCGCGCTTTGTCTCTATTCGTTTTACATGGGAAAGAGCATTTCGGTCACGGAAACCGAAGAATAAATTTTTTGCTATAGACAAGCGCGCAAAGTTGTGGTACAATGTATTCCGAATGAAAGATACCACGGCGTGCAAGCCCGTCAGCAGGAGAAAAACCTATGAATTATATTATTTTGGACATGGAATGGAATCAGGGCTATCCGGGACAGCTGGTCTGTATCGGCGATACACGCCGCGCCCTCACAGGGGAGATCATCCAGATCGGCGCGGTAAAGCTGGATGATTCTTTTCAGATCGTGGATCGCTATGTACAGCTTGTACGCCCGACCTATTATCCCCGCCTTCATCACAAGGTGAAGGAGCTTACGGGCATTTCGGCGGATCAGCTTCGCGACGCACCGCGCTTTGTACAGGTTCTGCCCGCATTTTTGGAATGGTGCGGCGAGCCGTTTCAGTTTTTGATATGGGGCTTTGACGATATTGCCGTTTTGAAGCAGAATATTGCCGTCAATCAGATGGATATTTCCGAGGATTTCGAGTGGTTTAATCTTCAGCTGATCTATAATCGCCAAATCGGCGCGGAAAACCGACAGGTCGCATTGCAGACCGCGTGTGAAACGCTTTCGATTCCGCAGGATCTGCAATTGCATAACGCGCTTCACGACGCGATCTACACCGCCGAGGTGTGCGGAAAATTGAATATGGAGGAAGGGCTTTCGTATTGCCGTCGGATGAAGCAAAATGCCGAAGAAAGCTGTAAAAAGCGCTTTCGGTATTACGGCTTTGCCGATGAAGACGAAGCCTTGCAATTTGCACAGGATAGCGACAACATATGTCCGCTTTGCGGCGGAGAGCTTTCTCTGTCGGGAAAGTATGTGCGCAAGTTTGTCAATCAGTACACCGCGCTCCGCACCTGCGAAAAGCACGGCTTTTTCGTGGAAAACATCGGCATTTCCAAAATGAACGAAAAAGCGAAAAATCCTCTTTATAAAGCGATCAAGTCTGTTTTGCGATCTTCAAGCGAAGAAGAAGCGAAAAAGCAGATTGCCCGCCGCCGCAGACGCCGCCGCAAAAAGCCCGCCGCGACCGCGGAAAACGTGCCCGAAAGAAGGAACGAAGAATAAAAAGATCCGCCCGACAAAATCGGGCGGATCTTGCTTATGCAAATATCGCTTATAACGAAAAGCACTTTTTCAAAAAGCGTATCGAGGGCTCCTTACGAAAAGAATGATCGGGCGCGTTCACGGAACAATGTTCGAAATAGGCTTCTTTCCTAAGCCCGTACAGCGGCAGTGCGCCGTGTTTGCGGAATTCGGGATTGTCGAAAGTAAAAGCGATCATCCCGTTTTGCGCCATATATTGCGCCATGCGGTTGCGATCGGGATATTTTTCAAAGCGGCAGGTCAGGCGGCTGCCGAGCTTGCCCGCGCGCCCGCAAAGCCTGAAACGTGTCTGCCCGCGCTGAGATTTACACTTTTGCTTGCGGAAGCGGCAGAGCGTCTCTCACTGTTGAAGAATCAAGGGGCGGGAGCGGCACTTGTCGGAGGAGACATGGATCGGGCATCGCGGCTTGACTATTTGATAAATTCAGGCTTCATGTGCGACCTTTCCGCGAAATATGTTGCCGAAAGTCTTTATATCAGCGCACGTCAGCTGATGCGCATAACGAAAAAGCGATACGGAACGACTTTTCGACAGGCTTTGCAAGACAAGCGGCCGGAGGTTGCGGCAAAACTGCTTTCCGAGACGGACGATTCCGTGGCGGCGATTTGCAGAAAAGTGGGTTTTCGGTCCGCATCGCATTTTTATCGCTCTTTCGGCGATCGTTTCGGCTTGACACCGAGTGAGTACAGGGGCAATCGCTTGGAAAAGAAAGAATCATAATGTAACAAAAAACCTCCCGATACGGCATACGGCGGCTGAAATTTCAGCCGCCGTATCGTAAATTGAAGCTATTCTGCGAGGATGCTTTTTTATTTCGTGTCCATCGCCTCGGAGGTACTTCACTAAAACCGCATCCTTTTTCTTACCATACCAAGATAACAGAGGCAATAAAGGCGGCAGCGGAGGCAAAGGTCTCTCTTTTCGTTACTCTTTCTCTCCTTATAATGCTTATCAAAAGGGAAAACAGCATAACTCCGCCGGTGATTAACGGGTATTGAACCGACGCGTCTATGTGCTTTAAGGCAATCAGTACAAACAGATTTCCAAGCGAACACATCAAAGCGAACGCAGCGCAGCACAAAAGCGGACGAACCGATATTGAGGGAAACGAGCGATACTTCAGAGCATAAATCGCAGCGGAAAGAAGCAATGAAATAAGCCGTGTATGCATTAAATAGCTGCAGCTGTCAACCGCGGAAGCGCCCGATTGATGAATGACCGAAAGCACTCCCGTAAAGCCGTTCAACAAAAACACCGCCGCATAATAAAAATATGCGTTTTTGCTCTTTTTTGCCCTTCGGTCAGTCGTAAAAAACAGAGCCGCGCAGATAAAAAGAAAGCACACAAGCTTCCCTGTCGTCAACGTCTCGTCTCGAAATACAATTCCGAAAACCGACGGAAGCAGCATTCCTCCGAGCATGGAAAACACCGAGTAAACCGAAAGATTGACCGTTTCAAACGCTTTTAGGCTTGCCGCCGTGTATAAAAGGTTTACGACCGAGCAAAGCACGGCGATCCACAGCGAAAACACCGAAAATTCCAGCCGGAATCCGTTTATGACAAAAATCAGGAAAAACCCGGCAAGAGAGGTACAGAGCATAAAAAGGAGCGACGCCTCGGATGACGATCCGCACTGCTTTCGAAACAGCTGATTAAACAGAAACTGAGAAGCAAAAAGTGCCGCCGACAGTATCAGCAAAAGGTAATACATCACTTTTTCTTCACGGAGCTCTGACTAAAGGCCGCCTCTCTGTATCCTCCGTCCGACTCGGTATTGCGAAGCCATTTTTCCTTAACAGCCTCATAAACCTCATCCGGAATGTCGGGGGTTCCGCCCTTGCAGGTAGGGAGAAGCATGTCGCCGGCAACCTTTTTGTCCGTACACGCCGTATCGTCTCTCCACTTTTCACGCTCCGAGGGTTCTCTCAGATTGGGAATATCCATGCTTATTCCGCCGTTCAGTATCGAGCGAAAGGCAAACATTCCGGGCAGAAACATATCCATAGCCTCATAAACGTCAATTATGTCCGCGCGGGGATTTCTCAACACCTTTTCAATGAAGTTGTACATTACGTAGTAATCCGATGAACCGTGACCGAAACCCTTGCTGACAGCATCCTGCTCGCGCACGGGGTCGTAGCTTTCCATCGGGCGATCCTTATATTCGCCGGCATAGGAATCCGCTTCAACATAGATGTGTCGAACTCCATCGACCGAGGCCGCCTCTCTCGGGCATTCCATTCTTCCCTTGGAGCCGTACATTACATACCAGACGGAATTTTTGTACAGCCCGCCGTGAATGCTTTTTACAATTGCACCGTTCTCTAAGGTTACCATTTCAATGCCGATATCCGCCCCCTTCGAACCGCCGGAAAGTCTGCGCTCGTTAAGTGAACTTTCAAATCCGGTTACCTTCACGGGGCGCATACCGGATGCATGAATGATCGGTCCGAGAGAATGCGTGCAATAAAAGGTGGAGTACATGTTATTTCTCCAGTGGTCGCGTTCCCCATAGGTAATGCTCGGCCAAATTGGCTCGCAGTTATGAATGTATTCACACTCGGCATATTCAAGCTCACCGATTTTTCCTTCACGGTAAAGCTTCTTCATTTCATAGGTCACGGGCATATAGCAATAGTTTTCGCCGTAAGCATAAATCATTCCGGTTTTTTCAACCGTTTCGATCAGCTCGACCGCTTCCTTCATCGTCTGAACGGGAAGAACCTCCGAATAAACGTGCTTTCCCTCTCTCATGGCACGGATCGCAAAGGGTGCATGCTCCGTTGCGTAATTCGCCAAGACGACCGCATCCATGTCGTGCTTAATAAACGAGTCGAAGTTGTCATAAAACGCAATATTATATCCCTCACAGCGCTTTTTCTGTTCGGACAGCACCATTGGATTATTATCGCAGATCGCAACGATCTCGGCATTATCCGCCGCCTTACAATAATTTATCATTGACGTTCCTCTGTAACCGCCCAACACGCCGACTTTGATTTTTTTCATGGTAAAACCTCCTTTTTCTTTATTCTAAAAGGAGCGACATAAAAAGTAAATGGATTTTTTCCATAAATATATGTAAAAAATCCGCCTAATTCGTTGACATAAGTGTGAGCCTGTTATAAAATAGAACCGTAAAAGAAAGGGGAGGCGGTCAAAACGAACAACATTTGCAGGTTCTTGCCCAAGAGCCTTGACGGAACGATCAATATCTTGAATTTTGTTTACGAAACAAAAAAGCAGGTTTTCACCGCTCTTCGCTGTGAAACGGTCTGTAAGCTGCATCTGGTGATAAAAGGAACGGGACTTCTTCATATGAGCGGCGCGGTATATGAGTTGAAAGAAGGCGACGCATTTTTTCTGTTTCCTTCGGTTTTGTGTGGGATTGAGGGCTTGACGGACTTTGAATATATGTACATAAGCTTTATGGGTTCGCGAGCAAATGCCGTAATGGATAAGATCAATATAAACAAAAAGAACTTCATTTTCCGCGGAGCACAAAAGCTGATACCCTTGTGGTCGGAAGCGATAACCGACGATACTGCGATCATGCACCTTCGGTGCGAGGGACTCTTTTTGTACAGTCTATCTCTTTTCGGTGAGCATATCGGTGAAAAAGGCTGCTCGGAGGGCAATCTTATGCCGACTGTCAGACGATTTATAGACGAAAATTATACCGACCCCACTCTTTCTCTTTCGACACTCAGCCGGGCATACGGATATTCCGAAAAATATATTTCCGCCGTTTTCAAAAAGCGCTTTCGAACAGGAATAAGCGACTATATCACGACGCTCAGAATCCAACACGCGCTGACGCTGATCGAAGAGGGACAAACCTTTGTCAAAGACATTGCCGTCCGCTCAGGATTTTCCGAACCCCTGTATTTTTCAAAAGTTTTTAAAAAGAAAACGGGGGTGTCTCCGAAAGAGTATATTAAAGAAAAAGCGAGGACTTAGCCCTCGCTTTTTCTCTTATGAACCGATGTCCGATCGACCTCGAATACTCCCTTTTTCGATGCAGTTATAACCCTTTGTTTCTTTCCGAGAAGCGGGCAGCTGTCAAAAAGCGCTGCCGCAGTCCTCACGGGAACCGGTTCTTCTTTATTCGTCTGCTTTTCCTTCGCATGTACATTCCGCTGCAGCGGCAATCGGCTTTTTGCGGCGGCGGGCAACCTGCTTTTTCGCTTTTTCGTTCATTTTGGAAATGCCGATGTTTTCCACGAAAAAGCCGTGTTTTTCGCAGGTGCGGAGCGCGGTATACCGGTTGACGAACTTGCGTACATACTTTCCCGAAAGCGTGAGCGCACCGCCGCAAAGTGGGCAGATATTGCCGCTGTTCTGTGCGAACTGCAAAGCGTCGTCTTCGCTGTCAAAGCCGTAATAGCGGAAACGCTTTTTACAGCTTTCCTCGGCATTTTGCTTCATTCGACGGCAAAGGGGGTGTTTTTAATTTCAAAGGCAAAACGCCCTTTTCGACCGTTTTATTTCTTCAAACCGACTGCCTTTTTGGCAAGAGCGGCAAAGTTTTCGGCGGTAAAGCCGTACATTTCCAAAAGCTTTGCGGCGCTGCCCGAACGACCGAATTCGTCCATCATACCGAAGCGAAGAACGGGGACAGGGCAGGATTCGCAAACGGCTTCGCACACGGCGTCGCCCAAACCGCCGATAATGCTGTGCTCTTCGACCGTCAGGATTGCGCCCGTTTCGCGTGCGGCGCGGGCGATGATCTCGGTATCCAGCGGCTTTATCGTGTGAATATTCAGAACGCGCGCGCTGATGCCGTCCTTTTGCAAAAGCTCGGCCGCCTCCAGGGCGATCGATACGGTAAGACCCGAAGCGACGATCGTCAGATCCTCGCCGTCACGCAGAGTAACGCCCTTGCCCGGCTCGAATTTATACGTTTCCTTATCGTTGAGTACCGGCACGGCAAAGCGCCCGAAACGAAGATAAACGGGACCGTTGTGCAAAATTGCCGCTTCGACTGCCGCTCTTGCCTCCACCGCGTCGCAGGGGTTGATGACCATCATGCCGGGAATGGTGCGCATAAGCGCGATATCCTCGTTGCACTGATGAGTCGCGCCGTCCTCGCCGACCGAAATGCCGGCATGGGTCGCGCCGATCTTCACGTTCAAATGCGGGTAGCCGATCGAATTTCGGATCTGCTCAAATGCGCGTCCCGCGGCGAACATGGCAAAGGAACTGGCAAACGGGATAAGACCCGTCGAGGCAAGTCCCGCCGCGACGCCCATCATGTTGCCTTCGGCAATACCGCAGTCGAAAAAGCGGTCGGGAAAAGCTTTTTTAAAGGTTCCCGTCTTGGTCGCCGCCGCAAGGTCGGCATCCAAAACGACTAAATTTTCATATTTCGCACCGAATTCCGCAAGGGCGGCGCCGTATGCTTCTCTTGTTGCGATTTTTTCTGACATAACAAACGTCCTCCTTTTATGCGTTCAATTCGCGTTCGATCTTTTCAAGATCGGCGACTGCGACGGCATACTGCTCGTCGTTCGGCGCGCTTCCGTGCCAGCTGACATTGTTTTCCATGTACGAAACGCCCTTGCCTTTTACGGTATTGGCGATGATGGCAAAGGGTTTGTCGCTCGTGCGGGCTTCTTTCAGCGCTTTTTCGATCTCGTCGAAACTGTGACCGTCGATCACGGCGACATTCCAGCCGAACGCACGGAACTTTTCGTCAAAGGGCTGAGGATTCATTACGTCTTTGGTCGCGCCATCGATCTGAAGACCGTTGGCATCGACAAAAACACAAAGATTCGAAAGCTTGTAATGCGCGGCAAACATGGCGGCTTCCCAAACTTCGCCCTCCTCGCATTCGCCGTCGCCCAAGATCGCATAAACGCGGTAGTCCTTTTTGCGAACCTTTCCCGAAAGCGCCATGCCGCAGGCGGCGGAAATGCCCTGACCGAGCGAACCGCTGCTCATGTCGACACCGGGAATGTGCTTCATATCGGGATGTCCCTGAAGAATGCTGTCGGGCTTGCGGAAGGTAAGAAGGGTCTCACGGTCAAAAAAGCCCTTTGCCGCAAGGGCGGCATAATAAGCGGGGCAGGTGTGCCCTTTGGACAAAACAAAACGATCACGGTCGTCCCACTTCGGGTTCTTCGGGTCGACCCGCATTTCTTCAAAATACAAATACGCAAGGATATCCGCGATTCCGAGCGAACCTCCGGGATGTCCCGATTTTGCCGCATGTACCTCCGCCACAACATCCTTTCGGATGGTAAGCGCAATTTCGGCAAGCTTTTTCTTGTCCATATAACCTGTTCCTCCTGTGTGCCGCGGGCATCGGTTTCAAAACCGATATTCGCGGAAAAATCTCCGTGACTGTAATTTTATTGCCGTGATTTTTTTCGTAAAATTTCCAAAATGCGGGTAAAATAATCGGGAAGCTCCGAATCGAACGAGACGTATTTTCCGCTTCGCGGATGAATAAATCCGATAAAGCGGGCATGAAGACACTGCCCCGAAAGCCCGAAAGGATTCTTCCCACCGTTCGGCGCATAAAGCGGATCGCCCAAAACGGCGTGCCCTGTGTGCGCCATGTGGACGCGGATCTGATGTGTCCGTCCCGTTTCGAGCTTCAATTCCAAAAAGGTGTAACCCGCAAAACGTTCGATCACTTTATAATGCGTGACGGCGCGCCGTGAATTTTTCTCGGTCACCGTCATTTTTTTGCGATCCTTCGGATGCCGACCGATCGGAAGGTCGATCACACCTTCGTCCTCGCGCACATTTCCCGAAACGATCGCGTTATAAATGCGGTCAAAAGAATGCTCCTTGATCTGCAAAGCAAGGCTCTTGTGCGCTTCGTCGTTTTTGGCGACGATCAAAAGTCCGCTCGTGTCCTTATCGATTCGATGTACGATCCCGGGGCGGATAACCCCGTTGATTCCCGAAAGACGGTCGCCGCAATGATACAAGAGCGCGTTGACCAGCGTCCCGTCAGGGTTGCCCGGGGCGGGGTGGACCACCATGCCGCGGGGTTTGTTGACGATGAGAAGATCGTCGTCCTCATACACAATATCAATGGGAATGTTCTGCGGCTGTGTTTCGCAGGGGATGTCGGGGGGCAGAAAAATCTCGACCGTGTCGCCGAAAGCGGGCTTTGTACTTTTTACCGCGGCTTTCCCGTTTACCTTGACGTTTCCTTCATCAATGCGCTGTGCGGCGGCACTTCGGCTTATGCCGCAGGCGGCGGAAACGAGCTTGTCCAATCGGTCGGAGCTTTCGACCGTAAAGCTTTCGTGCGTGCCCTCCGACGCGGCGTCAAGATCGGTTTCATCCTCTGAGAAGTCTTCATCGAGCCGCATTCGTGCTGTTTTGTCGGTGTCGGCTTTATCGGCGAATCGTTCGTCGACGCGCTTCTCTTCACGCTTCATGACGATCCTCCGACGGATTTTTCTTCTCGGTGAAGGTGAAAAAATCGCCCCGCACCTTTGAATCCACAAACAAAACGTATAAAATCAAAAGGGCTTCGCCAACGCACACAGCCGAGTCGGCGATGTTGAAAATAGCAAAGTTGATCAGGCGAAAATCGATAAAATCCACGACGCTCCCGCAAAACAGCGTATCGCCGAAAAAGATCCGATCGATCATATTTCCGATTCCTCCGCCGAGAATCAGGGCGAGCGAAACGCAAAGAAGCGGATGCTTCTTTTTTTCGCGCGTTTTGTAAAGAAAGATAAGTATCGCCGCTAAAATCACGCTCGTCAGTAAAAGAAAAATCCACCTTTGATTGCTCAACATTCCGAAAGCCATTCCGTCGTTCGTCGCGTATTTTAAGTACAGAACGTTTTTTATCAACGGAATTTCCGAAACTGCCTGCAACCGATGGACAGCCCACCATTTGGTGAGCTGATCCAACAGAATTACGGCGTAAACAAGGACGGAAATAAGCATTTATTTCTTCTCCGGAGCAATTTTCTTGACGATGGTGCTGCAGCGGGTGCAGAGGTACTGACCGTCGGAATCCTTATGCGTATCCTCGGTGTAATACCAGCAGCGCGCACACTTGTGACCGGTGCTTTGCTTTACCGAAACGGCAATGCCGCACGCGGTGTCGGTGAAGGCGTCGTCGGGCGCTTTTTCTTCGCTGACGGTCGCTTTGGATACCATAAAGACGGTCTTGAGATCGTCGGCAAACTGTTCGAACAGCTTGACCGCCGCGTTGTCGGCGTCGCCGTAAATGACGATGGAAGCGTCCAGCGACTTTCCGACCAGCTTCTTGGCGCGCGCTTCTTCAAGCGCCTTCATAACATCGTCACGAACAGCGAACAGAGCGTTCCATTTTTCGGTAAGCTCGCCGTTTTCGTACTTTTTGTCGTAAGAAGGCATATCGTTCAGGAACACGCTCTCGCCGTTTTCGCAGTCGAGATGAGCAAGATAGCCCCATGTCTCCTCAGCAGTGTACGAGAGGATCGGCGCCAAAAGGCGGGTGAGATAATCGACGCACATAAACATCGCTGTCTGTGCGCTGCGTCTGCCGAAGGAGTTCTTCTCTTCGACGTAAACGCGGTCCTTGGTGACGTCGATATAGAGCTTCGAAAGCTCGTTGGTGCAGAAATCGTGAATCTCGTGATAGATAATGTGATAATCAAAGGTATCATATGCCTTGCGCACCTTGTCGGTCAGCGCGTTCAATTCGCTTACGATCCATTTGTCGATATCGTACATCTTGTCGAATGGTACCATATCGGTGTTCGGGTCAAAGTCCTCTTCGGGTGTACCGAGGTTGGCGAGCAGAATGCGGATCGTGTTGCGGATCTTGCGGTACGATTCCGAAAGCTGCTTGAAGATGGCATCCGATGCACGAACGTCTACACGGTAATCGGACGAAGCGACCCACAAACGGAGAAGATCGGCACCGTAAACCTTGATAATTTCCTCGGGTGCGACCGAGTTGCCGAGCGACTTGTGCATGGCCTTTCCTTCGCCGTCCACAACCCATCCGTGCGTCAGAACCGTCTTGTAAGGAGCGCCGTCATGCGCCGCACCGACGGCGGTCAGAAGCGAAGACTGGAACCATCCGCGGTACTGGTCGGCACCCTCGAGATACATATCGGCGGGGGGACGCATGCCTTCTTTTTCGAGAACGACAAAGTGGCTCGAACCCGAATCGAACCAGCCGTCGAGCGTGTTTGTCTCCTTGCGGAAATGATTCTTGCCGCATTTCGGGCAGACAAAGCCCTCGGGAAGAAGGGCGGAGGCTTCAAGATCGAACCAAGCGTTCGAACCGAGAGAAGCAAATTTATCGGAGACGGCGTTTATGGTCTCGTCGCTGCAGATCGCCTCGCCGCAGCCCTCACAATAGAATACGGGAATCGGAAGTCCCCACTGTCTCTGGCGGGAAATGCACCAGTCGGCGCGCTCCTTAACCATCGAAACAATGCGTTCGCCGCCCCATTTCGGGATCCATTCTACCTTGCTGCAGGCGTCGACCGCTTCGTCTTTAAATGCGTCGACCGAGCAGAACCATTGGGGAGTTGCACGGAAAATGATCGGGTTTTTGCAGCGCCAGCAGTGCGGATACTGGTGGACAATTTCCTCCGACGCGAAGAGTGCGCCGCTTTCCTTCATATCTTCGAAGATCGCCTTGTTTGATTCGGCGTAATGAAGTCCCGCAAATTTGCCCGCTTCGGGTCCCTGATAGCCCTTGTCGTCTACGGGCACGATGATGTCCATCTTGTAGCGGACGCCCGTGAAATAGTCGTCCATACCATAGCCGGGTGCGGTGTGAACACAGCCGGTACCGCTGTCCATTGTGACGTAATCGGCGGTGACAAGAAGACTGTCACGGTCGAGGAAGGGATGATATGCCGTCATGTATTCGAAGAACGCACCGTCGTGCTCGGCGATGATCTCGTAATTTTCGACTCCGCCCATCTTCATGGTCTTTTCAAGCAGAGCCTTTGCCACGATATAGTTTTCGTTTTCGCTCTTTACGATGACATAAGTCTCGGTCGGATTGAGGGCAATTGCCATGTTTCCGGGAAGCGTCCAGATCGTCGTCGTCCAGATGATGAAATAGGTGTTTTTCAGATCAATGTCCGAAAGCTTGCCCTTGTCGTCATGCAAAGCAAACTTTACATAGACCGAGGTGCAGGGGTCTTCGGTATATTCGATCTCGGCTTCGGCAAGAGCGGTCTCGTCGCTCGAGCACCAGTAGACCGGCTTCAATCCCTTGTAGATATAGCCCTGCTTGTACATTTCGCCGAAGACCTTGATCTCGCGCGCTTCAAACTTCGGGTCCATCGTGAGATAGGGATTTTCCCAATCTCCGAGAACGCCGAGACGCTTAAAGGAGGTGCGCTGAATGTCTACGAAATCGGAGGCAAAATCAAAGCACTGGCGGCGGAATTCCGACACCGACATCTTTTTGCGGTCCAGCTTGTTTTTCTTGATAATGGCGCTTTCGATCGGCATACCGTGGTTGTCCCAGCCGGGAATGTACGGAGTTTTGTAACCGGACATTGCCTTGGACTTGTTGATAAAATCTTTCAAGATCTTATTCATCGCCGTGCCCATGTGAATGTTTCCGTTCGAGAAGGGCGGACCGTCGTGCAATATATAAAGAGGCTTGTTCGCGTTGTGGGCAAGCAGCTTGTGATACAGACGCTCGTTTTCCCATTTTGCCTGCGTTTTCGGTTCGTTCTGCGGAAGATTTGCCCGCATGGGAAAGTCTGTTTTGGGCAGATTCAGTGTTTTTCCGTAATCCTGTGCCATTTGAAATGCTCCTTTGTTACGCTTCTTTAGTATTTGAAAGTATGCAAAATCGGCAACCGGGAAAATTCGGGGTCGCCGATTATGTTATTCGTTTTTTATTCTGCGGGATGCTCCGGCATCTCGGCTTCGGGCTCGTCGGAACGGTCGCCGCGGATCTTGGCGCCGGCGGCGGCAACGGTGCTTTGCACCACCTCGTCCACGCTCTTGATGTTCGCTTCTTCCATGCTGTCCGGCGGGATCAGTTCACAAAGAAGCTTGACCTGCTGTTTGTAGCCGCCGAGGATTCCGTTCTTAAAGTCGATCGCGTTCTTCTGTGCCTCCAGAAGATTCTTTTGCTCGCGCTCGATCGCCGAGCGGTATTGTGCCAAAACGTCGTCAAAACTCTCGCGGATGGCACTGTTGATGGCGTTGGCTTTTTCGTTGGCGTCGCGAATGATCTCGTCCGCCATTTTTTGTGCGTTGACGATGGTCGCGGAGATCGAGTCCTGTTCGCTCTTTGCTTCCTCAAGCTTTGCCGTCAGAACGCGGAGCTTCTTTTCCAGCTCGGCATTTTCACGGCACAGTTCGGTGAATTGTTCCACAACATAGTCGACGTATTTGTCCACCTCGGCGCAGGTATATCCCTTAAAGCCTTTGGAAAATTCGGTATTTTTCAGTTCCTGGGGATTGATCATGGTTGTCAGCACCTCACAATCGTTATTGTGCAATCGTTATTGTATTTTCCGTTTGAATTAAATATAGCGCAAAAGCGTCACGCGCAGTCGGTCGCGCCGATTGCGGTCGCCGAAAGCGGAAAGACGGTATCGCCCGTACCCGCGCACCGAAAGAAGACTTCCCTCCGAAAGCGTCCGCCCTTTGTCCGTGCATACGACATGGTCGACCGATACGCCGCCCGACGACACGAGCCTTGCCGCCTCCTCGCGCGAAATATTCAGCGCCGATGACAAAAGAGCGTCGAGCCGCGGCGACGCAACGGTCACGGACAGCGTTTCGAATTTTTTCTCGGGAAGAACGATCGATCCTCCGTCACAAAGTCGGCAGGTGATCTTGTCGTTGGCGGCGGCGGTAAAAAATTGCAGAAGATAATCCGCCGTTTTGTCAAGACAGACAATATACGCCGAATATCCGTCCTCCGCAACGAAAATGTCTCCGATCGTCTCGCGCTCGATCCCGAGCGCCATAAGCGAACCGAGAAAATCGCGATGGGAAAGCCTGCGAAAGCCCGATCCGCGCGCTTCGACCGTGCGGACGGGAAAATCCTTTTCGGGATCGTAGTTTTCGTCGTAGAAAAGATAAGCGGGAAAAAAGCCCGCGACCGTATATTCCGCCTCGTCCGTTCCGCCGAAAAAGAGAAGCTTTTCCTCGTCACGGTCGTAATATACGTTTCGCTCGATGTACGCACGCTCCGCTTCGGAAAGAAAGCGGGTGAAGGTCGGCTCGCCGCGCCGCAGCGCAAGCTTTGCCGCGTCGCCCACCTTTGCCGAGAGAAGCTTTTCGTCGAATTTTTCGTTTCTCATCTCACATCACAACCATTTCCAAAACCGAAACGAGAAGAAAGGTCAGAAAAAACGGAAGATCGAGCGGAATCGGCGCGCTCCATCCCATCTTGTCGAACAGAAGGCGCACGGGCGCGATGATCGGTTCGGTCACGGTAAAGAGAAGATCGTAAAGCCGCTCCGAAAAAGGGAAGAAGGAAAGAACGGCGCGCAAAAGCATCAAAAGCTCGACGGCGCGCAGTAAGATCCAGACAGCAAAACGAAAATATGTTAAAAATGCCATGGAACGCGAAGGCTCGGCTCGGCTTAATAAGCGGTCGTCGAATCACCCTGCGCGTTTTCGGATTCCTCGGAATCGGAGACCTTGACGTTGTTGGGCGTTACGACATAGGTGTTGTTGGCAATTCGGCGCAGATCGCCGTGGATGGCATATGCGACACCCGTCATAAAGTCGATAAGACGGCGGGTCGTTTCCTTGTTGGTCTCTTCAAGATTCAGAAGAACCGTGTTGCCGGCGAGCAAAAGGTCGGCAATTTCGCCTACCATGCCGAAGCTGTCGGGCTTTACCACCTTCATCTCGATGGCGCTTCCGGCAAGTCCCGTGCCGCCGCTGATCGGTCTTGCGGTCGGAACCGAAGCAGGCTGCTGCTCCTGCAAGCGGGGATCGCGCGGAATGTACGCATCCTGCGTGGGCTGGTATCCCTGCTCCTCGTAATCGTTCTCTTCGGCGGGTGCAATTTTGTTGAGAATGTTATCAAAAAGTCCCATTTTTGTTTTCTCCTCCAATTATAGTAATTCCTTATTTCTTTTCTTCGCTGTCGGTCGGCTCGCTTTTCGGCTTCGGGCGCTCGCCGAAAACGGCGCGTCCGGGGCGGATCATGGTGGAGCCTTCCTCAATTGCTTCGACATAATCTGCCGACATTCCGAGAGATAAAATCTCCATACGGATATTATCTATTTTTTTTGTCGATATGTCAAGAAAGATTTGTTTAATTTTCTTGAAATACCGCCGTGAATCGGCATGTATTTGCAATTTATTTACATTTGTGCAACATTCTTGCCCCTCGGTGCTCTTTTCGGGCGCGGGCGGAATCGCCATAAGCCCCCGAACGCGAAGATGGGGAAGGGTCGCGGCATAGCGCAAAAGCTCTTCGAAATTCTCGGCGGCAACACCGGTTTTCGAGTTTTCGTCGACGGCGTTCACCTCGATGAGAACATCCATGATCTTACCGTGCTTTGCGGCTTGCCGCTCGATCTCGTCGGCAAGCTTTTTGCTGCTCACCGAGTGGATCAGCTCCACCTTATCGATGATGTATTTTACTTTGTTGGTCTGAAGCGTTCCGATGAAGTGAAGGTGCAGGTTTTCCTTGTTGAGCGCGTCGTATTTGTCCAAAAGCTCCTGCACGCGGTTTTCGCCGATCTCGCACACGCCGCAGGTAAGCGCAAAGTTAATCTCCTCCGCGCTTCGCGTCTTGGTCGCCAAAACGACGCGTATGTCCTCGGGATTTCTTCCGACCCGCTCGGCGGCGAGCCGTCGGTTTTCCAAAACCGTCTCGATACCGTTTCGAATTTTGACTTTTTCTTCTTCGGTCATAGGTCTTTACTCCCTTTTGTACGATCTGTATTTAACCGTTCCGAATCGATTTTGCACAGCGATTCGGCAATTTCGGCAATAAAACGGGAAATATCCTTATGCGACGTTACGGCAGGAACTGCAGAACCTTTTCCCATAACAAGCCGGAGATAAAGGGCTGAAAAAAGAACATAACCGCTCCGACCGTGCCGCAGATTAAGGAACAATCACTTGTTTTCGAATCAGACAAGATCCGCTTCGTAAATTTACCTGTTATCCGCCGTGCGATAAAATACCCGGCGATCGTGCCGAAAGTATTTGTTATAATATCGTTTATATCCGTAGTTCTGTACGTAAAAATCTGGGATATTTCAATAAGCAGTGTTGTTATCAATCCCGTTAAGGCAGCTTTTTTCAAGCTTCGGAACGGACTCCATAATATCGGTAAAAAGAAGCCGAACGGGATAAATAAAAGCACATTCAGACACGCATTTACAAAATCCGATGCCATATAGGCAAAAGGAATCATGTTTACGGTAAAATCCGTTTTCAGCGATGTCACGCTCGGAAAACCGACCAGTGCTAGAAGCGCGGTGAGATAAAAGCCGAATACCGTATAGAGTACGGTTCGCTTCCAATCGTGAAAACAAAGCTTATTGTATAGGCAGAAAAGGGGAATCACAAAAACCGCTGCCGCTGCAATTTCGATCAGCGCGCCGTATATTCTGTACACTTCGTCCCCTCACCCCGGCTTTCGATTTAGCTCTTTGTTTTCCCATACTTTCGTGTTTATCCCGTTTATCCGTTTTTTCATCCGATCCGCTTTCCGTCGTACAGCACCTTTCCGCCGACGATAACGTTGTCGTACAGCGAAAGGTACGGATAACGCTTCGGCTCGTTTTGAACGGCGCTTCCGCTCTCACTTTGTGCGTTTTCGGAATTCTCGGAATCGGAGCCGTCGGCATTTTCGAGCGCGTCGGCGTTCTTTTCCTCGTCGCTTTCGTAGCGGATAATATACGAC
Source organism: uncultured Eubacteriales bacterium (assembly GCA_900548115.1). Lineage (GTDB taxonomy): Bacteria > Bacillota > Clostridia > Oscillospirales > CAG-382 > UMGS1052. The sequence goes on from URJL01000013.1 coordinate 26,912, forward strand.
TCATCCATGCTGAAGATTTCCTCCGCACGCTTGAAATACACGGCGTCGCCCGTCAGGACGTAAACGCCCTTCGTACCGTCGGGCAGCATGCGGATGGCGGAGCGCGGTATTTTCAGTCCCTCGTAGCGGACGCTCACGATCTGCACCTTTTGCATGCGGGTGTAGGAAAATCCCTCGGGCATATCGTTTGAGGTGAAGATCAAAACATCCTCGGGCTTGTCGGTCTCGGAAATAATGCGCGTAAGCTCCATTTTCAGCGAAATGCCCGACGCATACGGGAAAAGAACGGTGTAACTTTTTCCCGCTTCGAAGGAAGCGGTCGAGGAGCGGGGGAGCGCGCAGAGAACATACCAGCGGCTGTCGGTGACGATCTTGCCGGCGTTCGCGCCGTTGTTCAGCAGCGCTTCGTCGGGCGACGAGGCGAGTACGGCGCAAAAGCCGTCGTAGTCAAGGTCGGAAAGTGCGGAGGGCAAAAGTGTGTTTTCGTATCCGTCCGCAATGCTGTAATAATAACCCGACGAGGGCGAAAAAACGCGGTTGTAGGCGTTGCCCGCGCTTGCGGCGAGACGTACGCGCTCCTGCTCGAGCGTTCGTATTTCTCCCTCGAAGGAAATGCCGTTTTTCACGGCGTACAGTTTGTTCAAGCGGATCAAAAGCTCGTTTTTGCGGTTCACGCAATCGGCAAGATCGTTTTGCGACTTGCTCTTGCGAAGCGTGTCGAGCGTTTCGTTTTTGTCTTTTTCGAGCTTTGCGACGTCGGCGGAAAAGTATTCCTGATCGACCGTACTGCTCTCCAAAATGCGCACCTTGCGGTCGATCTCGTCCATGCGCGCCTTGGTCGCCGTGTCGGCGGCGTTTTCGTAGACGTTCGCGACCTCCATGCCCGCCGAGACCTTCTCGCCGTCCGATACCGTCGAAAGGATTGCGCCGTGAAGATCGGTTTTCAGCACCTGTTCGGAACGCACGATATAGCCCGTTGCGGAGAGTGTGTTTTCGTAAGTGACGGGCATCGCCGTTTCGGTCTCGACCGTCTCGCGGGAGAAGCCGATCACCTGACGGAACATATAATAAACGGCAAAGCAGCACAAAATGACGATGCCGATTCCTTTAACGACGCGTTTCGGATCGAGCATGTTTCTCCCCCTTTTCCTGTTTTTGTAAAGATTTATGTTTATGCGCGGTTACGGCGCACTCCAGATAAGCTCGGGCTTGAAAAATTCGCGGCACAGTCCGCTTACCTCGCAAAACAGCTCGTCCGCGCTTTTTCCGTCGACAAGAATATGCTTTGCCGACGGTTCGCGGCGAAACCATGTCATCTGCCGTTTGGCATAGCGGCGCGAGGCGGTCTTCAGTGCCTCCACACAGTCGGAAAGACTTGCCGTTCCCTCGAAATACGGGCGGAATTCTTTATATCCGATTGCCTGTCCTGCCGTCACCGTGTCGAACAGTCCTTTTTCGTAAAGGTTTTGCACCTCGGTAAGAAGCCCCTGCTCCATCATCACGTCCACGCGGCGGTTGATGCGCTCATACAGCTTTTCGCGGTCGGCATATTCAAGGACCAAAACGAGCGAATCGAACTTTTTCGGCAGAAGGCGGGAGCTTTTCTGCCACTGCGAGATGGGCATTCCCGACGATTTGTAGACCTCCAGCGCGCGAATGACGCGCTTTACGTTGCGGTAATCGATCTTTTCCGCCGATTCGGGGTCGACCGCGGCGAGTTTTCTGTGCAGAGCCTCCGCACCGTTTTCCGCGGCAAACGCCTTTAATTCCTCGCGGTATTCGGGAAGATTTTGCATACTGCCGAACTGAGTCGAATGAACCACCGCGTCGATATATAAGCCTGTCCCGCCGCAGAAGAAGGGGAGATGCTCACGCGCATAGATGTTACGTATGCACTGCTCGGCGCTCTCGGCGTATTCGACCACCGAAAACGGATCGTGAATGTCGAGAATGTCAATCATGTGGTGCTTTACCCGCGCCCGCTCCTCTTTGGTCGGTTTTGCCGTTCCGATGTCCATCCCGCGGTAGAGCTGCATGGAGTCGCACGAGACGATCTCGCCCGAAAACGCTTCGGCAAGCGAGAGCGAAAGCGCCGTTTTTCCGACCGCCGTCGGCCCCGTTATAAAAGCGATCTTCGTATAAGTCATGCGTGAATCCTTTCCGCCGCGTCCCGACACCCGAAAGCGTTTTTGGCGGGCGCCGAAAGCAAAGTCGTTTTTCAACAGATCATTATAACACATCCCTGTCGAAATTGCAACCGCCCGCACACATTTCGCCGACGGTTTTTTCTCAAAACGGGGCATAGCTTGCTTTTTCCTGCTTTTTTCGCGAAAAGCTTGATTTTTTATTGACTTTTTTTCATTTCACTGGTATAATGACGCTGTATTCCAAATCGCCCGCAGACTTTTCGGGCGTTGTGAAAGGGGAATTTACTCATGAATAGTAAAATTCGCGTTACGATCTTTAACGAAAATTTCCACGACAAAGAAGAAAACGTAAAGAAAATTTATCCGAACGGTCTTCACGGCGCCATCAAAGAAGCGCTGGAGGAGGACGGACGTTTTGAAGTGACCTTGGCGCTTCAGGATATGCCCGGCTGCGGTCTTTCGGACGAGGTCTTAAACAACACCGACGTTCTTTTCTGGTGGGGACACGTCAAGCATCACGAGGTGCCCGACGACGTGGTAAACCGCGTTCACGCACGCGTACTTGCCGGTATGGGTATGGTCGTTCTGCACTCGGGTCATTTCTCGAAGATCTTCCAAAAGCTCATGGGCACGGGCTGCAACCTCAAATGGCGCGAGACGGGCGACCTTGAGCGCGTTTGGGTCGTAAAGCCTTCGCATCCCATCGCGGCGGGACTCGGCGACTATTTCGAGCTTCCGCACGAGGAGACCTACGGCGAGCATTTCGACATTCCCGAACCCGACGAGCTTGTCTTTACGAGCTGGTTCTCGGGCGGCGAAATATTCCGCAGCGGCTGCTGCTTTGAGCGCGGAAACGGAAAAATCTTCTATTTCCAGCCCGGTCACGAGACCTTCCCGACTTATTACGACAAAAATGTCCGCAAGGTTCTTGTCAATGCGGCTTTGTGGGTAAGCGGTCCCCGCGGCGCATATCAGACCTACGGTTTCTGGAAGCTCGACGAATATCAGAAGTAAAAATGCTCGGAACCGTGTGCCCTTCGCATGCGGTTCCCTTTTTTCTCATAAGGTTGTAATACAGTATGATCACCGTACAAACAAAATTTTCCAATTCGTATCTCGCAAAGCTGATCGCTCCGCTTGTCGTCAGCACGCTTCTTGCCAGCGCCGTGGGTATCATCGACACGCTCATGATCTCGGGATTGGGCGAGGCGAGCGTATCGGGCGTTTCGATGGTCAATCAGATCAATCTTCTGCTCATCAATATTTTTGCGGCGCTTGCGACCGGTGGTGCGGTCGTCACTTCACAGCTTTTGGGAGCAAAGCGTGAGGAAACGGCACACAAAAGCGCAAAACAGCTCATTTTTGCGGGACTTGTCATTTCGCTTGTCATCGCGGCGGTTTTTATTGTATTCAGCGACGAGATTTTGCGCCTTTGCTATCCGAAGCTTGAGACCGAGACCGAAAAGGCGGCGCAGACGTATCTTTTCATCACGGCGTTTTCTTATCCGTTTCTGGCGGTCGAAAACTGCTGCGGCGCGTTGTTCCGTTCATTCGGGAAGTCGGGATACTGTATGTATTCCTCGCTTTTCTGCAATATCGTCAACATCATCGGCAACGCCTATCTCATTTATGTTTTGAATATCGGCGTTGCGGGCGCCGCGATCGCTACGGTCGCGGGACGACTGTTCGGCACGGTTCTTATGCTGATTTGGATCTCGGGAAAGAAAAGCCCGATACGGCTGAACTTTTTCGAGCGTTTTCGTCCCGACGCGGGGCTGATCCGCCGCATTCTTACAATCGGGATTCCGAGCGGAATTGAAAACGGCATTTTTCAGCTCGGACGGCTTTTGGTCATGAGCATCATATCGCAGTACAGCCTTGTCCACACGACGGCAAACGCCGTGGCGAACGATCTGGACACTTTCGGCTGTGTGTTCGGTGCCTCCATGAATCTTGCCGCCATCACGATCATCGGGCAATGCGTCGGCGCGCACGATTTTGACGGCGTGAAATATTATGCGAAAAAGCTTCTCGCCATCGAGTACTTTGTCGGCTTTTTCTTCTATGCCTCGACCATCGTTTTTATTACGCCCATCCTTTCGTGGTACCATCTCGACGGCGACACGGCGGCACTTACCCAAACACTCGTCACCATGCATAACGGCATCGGCATGCTGGTCTGGCCGCTTGCCTTCACCGTTCCGAACTTTTTGCGGGCGGCAAACGATGTAAAATTTACCATGATCGTTTCGGTCACCTCCATGCTTGTCTGCCGCGTGGGCATCAGTTATTTTCTGCACACGCAATATCACCTCGGCGCACTCGGCGTCTGGTACGGAATGATCATCGACTGGATCTGCCGCCTTTCCTTCTTCGTTGTGCGCTTTTTGCGCGGAAGCTGGAAAAAATTCTGTATGTGATCTCATCTTTGACTATATAACAAAAGGAGAATTTCAGCATTATGACCGAGTATTCCTTATCCAACGGACTTTTGACGGCAAAGATATTAAGGCACGGAGCCGAGCTTTGCAGTCTGAAAAACGCGGAGGGAAAAGAATTTATTTTCCGCGACACCTCGATTTGGAACGGTTCGGCGCCGGTTTTGTTCCCCGTGTGCGGCGGACTGCGCGACGACAAATTTGTCTTCGAGGGCAAAGAGTACGAAATGCCGAAGCACGGCTTTGCAAAGCTTTCGGATTTCGAGGCGGAAAAAATCGAAAAGGAGAGCGCGACGTTCCTTTTGAAGGATACAGAAGAAACGCGGAAGATCTATCCGTTTTCCTTCGAATTCCGTGTGCGCTTTACCCTGCACGACGACAGCCTTGTCGTCGAATATATTACCAAAAACACGGGCAAAACCGAGATGTATTATTCGGTCGGCGCACACGAAGCGTACCTTTGCCCCGAGGGGATCGAGCAGTATGCGCTCACCTTTGACAAAAAGGAGACGCTCGACGCACATTTCGTGCGCGGAACGCTGGTCGATCACGAGACTTACCCCGTTCTGAAAGGGGAGGACACGCTCCCGCTGCGCTACCGTGACTACGCGGTCGACGCGCTCGTATTTTCGCGCTTCCATTCCCACGGCGTGACCCTTTCGGCAAACGACGGCTCGCGCATCCTGCGGGTCGATTTTCCCGACAGTACCCACCTTCTTTTGTGGACGACCCATAATGTCGACGCCCCGTATATCTGCATCGAACCGTGGAACGGCATGCCCGATTTTATCGATTCCGATTACGATATCCGCAAACGCCCCGGCATTCTTTCTCTGGAAGCGGGGGAGGAAAAGACCGTCACGCATACCATCACCGTAATAAAGTAAAAAGCTCAGAAAAAATCCGCCGAAAGGCGGATTTTTTGATTCTGTTGTATATAGTCGCCGCAGGAAACATAATATCGAAGCAAAAGCAATAAATCGGATATATATTGTAAAATTATAATAAAAGTCTTGACGATTTCCATGAAAAATGATATACTTTGAACAAGAAGAGACGAAACAGTACCCAATCACAGTATGAAGGAGAAAAAATGATGAATCGCAAAAGAAATGTACTTTCTGCCTGCATTTTTACCTGTATCGCTGTCGCGATGTTTCTGTTTCTGTTTGCGTTTTCCGCTGCGGCGGAAACATACGGCGATCTTTCGTACGAAATCATAATGGGAAAAAGCGTGAGGATCACCGGATGCGCCGGCAGCGCTTCTTACGTTGTCATTCCGGAGACCATTGAGGATCTTCCTGTGGGCAGTATTGCCGAGAGGGCGTTTGCAAATCATACCGAACTTAGGTCGGTCACGATCCCCGGAACGGTGAAATGGCTTTATCGCGCAACCTTCGAGGGCTGTACGAACCTTTCCGATGTTGTTATTCAAAACGGAGTCGAATACCTGCAAGACGGGGCTTTCGGCAGGTGCAGCGCTTTGGTCAGCATCAATATTCCTGAGAGCGTAAAACAGCTTTCTGCCCAAACCTTCAACGGCTGTTCCGGACTGTATTCGATTTTTGTCGACGAAAACAACGCAAAGTTTTCTTCGGACGAACAGGGATTTCTCTACGATAAAGAGAAAACCATACTGGTCTGCTTGCCCAACGCGATCGTCGGCTCTGTAACGATTCCGGAGAGCGTGACCGAGATACGTGAGTTTGCCGCTGCCGAATGTGCTTCCGTTTCTCAAATTCATTTTCCCGAAAGCCTTGAAAAAATCCAGCCTTTTGCATTTTTTGCCTGCACGAATCTGCGCACGGTCCAACTCCCGAAAAGCGTGACCTTTGTGGGTTCGTCGGCTTTTGCGGCATGTTATTCGCTTCAAACCATTTCGGTCGACTCGGAAAACACGAAGTTCAGCGCCGATACATACGGCGTCCTTTACGATAAGGACAAAACAGCGCTTTGTGCGGCGCCGGGAGCGATTCGGAGTTATACGATTCCCGATGGTGTTCAAAAGATCGGCTCGTATGCGTTCTCCTATTGTACGAAGCTTTCCGAAATCAAAATACCCGACAGTGTTACGGCAATCCATACGTATGCGTTTAACGGTTGTTCAAAGTTGAAATCGGTCAGCACAAAAGCGGGGGTCGCCTCACACGCATTTAACGGCTGTTCGGAGCTTGTTTCCGCAGACGTCGGCGGTGCGGTCGGCGTTCAGGCTTTTCGCGACTGCAAAAATCTTGTTTCCGTTCAGGTAGCCGGCTCGATCGGATCCTACGCCTTTTACGGTTGTATCGCGCTCGAAGATGCCTCCATGGCGGAAGGAGCACAGATCATCGATACTTGTGCTTTTGCGGGGTGCGAAGCTCTTTCGACCGTAACGATTCCCGCAAGTCTTAAAAAAGTGAACGAGCGAGCGTTTTTCGGATGCTCCGCACTTTCGAATATCTATTACGAGGGATATCTGCATGAGTTTCAACAGATCGCGGTTCAACAATCGAACGAACCGTTTAACAGTGCAACGGTTTATCCCCGACCGCTTGGCGACAATGCTTTGTCGGATGTTCTGTTGAAGCAAAACGGAAAAGAAGTGACCTCGTTGACAAGGTACGGTCTTGTCGAGGTGTCCTTTACGGCGAACGCTTCGGAGGCGGTTGCGGTCGTTGCGGTTTATGATGAGAACGGCTGTCTTTTGGATGCGAGCTTGATTCCCGTGAATGGCATGACCGTGGCAGATTATACCTTTAAAAATCGGCTGTATAATGTCTTTTCGGTTAAGGTGTTCTTAATGTCCGACTTTTTGCGAATGAGATCGTACGGCGATACGACGATTTTTAAAACAGCTTAAACGACCCGCGGTCGCACAAAAAATACCGCACGACGGATTTTCCGTCGTGCGGTATTTCTCTTTAATATTTTTCCTCCACTTCGCCGAGGAAGGTCGCGGGGTCGACGGTCACGCCGTCTTTTCGGATCTCAAAATGAACGTGTACGCCGGTGACGCGCCCGGAGGAGCCCATCTTGGCGATGGTGTCGCCCTGCGCTACACGGTCGCCTTCGCTTACCGTCGCTTTGCTCAGATGGGCATACAGCGTTTCGTAGCCGTTTTCATGATCGACAATCACATGCAGACCGTAGCCGGAGGTGTAACCGACCGAGGTGACGACACCGCCGTCGGCGGCAGCAATATCGGATCCGTACGGACCGGGAATATCCCAGGCGGGATGGAAGTCGCGCGTACCGAGATCGGATATGGTCCGCAGGCCGTAGCTCGACGAGAGATAGTTATTATACGGCATAATGAAGGTCCCGGTCGCCATGGTGGCAAGCTCTTCTTCGGTCGGAATCCGCGTGCCGACGCAGATGACGCAGTTTTGCGCGGGGGTGAGAATTTCTTCGTCCGTAAGCGTGCGGCCGATCTCGACGCCGCCCTGATACGAGACCTCATAGGTCGCGCGGCGATAGCCGTCTTTGCCCTCGACGGCGACGTGACGAAGCCCCTGACGGTAGTCCTCGCTGTCGACGTATTCGGTATCGTAAGCGTACGGCTCGTAAACAAGCTCGCGGCGCGTGATGACATAATCCAACGTTACATCGACCTGTGTTCCCGCGCCGGCAACCGAAGTTGACGGGTTTACACCTGTTTCCTCGGAAAGGTTGCGGAAGGCGGCGATGCCCGTAAGGCTGTTCTTCGAAAGAGCCGCAAGCGTACCTGCCGCGCGGCTTTTTATCGTGTCGTAATAGAGGGTATAGATCGCGTCCTTCGGATTGGGACGATCGGTGATCGGCGCCAGTCCCAAGGTCTTGCGTACCGTCGTTTCATCCGCCAGCGATTCGATGGGGAAATCCTTCGGGATGATCGAAATATCGTTTGCGTAGCGCACCTGAATATCCTCGCCCTGCGCATAAAACGCAGTGCGGGTCTTGTAATACTCCTTGATGTCCTCGACCGCTTTTTCGAGTGCTCCCTGATTTTCCGACGCAACGATCAAAGCCCCGTCGACATAAAGCCCGTAGCCGGGGCGGATGTGCTGCTTTGCTGCAGCGTAAAGCGCCGAATACACGTCCGATTCGCTGAGATAAGAGGGGGATTTTTCGTGTGAAAAATGATAGGTGATGTCGTCGGAAAAACGGAAGGTATCGCCGGCGGAGTCCGAAAGATTTTTTTCGAGCATGTGCTGTGCGTTTACCAAAACATCGCCGCTCGAGACCGCGCCGATGGGTTCACCGTTGACAAAAACGTCGAGCGCAATATTGTAATCGAGCTGTTTGTAAGCGAAGAAACCGAAAAGACCGGCACAGCATATCGGCAGCAGGATCTTGCCCGCACTCTTGAGGCTGCGGCAGAAATTGACAAAAACGCGGAACGAGTTGTCCATGCGCACCGTGCGGTGATGATGCCCCTGACGAAGCTTTTCGGGAAGCGCCGCAAAATAATCGCGGACCGCAAGCTGCATCTTCGGTATTCGCTGTAAAAGCGCGAGCGTATGCGACCAGAAATTGTTGCGCCAGGTGAAAAACGAATCGCGATACCACCCTTTCGGATGGGAAAAGGTGTTTTTCAGTTCGCGCGGAACGTGCTTTTCGGACTGATCGAAGCGGTGCAGCGCGTAGAGAAATGCGGCATTGTACCAGCTCTCAATTCGGGAAAGCCCGCCGAGACGGAACTGCGAATATTGAAAGTCGAAGCCGTTGCAGTCGATCCCGCAGCGGTGAAGATCCTCTTCGGTGACAATGCCGCGGCGGTATTGCTTCATCATGTCGCGGCGCATTTTGCGGGAAAGACGGCGCGCCGCACATTTTTTTTCGGAGCTTTTCGTTTTTGCTATCTTTCTGTCGGTGCGCAAGATTTGTTCCGAATAGGAGGGCTTTCGATCGGGAATATTCCAAGGCCTGGGGGTGTTTTCGGATTTTTGCGGTTGATTCATAATGTGCCGCTCCTTTCTTCGAAAAATGTTTCTGCGTTGTCACACAACGGGCACAGTATAACATTTTTTACGGGTTTTGTCAAGTTTAGTACGATTTTGCGGTAAAATCGGCAAAAATCGCGGCAGAAAAGGGGGAGGAGAGAAAGAGAAAAAACGCTTTTGTAAAGGAATTTCCTCCTTATTATCCCACCATACCGTAGCACGCCGATCTGACGGATATGTGAAACCGAAGTGTTTTTTCTTCGAAAAAAGGCTTGCAGCGCAATGTATTCTGCGAATCGATTCGAAAAAAACGCACAAAACGGCGGTCCGTACGCGGTTTTCAAATTTTTTGTCGAAAAAAACGCAAAAAAGCAAATAAAGTATTTGACTTTTGGTTTTGTCTTTGCTATAATACTATGTGCACGTGTCAAAACGCAGGTGCGCAAAATGTTCGGGGGAGGGTGTACGCTTTGGCAATTGTTTATGCGTTTGCCAATCAAAAAGGCGGCGTGGGAAAAACCACATCGGCTGTCAATATAGCCGCAGCCATCGGGTCTTTGGGCAAGAAAACCCTGCTTGTCGATATGGATCCTCAGGGAAATGCCACCAGCGGAGTGGGCGTCAGCAAAAAGTCGGTGTCCAAATCCGCTTATGATGTGATCGTGAACGGCGTTCCCGCCAAAAACGTGATCAAAAAGACCAAATTCAAAAAACTCGATATTTTGCCTGCCACCATCGCCCTTGCCGGCGCCGAGCTTGAGCTTGTCGACAAAGAAAAACGTGAATTTTTTCTGCGAGACGCACTTGCCGAAGTAAAGGACGATTACGATTTTGTTTTCATTGACTGTCCGCCGTCTCTCGGTCTTTTGACCATCAACAGTCTTTGTGCGGGCGATGGGGTGATCGTACCTATGCAGTGCGAGTATTTTGCGCTGGAGGGACTTTCGCAGCTGACCGTGACCATCGCGCAGGTCAAGCGCCTTTACAATCCCGTGCTTGAGCTTTCGGGCGTTATCATCACGATGTTTGACGGACGGCTCAATTTGTCGCTTCAGGTTTTGGAGCAGATAAAGAAGCATTTCAAAGGAAAGATCTTCCGCGTTCCCGTTCCGCGCAACGTTCGTCTGAGCGAAGCACCGAGTTACGGAATGCCGGCGATTTATTACGACAAGTATTCCCGCGGCGCGATGGCATATACCGACATTGCCAAGGAAATCGCGGGGGTCTGACGGAGAGGTACTTATGAATTGGATGATTGCTTCCGATATACACGGCTCGGGCTATTATGCAAAGAAGCTGATCGAGCGCTTTCATGAAGAGGGCGCGGAGAAGCTGATCCTTCTCGGCGACATTCTTTATCACGGGCCGCGCAACGATCTTCCGTGCGACTATGCGCCGAAGGAGGTCATTGCTCTTCTGAATCCGCTTTGCGGAAAGATTTTGTGCGTAAAGGGCAACTGTGAGAGCGATGTCGACGGCATGGTTCTTGACTTTCCCGTCGATGCCGAAAACGCGCTTTTGTATGCCGAAGGTCACACGTTTTATCTGACGCACGGACACAAGATCCGCTCCGATATCGCAAAGCTCGGCTGCATTTTGCTAAACGGTCACACGCACGTTCCGCTTTGCGACGAGAGCGAAGGCTATCTGCACCTGAATCCCGGTTCGGTGTCGATCCCCAAGGAGAATTCGCCGCACAGCTATATGACCTTTGACGGCACGACCCTTCTTTGGAAGGATGTCGAGACAGGGAAGGTCTATCGGGAGCACTGTCTCTCCTGAATTTTTCGCATTTTGGCTATGTTTTTAAAAAGTTTGCCGAAAAAGTTTGCAAAACAAGCAAAAACCCTTGACAAAACGAAAAAACCGTGCTATACTGAAAACACCTCTTCTGAAGGTGTTTTTTTGTTTTGCCCATTTTTAGGCAAAACCGAACGACACTTGTCAAACGAGGGAGGTAAAACACTTAAAATTTACCGGGAGGTGCTTTAGAAATGAGAGTAAAAATCACACTCGTTTGCAGCGAATGCAAACAAAGAAATTATGACAGTACCAAGAACAAGAAGAACGATCCCGATCGTCTCGAGCTCAACAAGTACTGCCGCTTCTGCCGCAAGCATACCCTTCACAAGGAATCCAAGTAAGCGTGTCTTACTTACAACAAAGGGAGGTTATTTGATATGGCAGACGAAAAAGTAAAGGTTTCCTTCGGCGAAAAGGTCAAGAAGTTCTTCCGCGATTACAAAAGTGAATTCAAGAAGGTCTCGTGGCCCGCGCTCAATGATACCGTAAAGAAGACGATTATGGTCATCGTTGCCGTAATCATCATCAGCCTGTGTATTTTCCTTGTCGATTCGGGATTCGGTCTTTTGTTTGACTGGCTTCGCTCGCTCACTCACTGAGACAACCGAATTCATTTTGCAAGGAGAGGTATTATGTCACACGAAGCCAAAGCGGAGTGGTTTGTCCTGCATACGTATTCCGGCTATGAAAATAAGGTTGCGGCGAATATCGCCAAGATCGTGGAAAACCGCGGTCTTCAGGATCTGATATTCGAAACGCGCATTCCGACCGAGACCGTAGTCAACGACGGAGAAGTCTACGACGATTATGTCGAGGATCAGCTTGTCGTCGAATACGACGACGACGGAAACGAAAAACCGAAAAAAGGCCCGCGTACCGAAACACACAAGCTGTTCCCGAGCTACGTTCTTGTCAAGATGATCATGAACGACGACAGCTGGCATGTTGTCCGCAACATCACCGGCGTTACCGGCTTTGTAGGTCCCGGCTCAAGACCGGTGCCGCTTTCCGATGAGGAGGTCGAGGCACTGGGTGTGGATCTGCGTCCCGCCGATATCAAGTTCACGGTCGGCGAGAGCGTATATGTCATTGCCGGTCCCTTTGCCGGTTCCATTGTTACCGTGAAGGAAATCGACAGCGACAAGCGCAGAATCAAGGCGTCCATCCTGTTCGGCGGTAAAGAATCCACCGTGGATATTGCCGTCAAGGACGTGGAGGCCCTCAAGGACTGAACGGTCCTTGAACCCCTGTTGGATTTAAGGTAACCCTTATATAAGAAACCTTAATGAACCGATAAAAAGCGAAACACATTTCGTTTTTCCGGCATAAAGCGTGCTTTATGCTGTGGGAGGGAACAAAACGTTCCCGAAAAATTATTTTACCACATTCGGAGGTGTTAGAAATGGCAAAGAAAATCGTTGCCTATGTAAAACTGCAGATACCCGGAGGAAAGGCTCTTCCCGCTCCTCCCGTAGGTCCGGCTCTCGGTCAGCACGGCGTAAATATCGCCGGCTTCTGCAAGGAATTCAATGAAAAGACCAAAGGCGATATGGGTCTGATCATCCCGGTCGTAATCACGATCTATGCGGACAGATCCTTCACCTTCATCACCAAGACTCCTCCCGCAGCCGTTCTGATCAAGAAGGCTGTCGGCATTGAGAGCGGTTCCGGTGAACCCAACAAGACCAAGGTTGCGTCCATCACCAAGGAACAGCTTCAGAAGATCGCGGAACAGAAGATGCCCGACCTTAACGCAGCTTCGGTTGAATCGGCTATGAGAATGATCGCCGGTACGGCACGCAGCATGGGCGTCACCGTTGCGGACTGATAGGAGGGGCTAAGAAATGAAAAAAGGTAAGAAGTATTTGGAAGGTCAGAAACTGATCGACAAATCCAAGCTCTATGATGTAAACGAAGCACTGGAATTGGTTTGCAAGACCGCTTCCGCAAAGTTTGATGAGACCGTTGAGCTTCACGTTAGGCTCGGCGTTGACTCCCGTCATGCCGATCAGCAGGTAAGAGGCGCTATCGTCCTCCCGCACGGTACCGGTAAGACCACCCGCACCCTCGTTTTTGCCAAGGGCGATCACGCAAAGGAAGCGGAAGAGGCCGGTTCCGATTTCGTCGGAGCAGAGGATCTTGTAGCCAAGATTCAGAACGAAAACTGGTTTGATTACGACGTTATCATCGCAACGCCCGATATGATGGGTGTTATCGGACGTCTCGGTAAGGTTCTCGGTCCTAAGGGACTCATGCCGAACCCGAAGGCAGGTACCGTTACGATGGACGTTGCCAAGGCAGTAAAAGAAGCAAAAGCCGGTAAGATCGAGTACCGTCTCGACAAGCAGAACATTATCCACTGCGCGATCGGTAAGGCTTCCTTCGGTCCCGAAAAGCTGACCGAAAACTTCAATGCCATCATGGGCGCTATCATCAAGGCAAAGCCTGCTGCCGCAAAGGGTCAGTATGTCAAGACCTGCGCGTTGGCATCCACGATGGGTCCCGGTGTTAAGGTTAACGGTGCAAAGCTCGGCTAATCGCCGCTTTCTCTGTTTATTGTTTTTCACATCATTAAGTGTTTTCGCCGGCGGGGATTTCCCGCCGGTCTTTTTTATGTCCTCAAATTTTGTAAATTAATTCGCGAAGGGATATGCGGTCACTTTTTCAAAGCGGCTGAGCGAAGTAAAAATTATCTGTAAATCTTAATGTTACGGACGAAAATATGGATTTGGAAAAAAGATTTTCGAAAAAGGAAAGAGAACATTTGAAAAAATCAAATGTTCTCTTTCCTTTTCTTGTTTATTCTTAAGCTTCCTTATCGTCACCGCCTGCGGATATCCATTCGCATATTTCATCCGTTTCATGCTTTTTTCCGGCGGACGCATAATCGACGAGACAAAAATCGTCGGCGCAAAATTCGATATTATACTCCGTTGCAAAATTTCTTGTTAAGTCTGCCTCGGTGTTTTTTGCTCCGTATATATCGCTGCAAACATTGGAGTCCGCTACGAGAACGATGCAGCCGTAAGAATAGCCGACGTAATTCTTGTCTTGAATGACCACTCTGTCTCTGCTTACGGTTGTGTTTAATTTCAACGATATAACATCTCCGTCTTTTATTTTAAGAGCGATATATCCGTCGCATTCGCGCGCGTCCGTCACGGTGCCGTTTACGGTCAGCGTATATTTTGGACAGCGGCAAGGAATACGAAGCTTAAAATGCTTATCGGTATTTCCGCTTATTTTAAACGTGATGCGGTCGTCAAACGGATAATTTGTCTCTTCCGCAATTTTTATCCCGTCGTTTGCATATTCGGATGCTGTGTATACCATCGGAACAATGTCTTCGTCATCCTCATAAAAAAGGATATCGGGCAACTTGCTGAATGCATTAAATCCGCGATAGCGGCAACATTTATAAGCATTTTCACTTGTTCTTGTGATTCTTTTTCCGTAATTCGGCTGATAGTATGCAAAATCCGAACCGTCATCGTTCATTGAACCGATCAAATGGTTATATAATACCTTTTCCAATGCATCGAGGTATTTTGCTTCTTTGGTTTGCTTAAAAAGAACGGCACTGAATTCACCCCATCCGACTGAAACGCACGTTTCGTTCGGGTTTATTTCCTTGCCCAAAAACTGTGCCGCGTTTCCTCCCGCTGTCCAATGTTCACCTATTGTTCCGTTTCCGGGTCTGCGAATTTGTGTTGCTTCCAATTCGTTCCAGTATTTTTTCGCACCCCGCAGAGCCGCTGCGTCGCCTTTGATTTCGTAATACATTACCATGGCAATTAGCGGCATAAAATTTTCTATGCCCTTTTTGCTTCTCAGGTTCAGTATCGTATCAAATTCGAAAAAGTTGTTTGTCGAGTTTTTAAGACGATTCATTATGTACTCAAAAAAGTCAAGGTACAGCTTGTTGCCGGTAAGGGTATATAATTCGGGAAGCGTTATGAGAATGGAAATATGCTCCGTTCCGGCGTTTATTGAGTCCAATATGTCGTCCTCTTCGTTCATGTAATGCTCGGCAATGTTTCTTACACATTTTTCCGCACATTCCAGCACACGGTCGTCTCGAGTCATTTTGTAATACGAAAGCAATCCGTAAACCGTAAAAGCTTGATTCCATACGGAAAATGTGATCCATTCGTTTTCTTTTGCATACCCGCCCAAATAACCGTTGCTGTGTTGATTCTCCAAAATGCCGTTTACCAAATTCTTAGCATGATCCAAAAGGATCTCGCTTTTTGTATGCTTATAAAAATTAACGCAGCAATCTAAATATTTTCCGGCGAATTCACTTTCGGCAAATCCGTTTTCATGCTCCCCCACATAAGCTTTGATATGCATGTTGCAATCGATTACGCGTTCAAAAACGGTTATGCATTTTTCATAGCAGTTTTTTAAAATTCCGTCGGTTAAATTAACCATTTATATCCGCTCCTCTCCTGAATGGGATATATCTATTATACACGACATTTGTGATATATTTAAATATCATGCTCGGAAAAATTTGATCTTAATTGATACATTATTGACATTTTATATCATTTTGGCTATAATAGAAGCAGGAGGCGATTATTCCGTGGAAAACGATTCGTTTGTTGTTGTGCGGCTTTGTGCGTTGAAAACAAACAAAAAGAAGAAAAAGCAGTCGCGAATTGCCGACTGCATTTTGTCCGATATGGAAAATGCGGACCGGTTCACAATAGAAAGTCTTGCCGAAAAAACCGATACAAGTTATGCGACCGTATGCAGATTTTTTAAAGAATTAGGCGTTTCCGGCATAAAGGATTTTAAACGCATAATTTTGCTTGAAATGAAAAAGCAGCAAAAGCTTGGGCTGAAGCTTGAAAATTACAGCATGGAAAATCAGGAGGAGTTTTCTTTTCGAGTCATCAGCGGCAAAGTGTGCGACTTTTCGGCAAGTGTTGTTGCCAATTGTCTTTATGCGCTCAAAGACGAACAGATAGGACAGATTATTCGTTATCTCAGCAAAGCCGATTTTGTGTATTTTGTAGGATTGGGAACGTCAGCTGTCACGGCGCTTTATGCCTATACAAAAATGTTTCGATTGAAATTAAACTGTTCGTTCGATACCGATGTCATAATATCGAAAATGAAGGCTTCTGTTATGAGGAAGTCGGATGTCCTTTTTGTGATATCCTCTTCCGGTCGTACGAAATCAATTATAGAAACGGCAAAAATAGCAAAACAAAACGGTGTGACCGTCATTACATTATGTGACTATTTACAATCTCCTTTGGCTGAAATTTCAGACATAAATATTTGCACTACCGCAAGAGATTCAAATAAATATTTGGATATGGATTTTCCTTTGATTCAAGGACAAATTACCATTATAGACATTATTTACTCATGTATGTATAATCAAAAAAAGGCATTCGCCGCAGTCCGTGTGGACAAAACCACGAGCGCTGTGAAGGAAGATAAAATTTTGTGATTAATAGAATTCTTGGGTTTCCTTGTCTTTTGCACCGCTTTACACTGCATTGAAGCTGCAGCGGGACGCAAGGAAAAAGGATGTTGCCACTTTCTCTGTTTATTGTTTTTCACATCATTAAGTGTTTTCGCCGGCGGGGGTTCCCCGCCGGTTTTTTTCAAAGAACACAAATTCGGTGAGTGAAAGTTTTTTCGCACGCTGAATTGGTCGTTTTGGAAACTTTTTTGCGAATTATGCATTTTTCTGTGCGATCCAAATTTAAGAGAGAATTATTCTTATTTAATGATTTTTCATATTATACGTCATTGTTAATAAAAAATAATGAAGTAATTTGTTCATAACATAGGTTGTATTAACCAAATCCTCTTTATTATTTCATGAATTTTGCATATTGATTGTTGACATGAATTATAGTACAATAAAGGCAGAGGAGGTATGTATTTTTCAAAACAATGCAAAACAAGAGCGCTTATGATCTCGACGGGTGACGAACGAGATTGTAAAAAACAAACCGAAATATTCGTTCCGCTTGTATTCGTGCACGAAAGTGTCGCGAAAGGAATGTAATGAAAAATCATATAACGATTTTCTTTTCAAAAGCGCTTCGTGGTCGAAAGATTCTCTCGACCGCGCCACCGTTTACCCTACGTTATCGGGACTTTTCCAGTACCCGCAAGAACGAGGGTATTATTGCGGATATGCCGCTATGCAAAGTGTGTTAAAATATCATGGAATCAATAAAACACAACAGGAAATTGCGGGCGAGGCCTATAATAAAAATGATTCGTTGGCGTGGTTTGCCGGTTCTCAGTCGCAAGCCGAAGATTGGAACTATTATCCTGCGGCGGTTTATCTAAACACATTGTTGGATCATGATTTTCGACCTTATAACGCATATTTCGGAACATATACGGAATCAGAATTATCGCAAAAATTAAGATACAATATTTCCGAAGCAAGAGAGCCGGTATTGATTGCGGGAATATCCAAAGGAAATGACAGTAACGGGTCAAAACTGCCCGGATATCCGAATGAAGATATCGGTCATTGGATCGTTGCCTATCGTGTTGCGTGGGATACGGAGGCGCAGAGCGTTTCCCGAGTTCATTACCGAGATCCGGCTAAGTCGGACGCGGTGTCTTGGAGCGGTTCGATATCGGCTACCGCCGATACGGACTTAACGAGAATGTACAAGTTTTCCTTGGGACTTGGCATAATTTCGTAAACAAAATACGTTATGGTGACGATGTAAGTGCGCATACGGTTCCGCTGCTTGCTCGGCGTACCGTATGCGCAACCCTATTCTGTAAGGAGCCTGTATGAGCCTGTTGAATAAAAAACGAAAAATTGCCTTGATTTGTATCGGATCTATGTTCTATTTAGGGTGTTTTTCTTCCTGTCGAAATCAAAGCGAGAGCGTGATGGATATTCGGGTATTTGAAAAAACAAATCCCGTGAAAATCGAAAAGAAAAGTGCGATCGTTTCCGATTATGCGGGCGGATATGAATGGAAAGAGGAGTACGACTTGTATTTGTATCGCGAAAGCGCCGATTTTTCCGATTATTACAAAGACGCACATTTTGTCCGCAAGGATGTCGAATATAAAAAAGAATACGAAAGCCTTTTACTTTCCAAGGTTTATAAAAACTATTTATATTTTCATTTAATTGATGCGGAAAAAGTAAACCGTGTTTTTCGGTATGATATGACAAACGGCACGGAAGAAGAAATTTTTACATACGACGAACCGAATCAAATGTCGATTGCGGCCTTGAATGACGAATACATTATTTGGCAAGAGGATGAAAATGCCAACTGGATGAAAGTTTCGTTGAATTGCTATGACATCCGAAAAGGGGAGAACACTCGATTCTTTACCTATTCGCGTGATGAGAACGGCTATAATTCATGGAATTTCGATAATATTGTTTTGGACGGGGATCATGTATATTTTGATGACATTGAGGGAAAAGAAAACGGAAAAGCCGTCATGAATCTGTATGATTACGATATTGCGGAGAATACCTTGGATTCGATCGACCGAAAAAGAGCGACGAACCCCATGACCTATAAAGGGCTTTCTTGGTTGTCGTATGACGATGAGAACGACGAATATATACTGAAAAACAGGAATAATCCGAATGTCGTAAGACTGGGATCGAAGTATTTTAATTTGATCTCGTCAAAAAATATTGCAGTCGGGCAAAGCAACCGCGATATCGACAAAGACGGCATTATATATTTTGACGGAAAGGATTCATACCCGATTCTGCAAAGTACAAATTCTATTGATTCGGTAGGCTGTACCGACGAATACATTGTGTGGGACGGGTGGTCTCACGACGCCCCGCTTTTTTATGACAGAAAAAACGATACAATAATCCGTGTGGATTGCCTTGAACAAGGGCTTCGATATGCGGGTTATGTGAGCGAGGATTATTTGGTGTTCGGGGCGCACGAATATGTCCCCGATCCGGACGGTCCGGGCGACAGTGCCGTTACGACCGAAGCATTGGTCTATTACTATGTCAAAACAAGCGATTTGAAGAGATAAGTTCGGTTGTTTTTGTGTTTTCCGATAGGATAAAAATAAAGTTCAAAATCAGCGAAACACGCCGTGCTTCGCTGATTTTGTTTATACGGAATGCTGCATACTCATGCGTGCATATTTTATGCTTGCATATCCGAAACGGTTTTTTAAAAAACCGATGCGGGAACGGCAAAATATTTTTTTGTTCAAATTAACAAAAAAGCAAAGGATGTTTTGTTGGATTTTAGAGAATATGACACGAGTTTACCGAATATTCACCATTTGGCGATAAAAATACGATACAATTAAGGAAACGACAGCGATAGGGAAGAAACGCTAAAAATTGTCGCAATATGTTGCCTGAGTTAAGTTGGCGAAAGTTTTTCGTAATAATCTGATTGTTAAGTAAATGTTCGCTTTTCTTGAAACGGTTATTATTGAATCTCTCCTATAGTATGGTGGTGGTATAAATGCAAAATAATGTTAAAAAAATAATGAGCCGCATAATAATTTTCACCGCGATTGTTTCATTGCTCATATGTACATACGCACTGTGTGTACATTTGTCGACTGTTCCGATCAATATTATTCAATCCGAAACTTCTCCCGATGGGAAATACATAGCGTATATCTATGAAAGCAATGGAGGAGCAACTACAGGATGGATTTATCATGTCTCTGTTTTACCTGCTTCCAAAAAATTAAAAGGCGGAAAAGGCAATGTATACACCGGTTCTGTTCCGCCGGAAACGATTGAGTGGTTGGATAACAAGAGATTGTTCGTGATGGATTTTCAAAGTGAAAATTCAAAACGAAAATACTTTATTTACGGAATTACAATCAACTGGCGCACGGTTACTCCCAAATAACGCATGAATTGATTGAGAGGTTGATTT
>URJL01000014.1 GCA_900548115.1 uncultured Eubacteriales bacterium
GTCATTCATGAAAAGCTCATCGTACCCGGTCAGGCCCAGATCGATTTTTTGCACGCTCTTCAATCTCTGTCACCTCCTTCGTGAGCAGCCCATACGCCGCTGCGACCTTGCCGTTCCTGTCGTGGGAGAAGATGCTTTCTCCGGAAAGACTGCACTCCGCAGCTCTTACCGAAAAGGGAATCTCGGAACGGAACACGCGGATGTTTTCTCCCACGGTGGAACGAAGCGAGGAAATAATCGCCTTGGCGTTGTTGGTGCGGTTATCCACCATCGTCAGCAAAATGCCGTCAATCTTCAGTCTCGGATTGATCTGCCGCTTGATCTTTGAAATGGAGCGCAGAAGCAGGTTAAGACCTTTGGTTGACAGGAAATTCGGCTGAGACGGGATAATCACACTGTCTGCCGCAACCAGCGCATTGACCGTCATCATGCCCAGAGAGGGCATACAGTCAATCAGAATGTAGTCGTAGCTCTTTCTCATGCCGTCGATGGCGTTCTTCAGAACATACTCACGGCTCATGACATTGAACAGACCTGTTTCCATACCGGAGAGCTCAATGTTTGAGGGAAGCAAATCCACACCTTCCTGGTGCCGGATAATTGCACCCTCCGCAAGCGGCTCATCATCAATGACCGACTGCATAAGGGACGACAGCGATACCTCCAGCTCGTCGGGGTTCTTTATGCCGAGGCTCACGGTTAAGCTGCCCTGCGGATCAGCATCCACCAGCAGGACCCGTTTGCCGGAGCTTGCAAGTCCCACGCCGAGATTGACTGCGGTCGTCGTCTTGCCGACGCCGCCCTTCTGATTCGTGATGGCGATCACCTTACAGTTTTCCATGGGGTTTTCCTCCTTTCTCTTTATTTGAATCATTTCTGATCCACGAAAGCCTCAAAATACCTTTTGGGGCTTTCGTCGCTGCATTTCATTTTTCCTCGAACCCAAAATGCAGAAAAGGAAATCAACAGGCGTTCGGCTGCTGACCGAACTCATAGGAATCTCACCTCTGCCGGGTACTCCGCCAGCCCCATAGGGAAGTATCATTGTCCCTGAATCGTTTCATCGCCTTATCCGCAGCAAGCGGATATTTCAGAATGGTTCGGAATCGCTACCAACCTTGCTTTCCGTGATAACCCTTATGGGCAGGAAGTTCGTGGCGCACCTTCATCCGGCTGGGGCCTTCGCCCCCGATCAGGAATGTACCTGTTGAATGTGTATTTAATTGTCAAGGTGCAGTTGAGAGGGTTTATCCCCTCAAGGGGTAGAACACGAGAAAGGCAAAAATATAAGGGTCCGAGAAATTTTTCTAAGATTTTTTTCATACAACCTCCATTTGCTTGTTCTATGGAATCAGCAGATACAAAAAAAGACCCAGCTACCATGACTGGCAACTGGGTCTTAAACTTTATGATATGGAATATATGGGAATAAACTACGGCAAAGAGATTCAAACCGAAACAAAAGCACTAAGAGTTAAAAATTGATCTTTGCACAGGCTTCCCCAAACGAGGAAAGAAGGCAATTTTTCCCCTATTTTTTAACCCATTATGGGTCCAAAAACAAGTTTTCCCCTATGGTTAACCCATTAAAAAGGGGATAAAGAGCATCAAATTTCCTCAAACAGAAACAGAAGTATCAAAAATAAAAAGCCCCGAAAACGTAGTGTTTTCAGGGCTTTTGAGCATTTTGTAAGAGAAATTATCGCTTGCTGAACTGAGGTGCGCGACGAGCGGCCTTCAGACCGTACTTCTTTCTTTCCTTCATACGAGGGTCGCGGGTGAGGAAGCCTGCCTTCTTGAGGACGAGACGGTAGTTGGGGTCTGCCTGAAGAAGCGCTCTTGCAAGACCGTGACGGATAGCGCCTGCCTGACCGGAAACGCCGCCGCCCTTAACGGTGCAGATGAGGTCGAACGTGCCGGCGGTACCGGTCGTTTCGAAGGGCTGATTTACGATGAGCTTCAGCGTGCCGAGACCGAAATAATCGTCGATGTCGCGGCCGTTAATGGTGATCGCACCGGTGCCGGGCATAATGCGAACGCGGGCAACCGAGCTTTTTCTTCTGCCTGTGCCGTAGAAATAAGGCTTTGCACTTGTATACATAGTATGTTACTCCTTCCTGTTCAATTAAAGCACGACGGGCTTCTGAGCCGCATGATCGTGTTCCGCACCGGCGTAGACGTGAAGTCTCGTAAAGCTCTTATCGCCGATGGTGTTGTGGGGGAGCATACCCTTAACCGCAAGTTCCATTGCCATTTCGGGACGGTTGTGCATCAAGGTCTTGTAGTCAACTGCCTTGAGACCTGCGATGTAGCCCGAATGATGGTAATACATCTTCTGTTCCAATTTCTTGCCGGTGAGAACAGCCTTTGCTGCGTTGATGATGATAACGAATTCGCCGCAGTCGACGTGGGGAGTAAACTCCGGTCTGTGCTTACCGCGAAGAATATCGGCAGCCTGAACGGCAACCTTGCCGAGGGGCTTGCCGGCTGCATCGATCACATACCACTTGCGCTCGATGGTTTCGGCTTTTGCCATAAATGTAGACATAACGTGATCCTCCAAATCCGAATAAAGTAGTCAACATCCGTTTTGATTGTTTCCTGTCCGCGCGGGGCGGATAAGAGGAAAGACGGGAACAAAAAAGCCCCGAATTTCCGAACCTTTACTATTATAGCATAAAGTTTTCGTTTGTCAACCCCATTTTTAAAAAAATACTATAAAATGTCTCGTTTTTGCGCTTTTTCTTCCTTTTTCTCGCCCGTTCTCTTTGCTCGGGAACGTTTTTTGCGGCTCTCAAGCCGAAAAAAGCCCCGCTTGTGCCTTTGTTCGGCTCAAGCGGGGAAGCAAAGTCCGCATTACAGTAAATGTGCAAACAGGGTAAACAGCGAAACGCCGAACAAAACGACGATGAAGATCATCTCGCCGGCGTGCTCTTTGAGCGCAGCGCGGTATTTCGAAAACTTAAACGTCGCGATCCCGCAAAGACACAGCGCGATTCCCGCCATGTGTCCGATACCCGCGTTTTCGCCGCGGGTGAGACAAAGCGAAATGCCGATGGCGGATATGATGAGATAAAAGATCAAAAGAAACAGATCCTGTATCACGAATTTTTCGTGCTTTTCCCGATCCTTCTTTTTCTTTGCCTTTTCGGTATTGTTATTGTTATCGGAAAGATTCATTTTTTCTTCCTCTGCTTTCCTTTTCTTTATTTTTCTCCCGTTTTTCCGTTTCTTGTTTTCTATGGCTTTTCGGAGAGGTTTTCGGAAAATTTTTCGGACGGAGAGCACTTGCTTTCGTCTTGTCCGTCCCGCTCTTCATCCGCAAATGCCTTTCGGAACAGCGCACGCGCACGCGCGTCGCGGGAGGTGAGATAGAGGTACCCGAAAAGCGCCTCCAGTCCCGTTGCCCGTTTATATTGAATGACCTCGCCGTGCGACGGCGTGTGTTTGGTTTTGGCGTTGCGTCCGCGGCGGAAAACCGACGCCTCCTCTTCGGTAAATTCGGCTTCGATGCGTGCCGCTGCGTCGCTTTGTGCCTCACAGCTGACAAAAGCCTTTGCCATTTTGGAAAGCTTTCCCGTCGGGAAATTGCCGCGCGACAAAAGATATTCGCGCACATACAGCTCCATTACGGCGTCACCGATATACGCCAGCTGCAAAATGCCGTAACCGAGCGCTCTTGCCTTTTCGTCCGCACCCGCGGTCATTACGCTTTCTTCCATTTCGCACCCTGCGCCGTATCGATGATGGTGACGCCCTTTGCCGCAAGCTCGTCGCGGATGCGGTCGGCCTCGGCAAAATTCTTTGCTTTCTTTGCCTCGGCACGGCGGGCGAGAGCCTCTTCGACCATCGCGGAAAATCCGTCGTTTTCGGCGGGGGCTTCCTCGGTCTTTTCGCTCAGCTTGTCGGCATTTTTCAAAAGATCGAGCGACAAAACGCGGTCAAAATCGGCAATCAGCGCGCGTTTGGTCGCGTCGTTTGTGTCGGCTTTCAGCACATCGTAAAGCGACGTTACGGCAAGAGAGGTGTTGAGATCGTTGTCCATCGCCTCACAAAATCCGCTCTTCAGCTTTTCAAAAGCTTCTTTGTCAACTTCACCGCCCTTTTCGAGCTTTGCGATGCGCGCGATAAGCTTTTCGTACGCGCCCTTCGCGTTGTCGAGGTTTTCATAGCTGAAAAGAAGCGATTTGCGATAATGCGACAAGAGGCAGAAGAAGCGGTATACGACGGGGGAATAGCCTTTGCTTTCCAGAAGTGAAACGGTCAGAAATTCGCCCTTCGACTTGCTCATCTTTCCGCCCTGCGTGTTGAGGTGCAGAACATGGAACCAATAATGACACCACGGATGACCGAGATACGCCTCGCTCTGCGCGATCTCGTTGGTATGGTGCGGAAAAGCGTTGTCGATCCCGCCGCAGTGGATATCGAGATATTCGCCGAGGTGCTTCATCGAAATGCAGGAGCATTCGATATGCCATCCGGGATAGCCGACGCCCCACGGGGAATCCCATTTCAGCTCCTGATCTTCAAATTTGCTTTTGGTGAACCACAGAACGAAATCCGCCTTGTTGCGCTTGTTGTCGTCGCGTTCCACACCGTCGCGCACGCCGTCCTGAAGATCTTCTTCGGCAAAATTGTTGAATACGTAGTATTCCTTGAGCTTGGACGTATCAAAATAAATGTTTCCGCCGGCACTGTAGGCGTAGCCTTTGTCCAAAAGAACGCCGATTACGCGGATAAATTCGTCGATGCAGTGCGTTGCGGGTTCGACCACATCGGGAATCTTGATATTTAACTTGCGGCAGTCTTCGAAAAAGGCGTCGGTGTAAAAGCGCGCAATCTCCATAACGGTCTTGTGTTCGCGCTTGGCGCCCTTTAACATTTTGTCCTCGCCCGTGTCGGCGTCGCTCGAAAGATGACCAACGTCGGTGATGTTCATCACGCGCTTCACGGGATAGCCGACATAGCGCAGATATTTTTCGAGAACGTCCTCCATGATATACGAACGCAAATTTCCGATATGGGCAAAATGATAAACGGTCGGACCGCAGGTGTACATTTTGACTTCCGTCGGGTCCTTCGGAACAAATTCTTCCTTTTGACGGGTAAGCGAATTATACAGTTTCATTTTTTTCCTCGTCCTTTTCTTTATTTGCCGTGTTTTGATCCGCATCCTCCGCCTTTTCAAACGAACCGTTGCGGGACATTTCGGCAATTTTCTTTTCCAAAAGTTCAATCTCGCCGTGCAGTCGGCAAAGCTCCTGCGAAACGGGATCGGGGATATGTACCTGATCCAGTTCCTCGGCAGGGTCGATCTGCTTCTTGCGGCAGATGATCCGTGCGGGAACGCCGACGGCGGTGGAATTCGGCGGAACGGCAGCCAAAACGACCGCGCCCGCCGCAATCTTCGCGTCGTCTCCGACGGTAAACGGTCCGAGCACTTTCGCGCCCGCACCGATCAGCACGTTGTTTCCGATGGTGGGGTGGCGTTTTCCGACGTCTTTACCCGTGCCGCCCAGCGTCACACCTTGATAAATGGTACAGTCGTTTCCGATCTCGGCGGTCTCGCCGATAACGACGCCCGAGCCGTGGTCGATCAGAAGCCCGCGCCCGATCTTGGCGCCGGGGTGGATCTCGACGCCCGTCAAAAAACGGGCGTTCTGCGAGATGAGCCGCGCGATGAATTTCATGTGGTGTTTATGAAAAAAGTGAGCGATCCGATAATGGATCACGGCGTGAAAGCCCGAATACAGTAAAAAAACCTCCAATCGACTCCGCGCCGCCGGGTCGCGCCGCTTGATGGAGTCGAGGTCATAGATCAGGTTTTTGAATACAGACATAACAAACTCCCGAATAAAATAATTGAAAGTGGAAGAAAAAAGAGTCGCTTATTTCGAGGGGTCAAGAAAGGAGAGATTGTCCTTGAAATATTCGATTCCCGAAAGAACGGTGAAGAAAAGCATCACCGCGCACGCAAGCACCGACAGGGGCATATAGTGCGCACAGAAATCCGAGAAGAAAAAGACATGCTTTTCCAAAAGGACGATGAGGATAAAAATGATCTGCGAAACGGTCTTGATCTTTCCCGACATACCGGCGGCAATGACCTTTCCGCCCGAGGTCTGCGCCACAAGGCGAAGCGAGGTCACGGCAAATTCGCGCACCAGAACGACAAAAACGACAAAAGCAAAGGCAAAACGGTAATGCGCGTAAACGTCGGAGACCATGAACATAAAGAACGCGCCGAAAGTCATGAGCTTGTCGGCGATCGGATCCATGAATTTTCCGAAATCGGTGATCAGGTTATACTTTCGCGCGATTTTTCCGTCGAGCATATCGGTAAGCGAAGCAATGCCGAAAAGGATGGCGGCGATGAGATCGCTTGTGAGCTGCGAAAGAGGAGAAATGTCGGGCAGGATAATAAAGATCATGAAAAAGGGAACCAAAATTACCCGCGCAATTGTCAGTTTGTTCGGCAGATTCATAATGAAGCCTCCTTTTCTTACTCTTCGGAAACAAGCTCTCCGAAAAGATCGTATTCCACGGCGTCGGTGATCTTCACCTTTACGAAGCGACCCGCCTCAAGCGAGCGCGGAGCGGGGAAGAAGACCTTTCCGTCGATATCGGGCGCGTCTGCGTAGCTTCGTCCGGCGTGTACGCCCGAGGGAATGTCGTAGCCCTCGGTCAAAACCTCGAGGGTCTTGCCGACGAATTTTTGATTGTTTTTCTCATGAATACTCATTTGATTTTTCATAATGACATCCATGCGATGTTCCTTGGTATTTTCGGGAACTTTGCCCTCTTTGATGCGCGCGGCGGGCGTGCCCTCTTCCGCCGAATAGGTGAAAACGCCCAAACGGTCGAATTTCGCTTCCTTCAAATATTCGCAAAGCTCGGCGAAGTTTTCTTTCGTCTCGCCCGGAAAACCGACGATAACGGTCGTGCGCAGAATGAGATCGGGGATTTTCTTTCGCAGGCGCGAAACGGTATCGCGCACCAGAGCGCCGTCGCCTCTGCGGTTCATCGCTTTTAATATGCTGTCGGATATGTGCTGAATGGGCATATCGATGTATTTTACGATCTTTTCTTCGCTTGCCACCGTGTCGATCAGCTCGTCGGTGATCTCGTCGGGATAGCAGTAAAGAAGGCGGATCCAATGAAGTCCGTCGATCCTGCAAAGCTCACGCAAAAGCGCCGCAAGACGGAATTCCCCGTACAGATCGATTCCGTAACGCGTCGTGTCCTGCGAGATCAGGATGATCTCCTTTGCGCCGAGACCGACCAGCTCCTTTGCCTCCGCAACGACGTCCTCCATCGGACGTGAGCGGAATTTTCCGCGTATCGACGGGATGACGCAGTAGGTGCAGCGGTTGTCGCAGCCCTCGGAAATTTTGAGATAGACCGAATAGGAGGGGTCGGATACGGCGCGGTCGCCGCCGAGAAGCTGAGCTTCGGGCGCGGAGATCGCACGGAACTTTTTGTCGCTTTCGACCTCTTTGTTTCCGTTTTCGTAAGCGTAGGTGACGGCGGCGACAATGTCGTCCAAATTTCCGACGCCGCAAATGGCGTCGACCTCGGGAAGCTCTTTTAATATTTCATCGCCGTAGCGCGAAACGAGACAGCCCGTAACGACGATGCCGCGAAGATTTTTGTTTTTCTTGAGCCACGCGACGTCGAGAATGTTCTCGATTGCCTCCTCCTTGGCGCTTTGAATAAAGGCACAGGTGTTGACGACTACGACGTCGGCGTGAATGTCCTCTTCGACAATCTCGATACCCGACTCGGCGAGTTTTGAGATCATGACCTCGCTGTCGAGCTGATTTTTCGGACAGCCGAGCGAGACGAATGCTGCTTTTATACTCATAATACGGTGTTTCCTCCGATAAGGTGTTTCGTGTTCTTTACGGCGCGTGCGACGGTGCGGCAGCGTTCGGAAGCGACAACGTCAACGCCGAGCGAAAGCGCCTTTTGCGCTTTTTCTTCGCTGTCACTCGCGTCGCGCAAAAGGGCTTCGACATAAAGCCCCCGCTTGTGCGCTCCTTTTATACTTTCCTCGCTCCACCGATCAAGATCTGCGGCGATGCGCACACAGCCGTATTCTTCGGCGGCGCAAAGCGTCTTTTCGGAAAGCTCTCTTGTGTACAGCGCGCGGGGGAGGGAAGGCGCGGCCCCCCTCAAAAGGGCGAGCGTCTTTTCGTCTTCGACGAGAAGAAGGGTGTATTTTGCGCAGTCGTACAGAAAAACAAGACGTGCGATCTCTTCAATAAGCGCTTTGTCGGGCGTTTTCAGCAAGAGCGCGAAGAGCGTGTGACAGGTGTATTTTTGAAAAACGTTCGCAAGCGTTGCAATGGGAAGATGGGCAAATTCCTCTCCGAAGCCCTTGCCGAAATCAAAGAGGGAAAGCTCCGAAAGGGTATACTCCCGAATTTTTCCGTGTCCGTCGGAAATGTTTTCGAGCGCCTCGTCGGGCGCAAGGACCGCCTTTCCGTCCCGCGTCGAATAAACCGTGAGCAGCGTCTCGTCACAGCCCGACGCAACGGCACAGGCAATCGAATAAAGACTGCTTTTCGGCGCGGCACCGTAAAATCCGTCGACCGACGAGGAGCGGGGATAGGCGGTCTTTTCGTCGTTTCGTACAAGGAAAGGACCGGCGGGACGGTATTTATACGGGCGGCGGCCTTTTTCGCAGTAATCAAAATGCGACGAGGGCGGATTGCCGAAGCCCGCGGGCTTGTAAAACTTTTTCGTAAAATCCGCTTCAAGCGTTTCCATGCCGACGCGGCTCTTCATGTTCAGAAGGATCTTTCCGTCGGGCGCGACGATCATACTGCCGCCGCCGATCTCGCTGTCCTCGCCCATGCTGACCGAAGCGCGCAGAACGTAGGCGTTGGTGTTGTAGGCGAGAAAAGAGCTCATGCACTCGAGATAATGCTGCGGATCGCTGCGCTGGTGCGAACAGCCGATAATGACGTCGGGACGGAAGCGCGCGATATTCGCATAATTTTCGTAAAAATAGAAATCGTAGCAGGTGAGAAATGCAAAACGGATTCCCTCCACCGTCACGATTGTCGGAAAGGTCGGCGAAAAGGAATATTCGTCGTCGAGGTGCATAACGCTGCTCTCCGACGGCACAAGATGCTGTTTGTCGTAAAAGCCCGCGATCTTTCCTTCGCGGTCAAAGGCGTAGGTCGTATTGCGAAAACCGTTTCCCGCGTCGTGGCGCGCGTTGATAAACAAAATACAGTGACATCGCTTTGCCGTTTCGGAGGCTTTTCTCAAGAGGATCTGGTTATATTTTGCGACTGCTTCGTCGTTTTGCTCTTTGGATGCGCAATAGCACGGCTGATCGGAATCCTCGGGAAACACGACGACATCCATGCTCTCGTCGCAGGCGTCGAGATACGACAGCGTTTTTTCGAAAAATTCGTCCGACCGAGCGTAATCGGCGGAATAAGCGGGCTGAACAATGCAAATTTTCATAAAAATCCTCTTAAAGCTCCCTTTTATTTGAAATACGGAGCGCGCGGGAAGATACCGACCCACACAATATTCCTATTGTATTTTATTATTGTAACACAAATGCACGTACATTTCAAGAAGTTCTGCCGAAAATACCGAAAAATTCTCACGGTCGACCGAAATCGACACGGGATTTAACACAGATTTAACACAGAGCCGATTTTTGATTTAACACAGCACGGTTATAATAAAATTGTGTAAAATCGAAGAGTGTGAAATGAAGGGACGAAAAAGGAATTTCGTTCGGGAAGGACAAAGTATGACATTGTTTGACGTGCTGCAGCTGGTCTGCGGACTCGCGCTGTTTCTGTACGGCATGGAGGTAATGGGCGAATCTTTGAAAAAGAGCGCCGGAAACCGTTTGAAGCTGATTCTCGGCAACATGACCTCCAATACATTTAAAGGCTTTCTTTTGGGACTCGGCGTCACGGCGATCATTCAGTCCTCGTCGGCGACGACGGTTATGGTGGTCGGCTTTGTAAACTCGGGTACCATGACGCTTCGTCAGGCGATCGGCGTTATTATGGGCGCAAACGTCGGAACGGCGGTCACTTCGTGGCTGACAGGTCTTTCGGGCGTCGGCGGCGGAGAATTTTCGGCGGTCGAATGGTTAAAGCCCGATTCGTGGATGCCCTTTTTGGCACTCATCGGAATTTGCTTTATCATGTTTTCCAAGCGCGGAAAACGCAAGGATATCGGCGCGATACTGCTCGGCTTTGTCGTTCTGATGGTCGGCATGAATATGATGTCCGGCTCGGTTGCGGGGCTGAAAGAAAGCGAGAGCTTCCGTTCGATCCTCACCATGTTTGATAACCCCATTCTCGGCGTTATGGCGGGTCTTATCCTCACCGCCATCGTCCAGTCGTCCTCCGCTTCGGTCGGTATTTTACAGTCGTTGACGGCAACCGGTGCCATCACGTACGGAGCGGCGATCCCGATCATCATGGGGCAGAACATCGGCACCTGCGTCACGGCGCTCATCTCGTCGGTCGGCGCGAACAAGAACGGAAAGCGCGCGGCGCTTGCTCATCTCTACTTCAACATCATCGGCGCTGTTTTCTGGCTGAGCATCTTCTATGCGCTCGACGCGGTTCTGCATTTTGAATTTTTGAACGATACCATCGGTATGTGGGGCGTTGCGGGCGTTCACACGATCTTCAAGCTTTTGTCGGTCGCTCTGATCGCGCCCTTTACCAAGGGACTCGAAAAGCTTGCGACAATCTCGGTTCGGGACAAGGACAAGGACGAACATGTCAATCTTCTCGACGACCGTCTTTTGGATACGCCTTCGGTCGCTATCGCCTGCGCCGACGAAGTGGCGCACACCATGGCGACGCTTTCGTGCGACGCGATGAAACTGTCGCTCGATATGATTCGGAATTATGATGAAAAAACCGCCGACAAGATACGCGAAATGGAGGCAAAATGCGATGTTTACGAGGACACCCTCGGAACGTATCTTGTCAAGCTTTCGGGGCGCGAT
Organism: uncultured Eubacteriales bacterium; assembly: GCA_900548115.1. Classification (GTDB taxonomy): domain Bacteria; phylum Bacillota; class Clostridia; order Oscillospirales; family CAG-382; genus UMGS1052. Next base: position 11,003 of record URJL01000014.1, read on the forward strand.
CTTACAGAAGCGGACAGCCATGAGATCACGAAGCTGCTCCACATTATCGGCGATTTCGAGCGCATATCCGACCACGCGGTGAATGTTCTCGAATCGGCGGAGGAATTGAAAGACAAAAAGATCAATTTTTCCGAAGAAGCGCAAAAGGAAATTTCGGTTATGTCGGCGGCGTTGAAGCAGATCCTTACGCTTGCCTGCGACGCATATCTTCACGATGATCTTGCGTTGGCGCAAAAAGTCGAGCCGCTCGAGCAGGTAGTCGATTATCTGCGCGACCGAATCAAGCTCAATCACGTTTTGCGGCTTCAGAAAAACGAATGCACCATCGAGCACGGTTTTGTGCTGTCGGATCTGCTTACGAATTTCGAGCGTGTGTCCGACCATTGCTCGAACATCGCCGGCTGTCTCATCGAAATTACCGGACACAATGCGCTGGATGTGCATAAGTATCTCGGCGAAATGAAGACCGACAATCACGATTTCGAAGAACAGTACGAAGCGTACAAGAAGCAGTACGCGCTCTGATAACAGATGAAAAACAGAAAGCACCGATCTTGGATCGGTGCTTTCTTTTGCGATAGGTAACAACTTCATTTTTCGACTCTCGAAAAATTGCCCCACGGCTTTGCCGCGATAAGGCAAAGCGCAACGGCGGCAACACAGATCGCCGCCCAGCTCCACACGGTGAAATACCATCCGAACGACGTCGAAAGAGCGGCAAAGCCGTAGCCCGAAAGTGCGCTTCCGACATACGTCATCGAATTCAAAAGACCCGAGACGAAGGATACCTTTCCGCTTGAAGCAAAATACGGGGGGATCATGCAGGTGAAAATGACGTTGACGCCGTGCATACAGCCGGTCAATACGGTCGCAAGCAGTACGGCCGCAATCACATTTCCGTCATGGAAGAAGGAAAGAAGGATCGCGGAGACCATGGCGACACCGAAGAAGGAACAAGCGCACAAAAGCTCGTTGCGGATCCATTTGCGGTTGACAAAGGCGGCAAATTCGTTGCAGATAAGACCGAAGATCGGCATTAAAACGCAGGTGAGAATCGCGATGCCCGATTCCAGATGAAATACGTTCTTTACATAGGTCGGCATCCAGGTCTGAACTCCGTCGCGAAGGGCGCCCTGTAAAATGATGGGAGGCATGATCAGGATCAGAAGCCCGATCGGCAAAGCCGCGTTTCGAATCGATACTGCGGGAGCGGACGCTTTTTTCGCCGCGATCTCGGTGCTTTTTTTCACGTCGGGCATTTTGATAAAAACGACACACGCCATAACGGCGGCAGAAAAAGCCGAGACAAAAAACATGGATTTCCATCCGGCAAGATGGATCAGAAGGGGAGCGAACGCATAGACCGAGACGGTTCCGAGCGCACTGCCGTAGCAGACCTTGACGCAGGCTTTTTTATAGCCGTCGGAATCCAAGGAAGCCGACAGAACCTTTACGATCGGCGGCCACATCATGGCTTGCGCCAAACCGTTTACGCACCAAGCGGCGGTAATGCAGGGGATGTTCGGGCAAAACGGCAAAAGAAAATTCATAAGAGCCGTTGTGCAAAGTCCTGCGGAGATCAAAAATCGCGGACGGATACGGTCGCCGAGATAGCCGCTCAGCAATTGCCCCGCACCGTAAAAAATCGAAAGCCCCGTCACGGCAAGCGACAGCTGTTCGTTGGAAAATCCTGTCGCATTCTGCATTTCCAAAAGCACGGCTCCGTAATTGATACGGGTTATGTAGCTGACGAAGTATGTCACGGTACACAAAACGACCAAAAGCACGGGGGACAGCGCTTTATTTTCTTTTGTAAGATTCAAAAGATACCCTTCTTTCCGTTTTTCTGTTGAGAGAAACTTCCGTTTTCCTTTTTTACCACAAAACGCGACAAAAAGCGCGCTTTCGGGCAAAACCAAAGCACATTATAGCACAGGAATCGCGGAAAAAACAGGGGAATTTGTGAATAAATCAGATCTTATGGCTCTTGCTTGTGAAAGAAATAAAGCGAAGAAAAGAAATGAGAAAACAAAGCGCAATCGCGGGTTGAGCCGAAAATACTTTGTCTGCCGCTTATTCCGTTTTTTCGGAAATTTCCGAAATTTCGCAAACATACATCGTGTGAAAATCCTTTGCGGGATAGAATTTATCCACGATTGCCGAATCAAGGAAAGAAGTCTCATTGAGCGGCTGAGCAAACAGCTTTCGCCCGACGATCGTAAGGCGCGCTTCGTCAAAATATACGGCACCGTCGCGGACCGCGGCATGAAGATTTGCATTTCGGATTTTGTCCTCGCCGCGTCCCGAATGCGTTCCGCAGTAGTTCAGAGCCGCGCGATATTTTGACGGATCGAAAAAGGAAAGGCTGATCTTGTCGGAACGGTCGATAAATTCCTTTGTGAAACGCTGCGGGCGGACAAAACAGAAAAATGCGTTTTTGCCCCACAAAACGCCCATTCCGCCCCAGCTTGCCGTAAGCGTACCGATTGTTTTGTCGGTTCTGCCTCCGTCAAAAGCGGAAACGAGCATCCAGTCTTTTCCGATCGCCGTAAAGACCTTCGGATCGAATTCTTCGGGAGTGTAATACTTCATATAAAAATCTCCTTTCTCTTTTTCACGATATATGCCGATCGATCGATAAATAGCACTGCGGACGGGCTCAGGTTGAAGAAACGTCATTGTTTCCGACGGAATTTGTTTCCGTGTAACGGCAATACGGGTAGGCGGAACAGCCAAAAAATATTTCTCCGCGTCTCTCACCTCTGCGCGACACCCTCATGACCAAAGGCATTCCGCAGCGCGGACATATTTTTGTTTTGACAGATTCTTGCGCCGCGACGGACGCATTTTCAAAATCTTCGGGCGTGTTCTTTACTTTTTTTACACAGACGGAGCTTTTTATATTCGCGACATGTTTGTTTTTTACTTCTTCGTCGACCTTGGCAAAGGGCAAAAGTAATGAGTACAGCTTATCGATTTCGTGCGGTTCTGCTTTTTGCTTATTGCGTGAAAAGAGCTTTTGGAGCGTTTCATTCAGTGCCGAGCGGCGGATGACCGGCGTGTCAGGGTCGGTAACGGTAACTCTTTTTAATTCACAGCGGTTTGAAAAAACAACAACGGAATAAAGCGGAATGCGGTCGCGCAGGCTTTCGGGTAAAAGCGCACGCAAATTTTTGATGTGCGTTTCGTTTTGTAAAATCGGGTTATAGAAATTCTCCTTGACACTCCCGCGCCCCGCTTTCAAAGACTGCGTCCAATAATGCGCGTGTTCGTTTCCGAATATCCATCCGCTGTAATTTTTGCTTTCAAAAACGACGATTCCGTCCGAACCGATCATCAATATGTCGATCTCGGAGGTTTTTCCGTTTTCGGTGGGAATATACACGTTAAACAAGAGTTTTGCGCCTTCTTTCCGGTAACGGGAAAGTACCTCGGAAGTGAGATATTCGCCGTATTTTCCGAGATCGTTTGCGACTTCGGAGTATTTTTGAACGGTTGCGGCACGGTAAAAGCTTTTGTTGAATTTGTCCCGTTTCCGTACTTCGATTCCGAACCACGCCAAAAGTGCGGCAAGAATCATGCCGAGTACGAAAAGAAAAAAAGGCATATACAGAGAAAACAGTGCGGAAATATTCATAATTTTTACATCCTCTTTTTTTCTATTTTAGCACGATTGCTTCGAATTTTCAAGTAAAAAAGCAACCCTCTCGCTTTCGAGAGGGTTGCTTCGTTACGACCTTATTCTTGTTTTTGCGATTCGTTATCGCTTTCCCGCTTATCTTCACCGTTGTCGTCACTTTCGGAAGCCTTTTCAACGGAATCGGGGTTGTTTTCGTCGGAATCATCCGACGAAAGATTTTCCTCGCCCGACGGCTTGACCGTAAAGGTCTGCCCGCGGCGTTTGCGGTCGTTTTCGCTCTCACTGCGCTTTTTCTTTTTCTCGGCAATGACGGCAATCTCTTCGATGGTCGGGGTGGGTTCGGTATCCATCAGGAAACGGAACTGATCCTCGTCCATGGTTTCGTATTTTACCAAAAAATCGGCGGTCACGCGAACCTTTTCCTCATGCTCTCGAATAATCGTCTCGGCACTTCGGAAGCATTCGTCGATAATGCATTTGATCTCGCTGTCAATGAGAGCGGCGGTCTCGTCGGAATAATTCTTGGTATTGTTGAAATCACGTCCCAAGAAAATTTCGTCGTCCGAACGCTCGGAGGCGAAGGCAATGGGACCCAAACGGTCGCTCATGCCGTAGCGCGTTACCATATTGCGGGCAATTTCGGTCGCACGCTGAATATCGTTGGACGCACCGCCCGAAATGTCGTCAAAGAAGACCTTTTCCGCCACACGGCCGCCGAGGATCATGGTAATCTCCTCCGTAAGTCCCCTCTTGTAAACGCTGACTTTATCCTCCAGCGGCACGGTCAGAGTATAGCCGAGAGCGCGTCCGCTCGGAATGATCGAGATTTGACGAACGGGATCGACCGACGGTAAAAGATGAGCAATAATGGCGTGACCCGCTTCATGATAAGCGGTCTTTTTCTTTTCATCGGGCTTGAACTTTCTCGATTTTTTCTGTGTGCCGACCATGATCTTGAGGGCGGCCTCCTCGATATCGTTCATGCCGATGAGCTTTTTGTGTTTGCGCGCCGCATGCAGCGCCGCTTCGTTCAAAAGATTGGCAAGATCGGCGCCGGTAAAGCCAACGGTGGTCTGAGCGATCTTTTCCAGGTCGACCGTTTCTTCAAACGGCTTGCCCCTGGCATGAACCTTTAAAATATCGATTCTTCCGCGAAGATCGGGGTAGTTTACCGTGACCTGACGGTCAAAACGACCGGGACGCAGCAGTGCGGGGTCAAGAATATCGGGACGGTTGGTCGCCGCGATGACAATAACGCCCTCGTTGCTTCCGAAGCCGTCCATTTCGACGAGCAGCTGATTCAGCGTCTGTTCGCGCTCGTCATGTCCGCCGCCGAGACCGGCGCCGCGGTGACGTCCGACTGCATCGATTTCGTCGATGAAGATGATACTGGGCGCATTTTTCTTGGCATTTTCAAAAAGGTCGCGCACGCGTGAGGCACCGACACCGACATACATTTCGACAAAATCGGAACCCGAAATGGAATAAAAGGGAACGCCCGCTTCACCCGCAACGGCTTTGGCAAGCAAGGTTTTGCCTGTGCCGGGAGGTCCGACCAACAGTACGCCGCGCGGAATTCTCGCACCCAGTTCGCTGAAGCGCCGGGGATTCTTTAAAAATTCAACGACCTCCTGCAGCTCCTCTTTCTCTTCATCCGCACCCGCAACGTCGGTGAAGCGCACCTTGTTTTTAGAGTCTCCCACCAAATGGGCGCGGCTTCTGCCGAAGGAGTTTATCTTTCCGCCCTTTCCGCCCATCGCTTGATTGACTGATACAAAATAAATGATGATCACAAAGATCACGATCAGGATATACGGCAAAAAAGATACCCAAACGGGGATCTGTGTCGGCGGTTCAAAGTCGTAATGCTCGATAATGCCTTTTTCACTCTGATCGCGGTAAAGATCGCCGAGATCCTGATAGAACATATCGAGACTGCGCAGTTCATATACCACAGTGGTGTCACTTCCGCCGTCGTCTGCACGGATCGTCATGGTAAGGCGGTTGCTGTTATCGATCTCGAAATCCTTTACCTTTTCGGTTTCGAAATACTCGACAACATCACTGTAGGTGATCGGTTTTTTGTCGCCGCCGCCCATCATGAAAGAGGTCACGGCAAGCATACCGATGATGATGACGACGTAAAACAGGATGACCCGAAGATTTTTATTCATCAACTATTTTATCACTCCTTGAAGAAATCAATTGCCGCGTAAAAGGCAATTTCGATCGCCTTTTCTCCGTCGGAAACGGTCATGCCGTCGCGCGGCTCCGAAAAAAAGGGAATGCACAAAATGCCGTTTTCGTCGCAGACTACGGGAACGCTTTCCCGTTTGCCGATCGGTAAGGCTTGAGCGGAAAAGACTTTTTTCAAAAGTCGGCTCATGCCGCCGATGCAGATCCGGTCCCGGCTTTGGCGGTTTCGCGCATACAAACTTGCTACGATTATATCATATCGCACGAATATTTTTTCATATATTTTGTAAACATTATTTTCAATTTTCAACACTTTCGGTGTTTCGGATGGCTGCATCCCGTCCTGCTCCTTCAGAACCAAAACAAAATCTTCTCGGATTTTATTCTGTCCGATTTTCAGCGGAATATGGAAGGAAGCGTCTTCTTTCGAACGATTCCGCGCGGGGAATTTTTCCCGCGTCACAAAACGCATTGCTCCGTCATGCAAAACAAAACGCTTATTTTCAAGATCTGCCGCACCTTCGCCTTTTTGCAAAACATGCAGGATCGTTTCGATCTGTGCACCCGTGACGCGCCGTTCGGGGTTGTTTTCGCGGCAAAGACGCGTGATGTACCGCTGTGCAAGTGAGGGCGGAAGAGCGGCGATATCTTTCGCCGAAAGCGATTTCTCCGCAGGGGAGGGCAGTTGCTTTTCAAAATATTTCCGATCGCATAAAGCGCTGTCCGAAAGGCGGCGAAGCGCCGTCTCGAGTGACGGATTCAGCTCCTTTAAAAGCGGGAGCACGCGGCGGCGGAGATAATTGCGCCGTATGTTCTCGTCAAAATTTGTTTCGTCGGTGACAAAATTCTGTTTCAGCGACGCAAGATATTCTTCGACTTCGGGGCGGGAAACAAGATAGAGCGGGCGTATGATATTTTCGCGCACGGGCGGAATTCCGCACAGACCGTCGGCGGAACAGCCCGTACACAAATTGAAAAGCACCGTTTCGGCGTTGTCCGAAAGGGTGTGTGCCGTGGCAATGCGGGGGCAGCTCAGCCGCCCCGCCGTTTCCTTCAGAAGCCGATAGCGCTCGCTTCGCGCAACCATTTCAAGGCTCTCTCCGCGCACCGCGGATAGGGTCGGCACATCGGTGTGGCAGGCAAAAAACGCAACGCCGAAATTTTCGCAGAGCGCTCGACAAAAATCCTCATCCCGATCGGCGTTTTCGCGAATGCCGTGGTTCACATGACAGGCGAAAAGTGTGAACGAAAGCGATTTTGAAAGCGACAGAAGGCTCAAAAGCAGCGCGGTCGAATCGGCGCCGCCCGAAAGCGCCGCCAAAACCCGATCGTTTTTTAAGATCATTCCCTGCGACCGAATCGCCTTTTTTACTTTTTCTTCAAAGGCAAAAATCGCGTTTTTATCCTTCGCCATGCGTCGTATCCACCGAAATAAACTTTGTATACTGACCGTACCAGCCGAGATCGGCTTTGCCGGTCGCGCCGTGACGGTTTTTGGCAATAATGACCTGCGCCACGTTTTCCTTGGCGGGGTCGTCCTTGTAATAATCCTCACGATAGAGGAACAGGATGACATCGGCATCCTGCTCGATCGCGCCCGAGTCGCGCAGATCGGACGCCATCGGTGTCTTGTCGGTTCGTCCCTCAACGCCGCGGTTCAGCTGGGCGCAGGTGATGACGGGAACTTTTAAGTCTTTGGCAAGAAGCTTTAAATTTCGCGATATTTCGCCGATCTCCTGAACGCGGTTGTCGTTTTTGGTATCTGACTGCATGAGCTGCAGATAGTCGATGATGACAAGTCCCAGATTCTTCACGCGGCGCAGCTTTGCCTTCATGCCGGTGACGGTGATGCCTGTCGTGTCGTCGATCAAAATGTCGGTCTCGGAAAGGACGGCGGCGGCGCGGGCAAGGTTTGCCCAGTCGTTGTCCTCCAGCTCGCCCGAACGCATTTTGTAGCTGTCGATCAGTGCTTCACTCGAAAGCATACGCGAAACGATCTGTTCGTTCGACATTTCGAGCGAGAAGATGGCGACGGCTTTTTTCTGTTTGCACGCGACGTTGGCGGCAATATTCAGACAAAACGCCGTTTTACCCATACCGGGGCGGGCTCCGACGACGATAAGGTCGGCGGGACCCATTCCGATGAGCATTTTATCGATTCCGCTGAAATAGGTCGGGATACCCATCGCCGCTTCTTTGTCGGTGATCAGCTCCTGAAGATGCGCATAATGCTGTACAATGATGTCACGAATATGCGAAAAGCCCTTGGTGTTGACGTCCGAGGCGATATTGAAGATCTTTTGCTCGGCGCTGTCGATGATGTTCGACACGTCTCCCTCGGCGGCATATCCCATCTCGCTTATTTCCTCGGCGGCATGGATCAGCTTGCGAAGCATGGACTTGTCGCGGATGATCTTGGCATAATCGGTAATGTTGGCGGCGGAGGGAACGGCGTCGGCAAGCAGCATGATATAGCTTTTTCCGCCCGCCTCGTCGTAGTCGCCGGATTTTACCAATATGTCGAGCAGCGTTACCACATCGATACTGCGGCTCTGCAGAAAAAGCGACTGCATGGCTTCGAAAATGTGCGCATTCTGTTCGAGATAAAAGTCGTCCGAGCGGACAATGTTGGCGATATCCTTAAAACGTTCGGGGTCGATCAGCAACGCGCCCAAAAGCGATTGCTCCGCCTCGACCGACATGGGAAGCCGCCGCGCAACATCGTTTGTCAGAAGTTCCTGCACCATTTTATCAGTCCTTGGAGGCGACAACGACCGAAAGCTTGCCGGTTACATCGGGATGAAGCTTTACTTCCAGCGTGTAGGTGCCGTATGCCTTGATGGCGGAATCCAGCTCGATCTTGCGCTTGTCGATGTCGATATCAAACTGCTTTTTCAGCTCCTCTGCAATTTCCTTTGCGGTGATGGCGCCGTAAAGACGGCTGTCCGCACCCGAGCTTGCATAGATCTTGACCGTAATGCCCTGAAGCTTTACGGCGTTTTCCTGTGCGGTTTTCTTTTCCTCGGCAAGCTTGTGCTGCTTTGCCTCTTCCTTGGTTTTGATCTCGTTCATGATCGCGGGCGTAAGCTCCGCCGCAAGCTTGCGGGGAAAGAGAAAATTGCGGGCATAACCGTCCGAAACGGTGACAACATCGCCCTTTTTGCCTTGTGCGCGAACATCCTGTAACAATAATACCTTCATGATGAGTACCTCCGATAGTTATATGAATTTCGGTTTTTCGTTTGTATTTTGCGCATCTTACGCTTTTTTGTCGGAAAGACGCTTATCGATCGCGCCCTTTAATGCCTGTTCCGCTTCCGCAAGCGAACAGTCGCGCAAAAGCGCGCCCGCCGCGTCGAAATGACCGCCGCCGCCCAGCTGCTCAAGGATCCACTGTACATTCAAGCTTCCGTTCGAACGGGCGGAAATGTTGATATCCCGACCGATCGGCGCGAGAACGAAGCTCGCTTCGACCTCGGAAATGTTCAAAAGACGGTCGGCGCATTGCGACGATACAAGCTTTGCACGGCTTGCCGATTCGGCGGCGATTTCGCACCGCGCGATCGCGATCGAATCGCGGTACAGATAAAAGTTGTTTTCCAGTTTGGTCTCGAGCTTAAAATCGGTAAGGTCGGTTCGGAAATAAACCTGCGCGTCATCCGGCTCAGCGCCGAGCGAACGCAGATACAGCGCTGCGGAAAAGGTCTTGACGCCGGTATTCTTGCGGAAATTCTTTGTGTCGAGAATGATACCTGCCAGAAGCAGTTCCGATTCGATCTTGGTAAGCGTTCCTACCGGCAAAAGACATTCGACAAGCTCGGTCAGAAGCTCGGACGCCGACGAAGCCGACGGCTCAATATAGGCAAGCTTCGGCGGAAGGGTATATTCCTCCTGCGTTTTGCGGTGATGGTCGAGAATACAATAGTTTACACAGTTTTCGTAGATCTCGCGCGATTCGAAAAGTTCGGGATTGTTGACGTCGCAAATGATGAGCAGCGTGTCCGAACGGAGCATATCCTGTGCGCTCGGCGCATCGGTGAAAAGATCCTGATAATACGTGTGTCCGCGCATGCGGTTGAAGATCGGCTTTAAGTTTGCGTCATGCAGATTGATGACAATCTTCGCTTCTTTTCCGAGATAGGTTGCAATGCGCGCCACGGCGACGCACGAGGCGATGCTGTCGTGATCGCTGCACTTGTGCCCCATGATCAGAACGTTTCCGCTTTGTCCGATCAGATGTGAAAGCTCGCCCGCCATAACGCGGGAGCGGACCTTGGTCTTTTTCTGTACGCTTTTGGATTTTCCGCCGTAATACTCGGTCGAGCCTTCGGTGCGCAGTACCGCCTGATCGCCGCCGCGCTGAAGTGCAAGCTCAAGCGCCGCCTGTGCCGATGCCTCTTTTGCGCCGAAGCCGCCCTTGACCGTCGTTATACCGATCGACGCCGTGATCGGAACGACCGATTCTTCGGACTCAAGCTCACGGATGGTATCGAGAATGTCAAATTTGGCATTCAAGACTTCCTCGAGCTTTCGTTCCTCAAAGATCAAAAGATATTTGTCGCGCTCGTATTCCTTTACAAGGCCCGAAAGGCTTTTTGCCCATTCGGAGATTGCCTCCGCCGCCTTTGCCGACACACTGCGGTAATTGTCCTGTGAGAACTGCACGGCGTCGCCGATGTTGTCGAGCATAATGAAGGCGACGACGGCGTTTTGTTCCATAAGCTCACGCCGAGCCGAGAGAAGGGGGGATATGTCGTCAAACACGACCATGCAGAAGCTTTTGGCACCCGAATTGAGCTTGTAGCCCGAAAGCTCGTAATCGATCTCGCGGAATGCCATCGTAAAGGTCGCACCGCTTTTCAGCTGGGAAAGACGCGCCACGGTCAGCGAGGAATTTACGACCTCCGCGGCATTTTTCCCGTACAGCGAGCGTCCCGAGCCGGAGGCGGCGAGAAAGGCATTGTTGTACCAGATCAGCTTTCCGTCGTCCGAGAGGATCGCGATGGGCATGCGGAAATGAATGACGAAATCAAGCGTTATGCCGAGAATGGTGCTGCCCTCCGCCAAAAGCCCGTCGGTTTTGCGGTCACGCTGCACGATAAAGAAGGCGGCGACACCGTATAAAAGGATGAGGGCACATCCGATCGCCCATAAAACCGGTCGGAAAAAACCGCAGATCAGCGTATAGACCGCCAGTACGGCGATGGCAAAGAATATGCTTTTGCGCCACGTTACGGCTTTGAGCTGTTCCAACAGATCCTTCATGAAAACGCGCTTCTCCTTTCCGATAGTCATACTGTTTTTTTGATTGAATTTTTATTTTCGGTTCGGATGCCGAACCTCGTTGTTTAAGGTGTACAGCATTCCCAAAAGAATGAGGATTGTCGTCCCGAGGTTGCCGAGCAGGACGGCAAGAACCGTTCCGCCGGTCTGGATTGCACGGAGCGCCGCTTTGGAAAGTCCGCGCCTTTCAAAAAATGCCCCGATCTGCTTCACACCGCACAGCATGAAGCCGGGCGAGAGGATATAGGCGATATTGCGGCAGTAAAGATAAGCGTTCCCCCGCGCGAAAAGCATTCCGAGCGATACGATAAAATAGCAGAACAGCGAGACCGACGAAAGCGTGATCTCAAAGGGAACACCCGCGAAAGGCTCGCGAACCTTCAAAAGATTGCAGAAGCCCTTGAACAGCGACGCGGTAAGATAAGAAAGAGTCAAAAACAGAACCGTGAGAAGAGCAGGGGACAAATATTTGGTCTGCAGGGCCGTATACCGCACGGCGTCCGAGAGCGACTCGAGCGTCACGGCGTTGTCGGGGAGCGCGCCGAGCAGCGCGTCGGAAAATCCCGGCGTGGAATAAAGCGCCGAAAGCTGAGACAGCGCCTCCTTTTCGACCTGCGAAAAAGCGCCGTTTATTGCGGCGGAAAAATCAAATTCGGGGTGAAACAGCCGAAAGATCAGACACAAAAGAAAGACGTAGCCCCACAAAGCGACCGTACATCGGGAAACCGCCGAGGTTTTGGCGCGGCGCTTGTCTTCGACCGATACGGCGGCGAAAAGGCAAAACGCCAGAAGCCCCGCAAATAAAGCGCCCACCGCACGGTAGCCGTTCATTGTCACGATCAGTGACGAAAGCGCGCCGCACACCGAGAAAAGCAGGGAAAAGCTTTTTCGGCGAAGGCAATACGCGGCATACAGCGCCGCGGTCGGCGCGGCGAGAAAAACCGTGCTTACGGAATCGAGCACGCCGCACGCCGTACAAAGGAAGAGTAAAATGAAGGAAAAAACGAGATCGGTCGGGCGAAGCTCTTTTACGGGAAAAAGCTTCGGAACGCGCTGTCCGTTCGGATCCTCCGACGGCTCGTTTCCCGTTTCATCGGCAAAAATCAAGGAATATCGTTTCAAAAGAATATCTCCTTCGGGCAAAAGCTTTTCGCCCGCTTTTTGTAATTTAAAAATCCAGTTTTACCTGACGTGCGTTGATGTCGTAATCCTCCAAAAGACTGCCCGTGCTGGGAAGCTTTGCCTTGCGGTATTTGGAGAAGCGCTTCATTTCTTCGCTGCCGTCGTCAAAAAATTCTTCGACCGAGCGCACCGTGATGCCCTTTTTCAGAGTGAATACGAAAACGCCCGCCGACGAGCGCGTCGTCTTGACTGCCAGTTGGTCGGAATTTACGATCACGGCTTTGCCCTGCGTCGAGGTCAGCATAAATTCGCGCGACGGTTTTCGACTCTCCTTTTCGGGAACGAAAAACGCGCCGACAAGCGGGCTGTCGTCGCCGTAGGCGGCGGTCAGCTTTTTGCGGTTGGTCTTGGTCTCGTAAGCCGAGATCGGAATCATGACCGCCTTGCCGTTTTCGAAGAAGAAGGCGATATGCCCCTTGTAATCGTGCGCGGGAATCAGGCAGACCAAGCCTTCACCTTCGTCAAAGTTCAGCTTTGCGGGGGCAAAATCGCCGAGCGCGGACGGCTTTACCGTGTCGAAATCGTCCGCTTTGGCTTTATAGACCTGACACTTGTCGCTGAAGAACAAAAGCTCGCATTCGCTGTCGGTGTCGGTCCTCAGAACGACAAAATCGCCGTCCTTCAGCTTTCCGTCGTCGGCTGTGCTGTTTTTCGACGGGAGCATTTTTTTGAAATATCCCTCGTGCGTCATGACGAGCGTTACGGGATAGACCTCTTTTTCGGGTTCGCCGCTCACGGGTTCGTCCTCGGGGAAAATCAGCTGTGTGCGGCGGGGAGCACCGTATTTTTTCTTGATCTCGAGAAGCTGGCGGGAAATGACCGTGTGGATTTTTTTGGGGGAGGAGAGCTTATCCTCCAGATCGGCAATGTTCTTTTCCAGCTCTTCGGTTTCGGCGGTGCGCTTCAAAATGTATTCGCGGTTCAAATTGCGCAGTTTTATTTCGGCGATGTATTCCGCCTGCAGTTCGTCGATACCGAAGCCTGCCATGAGGTTCGGGATGACCTGCTTTTCGCTTTGCGTCTCACGGATGATGCGGATCGCCTTGTCGATGTCGAGCAAAAGCTCGCGCAGACCGTAGAGAAGATGAAGCTTTTCTTTCAGGCGGCAAAGGGTGAAATACAGCTCGCGCTTGACGCATTCGGTGCGCCATGCGATCCATTCGGAGAGGATCTCCCGCACGCCGATGGTTTTCGGGCTTCCGCCGATGAGCACATTGAAATTGCACGGGAAGGAATCCTCGAGCGGAGTTGAACGGAAAAGCTTGCTCATCAGCTTGTCGGGGTCGCCGCCGCGCTTTAAATCGATGGTGAGCTTCAAGCCCTGAAGATCGGTCTCGTCGCGCACATCGGAAATTTCCTTGAATTTTCCTTCTTTAACAGATTTTGTGATCTTGGCAATAATCGCCTCGACGGTCGTTGTGTAGGGGATCTGCGTGATCTCGATGCAGTTTTCCTTGCGGTCGTAGGTGTGGCGCGCACGAACACGGAACGAGCCGCGTCCCGTCTCATAGATGCCGCGCAGCTGTTCCTTATCGTAGAGCAAAAGTCCGCCCGTCGAAAAGTCGGGGGCTTTGACGATCTCGGTAAGATCGACGTTCGGATCTTTCATAAGCTCGATCGTCGCGTCGCAGATCTCGGCAAGATTGAAGGAACAGATATTGGTCGCCATGCCGACCGCGATGCCGAGGTTTGCCGACACCAAAATGTTCGGGAAAGCCGTCGGAAGAAGAGTCGGTTCTTTGGTCGTGCTGTCGTAGTTGTCGACAAAATCCACCGCATCCTTGTCGATTCCGCCGAAGATCGTCTCGCAGAATTCGTCGAGCTTGCATTCGGTGTAACGCGACGCGGCATATGCCATGGTCGAATAGCGCTTGCCGAACGAGCCCTTGGAATCGATGAAGGGGTGAAGAAGCGAATCGTTTCCGCGTGTCAGGCGCACGAGCGTTTCGTAGATGGCGGCGTCACCGTGCGGATTTAAATGCATGGTCGCACCGACGACGTTGGCGGACTTTGTACGCGCGCCCTTCATCAATCCCATTTCATACATGGAATAAAGAAGTTTACGCTGAGAGGGCTTAAAGCCGTCGATCTCCGGAATGGCGCGGGAGATGATGACGCTCATGGCATAGGGCATATAATTGATACGCAGTGTATCGGTTATGGCCTGATCTTCGACGGGCGCCGGCGGCAAAAGCTCGCTTTGCAGATTTTTGCTTTTTTTCTTTGCGGATTTTTTTTCAGCCATTCGATCGATTTCCTTTCCCGTTTTTTGTACGGATCTTCGTTTTAAAAGGTTATTTGTTGTCAAAAAGACTCGGTGCGGAATGCGCGCTTTCCCCGTAGGGAAGTCCGAGATGTTCGTATGCCCGCGCCGTGGCACAGCGTCCGCGCGGGGTGCGGTTCAAAAAGCCGAGCTGTAAAAGATACGGCTCGTACACGTCCTCGAGCGTGACGGCTTCCTCGCCGATGGTCGCCGAGAGCGTTTCAAGTCCGACGGGTCCTCCGCCGAAAAAATTTATGATCGCCGTAAGCATGCGGCGGTCGATCGCGTCGAGACCGAGCGAATCGATCTCGAGCATTTTCAAAGCGCCGTCCGCCATTTCGCGGGTGATAACGCCGTCGCCCTTGACCATGGCGTAATCGCGCACGCGCTTGAGAAGACGGTTGGCGATACGCGGCGTTCCGCGGCTGCGGCGGGCAATTTCCAGCGCACCGTCCTTTTCGATGGGCATTTCGAGAATGCCCGCGCTGCGCGTGACGATCTCGGAAAGCTCGTTTTCGTTGTAAAGCTCAAGACGAAGAAGATGACCGAAGCGGTCGCGCAGGGGCGAGGTCAGCTGTCCCGCGCGGGTCGTCGCGCCGATGAGCGTAAAATGCGGGAGCGGCAGGCGGATGCTGCGTGCCGAAGGACCCTTGCCCATGATGATGTCGAGGTTGAAATCCTCCATGGCGGGATACAGTATCTCCTCGACCTGACGGGGCAGACGGTGAATCTCGTCGATGAACAGAACGTCGTTTTCCTTAAGATTGGTGAGCAGTGCGGCAAGATCGCCCTGCTTTTCGATGGCGGGACCCGACGTTATGCGGATTCCCGCGCCCATTTCCGACGCGATGATCGCCGAAAGGGTGGTCTTTCCGAGTCCGGGCGGACCGTGCAGCAGAATATGGTCAAGACATTCGCCGCGCATTTTGGCGGCTTCCATCGAAATGGCAAGCTTTTCCTTGACCCGCTCCTGACCGATGTATTCCGCAAGGGTCTTCGGACGGAGCGAAACGTCGGTATCGCCGTCCTCGGTAAGCTCGCGGGAGGAGAGAATGCGACTTTCGAAATCAAAGTCGTTTTCTTCAAAATCCGGACTGCGTGTACTTTTGATCAAAGCCGTTCTCCTTTCGTTATTGCTTCATAAGCAGTGTAAGCGCTTTGCGTATGCGCTCTTCGGTCGAACCGGCGCCCGCCGCTTTGACCGCGCGCGCCGCCTCGTTTTTCGTATATCCGAGGACCAGAAGCGCTTCGAGCGCGTCGCTCTCTGCCGAATCTCTTTCCGAGATCGTTTCGGAAAGGGGTTCGTCCTCCGATGAAAAGGCGGTTTTTTGCAGCTTGTCCTTCAGCTCGAGAATGACCTTCTGCGCCGTTTTCAGACCGACACCGTTTGCCCGCGCGATGGCGCGCGCGTCGTCGGCGGCACAGGCGGCGGCAAGCTCGGACGGCGAAAGGGTCGAAAGAACCGACAGCGCACCCTTCGGACCGATGCCCGAAACGCCGATCAAAAGGCGGAAAACGTCCCGTTCCTCTTCGTCAAAAAAGCCGTACAGCTCCTGTCCGTCCTCCTTGACCGAAAAATGCGTGTATAATTTCGCTTTTCCGCCGTCGGCATTTCCCTCGGTCGATATCGTGTGGGTGCGGGAAAGCTTGCCGAAGGTGGCCGAACTGATGTTGAGAAGATAGCCCACGCCGCCGCAGTCGAGCACCGCGCAGTCGGGACGAAGAAGGGTCAAGAGACCGTTGATGTAGTAAAACATAGTGAAGAAAACTCCGTTTTTCGTTTTTTACGAAATTTTACGAAAGGGAAAAAAGCGCCGACGACGAGCAGTAAGCGTGACAGATCGCGGCGGCGAGCGCGTCGGCGGTATCGTCGGGCTTTGGAGGCGCTTTCAGCGACAAAAGCGTCGTGACCATGGCGATGATCTGATGCTTTTCCGCCCGTCCGTAGCCTGTGACCGCCTGCTTTATCTGCAAGGGAGTGTATTCAAAGATCGGAATGCCGCGCTTTGCGGCGGCAAGAAGCATAACACCGCGTGCCTGACAGACATTGACGGCGGTCGTCGCGTTGCTGTTGAAAAACAGCTCCTCGATCGACAAGGCGTCGGGACGATAGGTGTCGCACAGCTCGCATATCCCGTCGTAGATCTCGGAAAGCCGTGTTTCGGTTTTGGTGCGGGCGGGCGTTGTGATTGCACCGTAATCGAGCACCGTAAATTTTCCGTCGGTATACCCGAGGGCGCCGAACCCTACGATCGCATACCCGGGGTCGATTCCCAAAATGATCATAGGTATACAACTCCACAGTAGAATAACTGTATTATTATAGCATGCTTTTTCGAAAAAGTAAAGACCTATCGTCTCTTCTTTGCGTTTATCGGGCATTTTCCCTTGACAAAACACATAAAATTTGATACACTGTTGTTCGTGATACGATTGACGAACAACACGGCACGAAACAGGAGTTTTGAATCATGGGAATCAAAGTGGCAAAGTTCGGAGGCAGCTCGCTTGCCGACGAAAACCAGTTCCGAAAAGTAAAAAAGATCATAGACGCCGATCCCGATCGGCGCTATATCGTTCCCTCGGCGCCCGGCAAGCGTTTTTCCGAGGATATTAAGATCACCGATATGCTTTACCGCTGCTATGATCTTGCCAAGGCGGGAAAGAATTTCGATGAGGAATTCGGCATTATCGAAAAACGCTACAACGACATTATTGCGGCTCTCTCTCTTTCGCTTTCGCTGAAGGACGATTTTGCCGACATCAAATCGGCGCTGCGCGCCAAGGTCGGCAAGGACTTTGCGGCAAGCCGCGGCGAGTATTTGAACGGCAAAATTTTGGCGGAATATCTCGGATACGAGTTCATCGACGCCGCCGAGGTCATTTTCTTTGACGAAAACGGAAAATACGACGCAGAACACACCGACGCCGTTCTTTCCGAACGGCTGAAGAATATTGAACGAGCCGTCATTCCCGGCTTTTACGGTGTTTCGACCAACGACACCATCAAGACCTTCTCGCGCGGCGGCTCGGATATTACGGGCGCGATCGTGGCGAAAGCGGTTCACGCCGATCTTTACGAAAACTGGACCGACGTGTCGGGTTTTCTTTCCGCCGATCCCCGCATCGTGAAAAATCCCCGCCCGATCGAGCTTATCACCTATCGCGAGCTGCGCGAGCTTTCGTATATGGGCGCGACCGTGCTGCACGAGGAAGCCATCTTCCCCGTAAAATCGGTCGGCATCCCGATCAATATCCGCAACACCAACAAGCCTGAGGACTGCGGAACCATGATCGTTTCGAACGTTTCCACCTTCCGCAGCGACGACGTAAACCCCAATGTCATCACCGGTATTGCGGGCAAGAAGAACTTTTCGGTCATCACGCTCGAGAAAGACCGCATGAACGAAGAGGTCGGCTTCGGACGGCGTGTTTTGGAAGTTTTGGAGCGGTATAAGCTCTGCTTTGAACACCTCCCGTCGGGCATTGACACCATGTCGGTTATTTTGGAGGAAAACGCCTTTTCCGCCATTGAAAAAGACATCATCTCCGACCTTTTCGAAGAGACGAATGCCGATTCGATCGATGTGGAACGGGGAATCGCCCTTGTCGCCGTCGCGGGTCACGGCATGAAGAACATGCGCGGTACGGCGGCGAAAATCTTCTCCTCCCTTGCCGCTGCCAACATCAACATCCGCATGATCGACCAGGGTTCGAGCGAGCTTACCATCATCATCGGCGTCAACAACGACGATTTCGAGGAGTCGATCCGCACGATTTACGCGGCGTTTGACGACGGAAAAACTGAGTGAAAAAGAGCCGCGCACCGCGCGGACACGCAAGCCTTCCCCTTGTCGGGAAGGCTTTTTTGTTTTTGCTTATTTTCGGGTTGACTTTTCTTCGGTTTTGTCGTACAATAGCGGCTGTACGGCAAAACCGCACCGAATATACCGAATCTAAGGAAAACAGGACATGGAACTTACCCGCGACAAGAGCTTTTTTAAAAATTTCTTTTCCCTTTACGTCATTATCGTACTGCAAAACGTCATCGTTTTGAGCGTCAATCTTGCCGACAACATCATGGTCGGCGCTTACAACGAGACCTCGCTTTCGGGCGTGGCTTCGGTCAATCAGCTGCAGTTTATCTTCCAGCAGATCATCATGGGCACGGGCGAGACGCTTGTGGTGATGGGCAGTCAGTACTGGGGGCAGAAAAGAACGAAGCCGATCAAGGCGCTCGGAGCGGGCGCACTGTATCTCGGACTTTTCTTCGGAATTTTGCTTTTTGCGCTCGCCTGCGTTATGCCGCACAGCCTTGTGCGCGTTTTTACCCCGCATGAGGCGATTATCGCCGAGGGTGTGAAATATATCGAAATCATAAAATATACTTACCCGATCTTCGCCGTCACGAATATTCTGCTTGCCGAACTGAAATCGGTCGAGACGGTGCGCATTTCGTTTTACACGTCGCTCATGGCTCTGATCATAAACTGTTCGATCAACTATACGCTGATCGGCGGTCATTTCGGCGCGCCGGCGCTGGGCGTTCGGGGCGCGGCGATCGGCACGCTCGTCTCGCGCATTGCGGAGTTCGCGGTGGTGGTGATCTACGTTGCCTTTTTTGACAAAAAGCTGCGCGTGCGCCCTTCGGACATTCTTCGTCCCGACGGCGTTTTGGTTGCGGATTATTTCAAAAAATGCGTCTATTTCGTCGTGGTCGCGGGTATGTTCGGACTTTCGACCGCGCTCCAGACGGTTATTCTCGGGCACATGAACGAGTCCGCCATCGCGGCAAATTCGGTCGCGACGACTCTGTTTCAGGTGTTAAAGGTCGCTTCGGTGGGCGCCGCTTCGGCGACCTCCATTGTCATCGGAAAGACGATCGGAAAAGGGGAGCTGCAAAAGCTCAAAGGATATGTCAACACCCTGCAGCTTATGTTCCTCGCCATCGGCTTTACGACGAGCGTTTTGCTTTTTTTCCTTCGTTTTCCGATCCTTTCGCTGTATGATCTTTCGCCCGCGACCAAAAAAATGGCGGAGCAGTTCATTTTGGTTTTGTGCGTCACGGGCTTCGGCACGGCTTATGAAATGCCCGTCATAACGGGTATTATCCGCGGCGGGGGAGATTCGCGCTTTGTCTTTATCAACGACCTTATCAGCATTTGGGGGATCGTTCTTCCCGTTTCGTTCTGCGCCGCGTTCGTGTGGCAATTGCCGCCGTATCTTATCGTTTTGCTTTTAAACGGGGATCAGATCTTCAAATGCGCCGCTGCGGCGATCCGCGTCAACCGCTATCACTGGATCAAAAAGCTGACCCGCGAATGAGGCGGGCAAAGGAAAAAGAAAAAGGAGAAAAGTATGAAAAAGATTCGAAGAGGGCTCCTTGTCGCGATTGCCGTCCTATTGCTTCTTTGCGCCGCGGTCGGGATTCCCAACGCCGTGATGTACGGCTTTTCGCAAGGAAAGCTCCTTTCGCCCGAGACGGTCGGAAAAGCCGACTGTATATTGATCTTCGGCGCGGGTCTGCGCCCCGACGGAAGTCCGTCGAAAATGCTTGCCGAGCGGCTGGACGCGGGATTTCTTCTCTATTCCAAGGGAAAATCCGAGCGCATTTTGGTCAGCGGCGACCACGGAACGAAGGATTATGACGAGGTCGGCGCGATGAAACGCTATCTGATGGGAAAGGGCGTTCCCGACCGTGCGATTTTTATGGATCACGCGGGCTTTTCGACCTATGATACGCTTTACCGCGCAAAGCACATTTTCGCCTGCGAAAGCGCCGTTTTGGTGACGCAGAAATATCACCTTTACCGCGCCTTGTATGTCGGAAACGCGCTCGGAATCGACTGTTCGGGCGTCGATGCGACAAAAACGGTATATCGCGGACAAACCCTTCGCGATCTGCGCGAGGCGGCGGCACGGACAAAGGATTTTTACAAGCTGTGGACAAAGCCCCGCGCGTCGATCATGGGAGAGAAAATTCCCGTTTCGGGCGACGGAAGTGTTACGAATGACAAAGAGTTCAAAGAATATGCCGAATCGGTTTCGGCACGGAGGGAAGAAACATGAGACTTTCGATCGAGGATAACACCGTATCGGCAAAAAATCAGGTCACCGAGTCACAGCAGGTGAGCTTTTTCCCCGGAAAAGGCGGCGTGAAGATCTGCTTTATCGGCAATTCCATCACCCGCCACGCGCCGAGCGAATCGATCGGCTGGCACGGCGATTGGGGCATGGCGGCTTCGTGCGCCGAAAAGGATTACTGCCATCTGCTCATGAAAAAGATACGCGAAAAGCACCCCGACGCGGCGTTTATGATCTTGCAGGAGGCAAATTGGGAACGGAATTTTTGGAAAGAGGATGTTGAACGCTATGACACCGCCATGCGGCAGATCGAGGTTTTCGACCCCGACATCGTGGTTTTGCGCCTTGCGGAAAACGTTTCGCGCGAGTCGGCGGCGGAACATGATTTCGGAAAAGGCTTTGACGATCTTTGCCGATACGTTTCCGACAATTCTCGAAGAAAGCTTTTGATCACCGACAGCTTTTGGTACAGTCCGTGGACCGAAAACGAAATTCGTACGGCAGCAGAAAAATACGCGGGCGGCGTAATCTCGCTTTATGATCTCGGAAACCGCGATGATATGAAGGCGCTCGGACTTTTCGAGCACGCGGGCGTTGCCGCGCACCCCGGGGACGAAGGTATGGCGGAGATTGCAAAACGGATCGGAGACCGTCTTTTGCCGCTTGCCGACACATTTTTTGAAGAATAAGGAGTTTTGAACAGTATGGAAAGCCCCGCACAGCTTTTACATAAGAAAAATCCCTACCGCAAAACGGTGCGCGCCTGCTATCTCGGCTATGTTTCACAGGCGATCGTCTGCTGCTACGTGCCGCTTTTGTTTACCCGTTTTCAGCAGCAATACGGAATCCCGCTTTATAAGATCACGGCGCTGATTACCGTTTGTTTTGTTTTGCAATTGTTTGTCGATTTTGCGGCGGCGTTTTTTGTTGATAAGATCGGCTATCGCGCTTCGGCGGCGGGGGGAAACGCCTTCACGGCTCTGGGACTTTGCACCATGACCTTTTTGCCCGAGATATTGTCCGACCCGTTTACGGGGCTTTTGCTTTCGGTTTTGATCTATTCGATCGGCGCGGGGCTTTTGGAGGTCGTCGTCAGCCCGATCGTGGAGGCGTGCCCGAGCGACAACAAAGAGGGTACGATGAGCCTTTTGCATTCCTTTTTCTGCTGGGGATGCGTTGCGGTCGTTGTGCTTTCCACGGTATTTTTCGGTGCGTTCGGCATACAAAACTGGAAGATCCTTTCGCTTTTGTGGGCGCTGATACCGCTTTTCAACACGCTGAATTTTCTGCGCGTTCCGATGTGTGATCTTTCCGAGGCGGACGGCGAACAGCTCTCACTCGGAGGGCTTTTGAAGAATCGTCTTTTCTGGCTGATCGTTCTTCTCATGATCTGCGCCGGTGCGTGCGAGCAGGGGATCAGCCAATGGAGCTCGACCTTTGTCGAAAAGGCGCTGGATATTCCGAAAGTATACGGAGATCTTGCGGGACCCGCCGTCTTTTCGACGCTGATGGGTACGTCGCGCGCGCTGTACGGTAAGTTCAGTCAAAAGCTTCCGCTTGCACCCGCGCTTTTGGTCAGCAGCCTTTTGTGCGTTGCGGCATATTGTCTTGTCGCCTTTTCGCAAAACCCGATTCTTTCGCTTTTCGGGATCGCACTTTGCGGCTTTTCGGTCGGGATCATGTGGCCCGGCACGTTCAGCCTTGCCGCCGCGTCGGTGAAGGGCGGAAGTGCGATGTTTGCCTTTCTCGCCCTTGCGGGCGACCTCGGCTGTTCGGCGGGACCGACCTTTGTCGGAATGGTGGCGGGAAGCTGCGGCGACGATCTTCGTATCGGCGTCGCGGCGGGTCTTGTTTTCCCGATCGTCATGGCGGTTTTGGCGGTGATAAGAAAAACGACCGAAAAAAAGCGCGAAAAGTAACGCCGACGATCATAAAAAAACATCGGAAGCCGAATGGCTTCCGATGTTTTTTTGAATTTTTTGTCTTACCGTGTAAAACCGAAGAAAACGTCAATATGCAAATTCCTGCGCCCAGTAAAGACGACCGTCACTGCCTTCGTATACGCCGACGGCGATCTTTGTGAAGTTTGCGTTCAGAATATTTTCGCGGTGACCTTCGGATTTCATCCAGTCGCTCATGACCGCTTCGGCGCTCGACTGACCCATCGCGATGTTTTCGCCCGCGCCGCGGTAGCTTACACCCGCTTCGTCAAAGGCGGTGAAACAGCGCGTTCCGTTCGGACGGGTGTGCGAAAAGCTGCTTACCAGCTCTTTTGCCCGCACATTTGCCGCCTTGGCAAGCGTCGCATCGTAGGTGACGGAGGAAAGGCCGTTTTGCGAGCGATAAGAATTGACGAGCGCGATCACCTTTTCGGAAAGCGTTCCCGACACGGTCGGAGTCTCGTCCGGCTTTTCGTCGGGGGTTTCGTCGGGCGCATCGGGCGCGGAGGGGGGTTCGCAATTTCCGAGGCGGTTCGGAAGATCACGGAGAAGCTCCTTGCAACCGGCACCGTCACCTTTGGATGTAAGAAGTTTTTTTATCGTTTTGCACGAAGCGTTCGAGCCGCTAAGGTCGCAGGAGAACTTCTCCGAAAGCGCTTTTTCAAGCTTTTCGGACAGTGCGGCTTCAAGTCCCGTCGAAGCGGCGCAATCCTTTTTTTCTTCGGCAAAAGCCGAGAAGCTTCCGAACGGTACGGCGATCACGGCTGCCGCCGTAAGCATAGAAAGAATTTTTTTCATAAAGATAACCTCCTTTCTTTCTATGCCTTGATTATACAACGGCGGGAAATTTCGTGCAACGGTAATGAAAGGAAGCCCTTCCGTCCCTTCCCGTCAAAGGAAAAAGGCGGAAGAAAAAAACGCCGAAATCGCCTAAAATGCGGCGCGTTTTCCGAACATTCCCAACGGTTCTTTCGGAACAAAAACAAAAAGGAAGAGTTCGGAAGCTCGAAAACTAAGAAAAAATTATCCGTCGGTCATGTTTTTTCGGAAATGCAGCGGGGGGACACCCTTATAACGGCGAAACTCCGAAATGAAGTGCGAAACGCTCGAATAACCGCAGCGAATGGCGATCTCGGTGACGGGAAGATCGCTTGCCAACAGCATGTTTTCGGCGTGGGACATGCGGCAGTCGAAAAGATATTGCTTAAAGGAGCGCCCTGTCACCTGCGAAAAGCGCTTGGCGTAATAGCTGTAGCTCATGTGCAGTTTTTCGGCGCAGTCGAGCGGACTCAGCGCCTCGGCAAAGTGGTCGTCGATGTAGAGAAGGCTCTCGTAAATCTGCTTGACCAGCGCTTCGTCGGGAAGCGCTTTTTTCGCATCGGGCAACTCACCGCGCAGCTCGTTTTGCAAAAGCGAGGTCAAAAGATCCGCCGTTTTGGCGCGCAGACGCGGATAGCGAAGCGATGAAAGATCGTGCTTGTCGTGTTGTGCGACGCTGAGCGGAAGCATGGCGTCGAGAATGTTCCTCGTCTCGCCGCAAAGCAAGGGAGCGGACAGCACCGTTGTGTTGCCGTCGTGCGCCGAAAGAAAACTCATGGGATAACGCGCGTCCAGCCCCGAGAAAGCAGAAAATACAAGCGATGGATGAATCATGAGAACATGATACAAAGAGGAATCCTCCGATGCGAGCGAAACGGCATGGACCGTGTTTCCGCGAAAAATCGCAAGATCACCCGCGCGCGCCTCTTTGTATTCGTTCCCTGCGCGGATCAAACAGGAGCCCGAAACAAAATACAGCATTTCGACCGCCGGGTGCATATGCGCGGGCGTGCCGCGTCCGTCGGGCGGGACCGTAATGGGAAAGAGATCGATCTGTAAATGGGAAAGAGTGGGCGACGCCGGTTCCAAAAAATAGTCCGTCATTTTTCTTCCTCCGAGAAAATAAAATGCAAGAGAATAGATTTCCGATATTTTCCGATAGAATTATTATAGCAGACCTTTTGTCGGAATGCTATAATGAAAAAAGAAAAAGTTCGTATTTTTCGTTCATATTTTGAAATATTCCGACAAATTCGCACGTTTTGGCTTTGTCGGTATAACATCAAGGAGGAATCATCATGGAAAGAATTGTGAATGTCGGCATCATCGGCTGCGGCGGTATTGCCAACGGCAAGCACATGCCCTCGCTCAAGAAAATCGAAAACGTCCGTATGGTCGCTTTTTGCGATATTATCCCCGAAAAGGCGCAGAAAGCAAAGGAAAAGTTCGGAACGCCCGACGCCAAGGTTTATACCGATTATAAAGAGCTTCTGAAGGATCCTTCCATCGAAGTGGTACACGTCTGCACGCCGAACAAGGAACACGCCGAGATCTCCATCGACGCGCTTCACGCCGGTAAGCATGTCATGTGCGAAAAGCCGATGGCAAAGACAGTCGCCGACGCAAAGCGCATGGTTGAAGCGGCAAAGGAATCGGGCAAGAAGCTTTCGATCGGCTACCAGAGCCGCTCGCAGGCGGAAGCCATCCACGCAAAGAAGTACATCGAAGAAGGAAACCTCGGCGAGATCTATTATGCCAACTGCTACGCGGTTCGCCGCCGCGGAACGCCCAACTGGGGTGTGTTCCTCAACGAGGAAGAACAGGGCGGCGGTCCCGTTCTCGATATCGCGACCCACTCGCTCGACCTTACGCTTTATCTCATGAACAACTATGAGCCGAAGATGGTCGTCGGCAAGACTCACAAGAAGCTTGAACATCCCGAGGACGGAAACGCTTGGGGCGACAACGGCGTCAGCACAACGCCTCTCGAAGAGTCTGCCTGCGCCTTCATCCTTATGAAAAACGGCGCGACCATTCTGCTCGAGACCGCATGGGCGCTCAACCACGACAAGGCGCACGATGCGGCAAGCTGCCGTCTGTGCGGAAGCCGTGAGGGACTTTCGATCCTCGACGACAAGCTTGTAATCAACAAGGTGCGCTACGGTCACATGGTCGAGGAATATGTCAATACCTCCAACGCCGGCGTTGATTTCTTCACGGGAAATTCGAGCGACTGCTGTGAGGTCGACGCCCGCCAGTGGATCAATGCGATCGTGAACGATACCGATCCTGTCGTGCTTCCCGAGCAGGCATTTGTCGTTTCGCAGATACTCGAAGCGATCTACACCTCCTCGGCAACCGGAAAACCCGTTTATTTTGACTGATTCTTATTCTTTCTGAAAGAAAAAGGGGCTGCGGCAAAGCGTTTTCTCGCTTTGCCGCAGTACTTTTTTATATGCTTCCGTCCCGATCCTTTGTCCGCTGTTTCCGAAACTTTCCGGGAGAGACGCCTTTTTCGTTTTTGAATTGCTTGATAAAATAGCTCAGATCGTTAAAGCCGCAGGCATAGGCGATCTGCGTGACGGATTCGTCGGTGTTGACGAGCATTTTGACCGCCGTCGTGAGACGGTAATAATTGAGATATTCCATCGGACTGCGCTTGGTCATGCTGCGAAAACAGCTGCAAAAATATTGCGGCGACATGTCGCACGCCTGCGCCATTCGGGCGAGAGTCAACTCCTCATGATAGGACGAACGGATCAGAGTAAGCGCCTTCTTCAGCCGCGCCGTGTTTTCGTCGACCGCCTGCGCCGGGTCGGTCTTTTTTGTCTTTTTGTTCCGATAGAGCGTCCCGTAAAGGCGATAAAGAGCGGAAATTACGTCAAAGCGCGTACCCGCGCTTTCCTCGAATGCCTCCATTGACTCAAAAAGCGCATGAATGTCCCGCAGGACCTCCGCGTCCCGCTCGGCATCGGGCAAAAGGACGCGCTGACCCGACAAAAGCCCGTTCAAAAAATCGCGGCAATCGGGCTGGGACGGAATAAACCCGCCGATATCCCACACAACGCACTGATAGCGGCAATTCTTCGGGTGCGCAGCGTGCAGTGTATCGCACCCGACCAAGACCGCGTCGCCCGAGCACAGCTCCCGCTCGTTTTTTCCGACCGTCACCGAAAGCGTGCCCTCCAGAACGCGGATGGCTTCAAGCTCGCGGTGCCAATGATGAACCATTTCGTATTTTGCGCTGTTTTTGTCGAGCCGATAAAGCTCGATCGGAAAATCCGCCGTTCCGTGTTGCTTCAGTTCGTTAAATCCCATACTTTTTTCCTCAAAATCGGAATATTCTTATACTTTTCGTTATTATAACACAAGAATTGTGCGAAAATCAAGTATATAATAAGAAATGAAGAGGATTCCCGCCGTGCGGAGATCACAAAATTTATAAAAAATCTCGGGAGGTTTTAACACTATGGCAAAGTCAAGACTGATCGGCGCATATCCCGTTATCGGCATCCGTCCTACGATCGACGGCCGCCGCGGACCGCTGAGGGTTCGCGAGTCGCTCGAGGAGCAGACCATGAACATGGCGCGCAGCGCCGCCGAGCTGATCCGCCGGAACGTTTTTTACACCAACGGCGAACCGTGTGAGGTCATCCTCGCCGACACGACCATCGGACGCGTTGCGGAGGCTGCCGCCTGTGCCGAAAAATTCAAAAGAGCCGGCGTTGACATAACGCTGACCGTGACGCCCTGCTGGTGCTACGGCTCGGAAACAATGGACATGGATCCCATGACGATAAAAGGCGTTTGGGGCTTTAACGGAACCGAGCGCCCCGGCGCGGTATATCTTGCAAGCGTTTTGGCGTCCCATGCGCAGAAAGGGCTTCCCGCTTTCGGCATTTACGGTCACGATGTGCAGAATGCCGACGACACGTCTATCCCGGACGATGTTGCCGAAAAGATCCTTCGTTTTGCCCGTGCCGCCGTCGCTGCCGCGACCATGCGCGGAAAATCCTATTTGCAGATCGGTTCGGTCACGATGGGCATCGCGGGTTCGATCGTAAGCCCCGAGTTTTTCGAAGAATATCTCGGAATGCGCGTCGAGTCGGTTGACGAGGTGGAAATTATCCGCCGCATGACCGAGGGAATTTACGACCACAACGAATACGAAAAAGCGCTCGCATGGGTCAAGAAAAATTGCCCCGAGGGCTTTGACAAGAACCCCGATTTTGTAAAAGAGAGCGACGAAAAGAAGAAGCAGTCGTGGGAATTCATCGTCAAGATGATGTGCATCATCAAGGATCTTTACAACGGAAACCAAAATCTTCCCGCGGGCAGCGAGGAGGAGGCGGTCGGTCACAATGCCATTGCGGGCGGCTTCCAGGGTCAGCGCCAGTGGACCGATTTTTATCCCAACTGCGATTTTCCCGAGGCTATGCTGAATTCCTCCTTTGACTGGAACGGCGCGCGCGAGCCGTATATTCTGGCGACCGAAAACGACACGCTCAACGGCGTTTGCATGCTGTTTTCCAAATTGCTCACCGGAACGGCACAGATCTTTGCCGATGTGCGCACCTATTGGAGCGCCGACGCGGTAAAACGCGCGGCGGGATACGACATTGAGGGCAAGGCAAAGGACGCCGGCGGTTTTATTCATCTGATCAATTCGGGCGCGGCTTGTCTCGATGCCTGCGGCGAGGCAAAGAACGAAAACGGAAACGGCGTAATAAAGCCGTTTTGGAAGATGACCGAAAAGGACATGGATGCGTGCCTGCGCGCGACCGAATGGTGTGCGGCAGACAAAGGCTATTTCCGCGGCGGCGGATTTTCGTCGCGCTTTTTAACCCGTGCCGAGATGCCTGTCACCATGCTTCGCCTGAATCTCGTGAAGGGGCTCGGACCGGTTATGCAGATCGCCGAAGGATGGACGGTAAATCTTCCCGACGAGGTGTCGGACATTCTGTGGAAGCGCACCGACTACACCTGGCCGTGTACCTGGTTTGCACCGCGTATTATGGGCAAGGGCGCGTTTACGAGCGCATACGATGTGATGAATCATTGGGGCGCCAATCACGGTGCGATCAGCTACGGACATATCGGCGCGGACATCATCACACTTTGCTCAATCCTGCGCATTCCCGTTTGTATGCACAACGTTCCCGAACAGGATATTTTCCGCCCGTCTTCGTGGAATGCTTTCGGCATGGACATCGAAGGTCAGGATTACCGCGCCTGCGGCGCATACGGTCCGATGTATCGGAACATACGATAATGTTTACTTTGCGAAACAAAAAAAGGCTGCGCCCCGACTTTTGTCGGGGCGCAATTTTTATATTCTCAGACCCTTCGGGTAGTGGTTTTTTAAATATCCGTCCACAATTTTTGCTCCGCCGAGCGCGATGCCGTCGACCGTTACGACGCAAAATCCGTCGGGGAGGGAACAGGAAAAGCCTTCGCCGTGAAGATAGCGTTTTATTTCGTCCGAATCGGAAGAAAAGTCGGCTTTTCGAAGAAAATCTTTTCCGAACGCCGAGAAAAATTGGTGGTGCGGCACGATCCGCCCCGCCTTGTATTCCCCGAGCTTTACACCGCAGGAAAAAACATGCCGCGCGGGCGCGCACATGCCGTCGGGCAGGATCAAAATGTTTTCGCCGCTTGCAAAAAGAGAAAGCTCCGCGTGACTTAACGTATCCTTTAAAAAGGCGCACGCCGCCTTGCTTTCGTCTTTGGTGAGGGCGCGGAGCGGGCTTTTGACGTTTATTGACTTTTCTTCCCGCAGTCCGCCGCGGCGCAAAAGAGCGAAAAACTGCCCCTCGCCCCCGCTTATGTGGGGATAAAACCGCCGCACGAGAGAAGGATCAAAATTCCGACAGGCGGGCGCGTAGCCCGGAAGCGAAACATCGTCGAAGCAGTTTCCCGGCGCGCAAAGCGAAAAATCGGGATTTTTTTCCAGAAAATCCGAAATGTTTTCTTCGTTTTCCTCGGGCGAGTAGGTGCAGGTGGAATAGAGAAGATAGCCGCCGGGGCAGACGCAGTTTTTGACGTGCGACAGAATGTCCCGCTGGCGCGCGGCGCAGAGCGCGACGTTTTCTTCGCTCCACATCTCGACGGCGTCCTCACTTTTGCGAAACATTCCCTCGCCCGAGCAGGGCGCGTCGCACAAAACGACCGAAAAAGCCTCGGGAAAGCTTTTTTCGAGAAATTCCGCGTCGGAATTCAAGCACAGGACGTTTCGGAATCCGAGCCGCTCGATGTTGCCGACCAGTGTTTTGCAGCGGTTCGGAACGATCTCGTTTGAAACGATCATCGGGGAATCGCAAAAAAGGCGCGCAAGCTGGCTTGTTTTGCCGCCCGGGCTTGCGCAGACGTCCAAAACGCGCGCGTCGGTCGGAAGTCTTCCGGCAAGCGAGGCGACGGGCGCCATGGCGGACGGCTCCTGAATGTAATAAGCGCCCGCATGATGGAGCGGGTGACTGCCCGGCTTTTCCGCCGAAAAATACCGCCCGTCGGCGTAGTAGGAAATCGGCTCGGTCGGGAAGGGAAGAGAGACGTCTCCTTTGGTTCGGTTGAGCTGAAGAGCGTTTTTTCGCGGAAGCGAAAAGCTCTCTTCGTAGCCCTCGAAACGGTCGCCGAGGATGCGTTTCATTCTTGCAAGAAACGAAGGGGATAACATGCGCTGACCTCACTCTGTCCGAATGGATTATTTCTTCAAAAGATAAAACGGACACTTTTCTGTTTCCATTATACCATTTTTTGCCGTCTCTTTCAACCGAAAAGAAAATTTTCCCGTGAAAAAAAGCATTTCAACGAAAAAAATCCCAAAAACCGCCTGTTTTTTCGGTCATTCCTATTGAAATTTGCCGAAATTTGTTATATAATAAGTTAGTATGCGTGACAATTGTTAAAAAACTATCAAAGACTCACGGTATTTTCGTCAATCCCCCAAAATGTGTCCGATCGGGCTTTTTTGGACTGACGTATCAAAATAACGCGGCATGACCGCAATGGAGGAAACGCTATGAAAAAAAAGCTGACAACGGTTGTTTTCAACGGTACAAAAGAGCAGGAAGAAAAACTGCGCGCCGTTATCGCTCAGTATCGCGGCACAAAGGGCGCGATGATGCCGGTACTTCAGAAGGCACAGGAGATCTACGGATACCTGCCGATCGAGGTACAGAAGATCATCGCGGATGAAATGGGCACATCGCTCGAGGAAGTTTACGGAATCACGACTTTCTATTCGCAGTTTGCCCTCAACCCCAAGGGTCAGGTTGCCATCGCAGTCTGTCTCGGAACCGCCTGCTATGTTAAGGGCTCGCAGGATCTCATCGATCGCATCACGGTAAAACTCGGTCTTGTCCCCGGAAGCACAACGCCCGACGGAAAGTACTCGCTTGAAGCGACCCGCTGCATCGGCGCATGCGGTCTTGCACCGGTGCTCACCGTCAACGATGAAGTTTACGGGCGTCTCAAGAAAGAGGACGTGGACGGAATCCTTGCAAAATACGAATGATTACGGCAGGAGGTACATATTAAATGATAATCAAGACAATTGATGAATTGAATGCCATTCGGGAATCCATGAAAGAGGAAGTTACCTTCCGTAAGCATGATACCTCCGCGGCAATCAAAACCGATAAAAAGCATGTTCTTATCTGCGGCGGTACCGGCTGTACTTCTTCGAACAGCCCCGAAATCTGCCGTATTATGAAGGAAGAACTCAAGGCGCACGGCCTTGAAGACAAGATTAAGGTCATCACGACCGGCTGCTTCGGTCTTTGCGCTCTCGGACCGATTATGATCGTATATCCCGAGGGAACTTTCTACAGCATGGTAAAGCCCGAGGACGTTCCCGAGATCGTTGAGAGCCATTTTGTCAACGGTAAGGTACTTGACCGCCTCGTATACGCCGAGACAAAGCTGGAAGACGGCGGATATTCCGCTCTGAACGACACCCGCTTCTATAAGAAGCAGCACCGTGTCGCTCTGCGTAACTGCGGCGTTATCGCGCCCGAGGATATCAACGAATATATCGGTATGGACGGCTACCGCGCTTTGCATAAGGCGCTGACCTCCATGACGCCCGACGATGTTATAAACTGCGTTCTGGCATCGGGTCTTCGCGGACGCGGCGGTGCGGGCTTCCCGACCGGTAAGAAATGGCAGCTCGCCAAGAACCTTGTACAGGACGGCGGTCAGAAATACGTTGCCTGCAACGCCGACGAGGGCGACCCGGGCGCGTTCATGGACCGTTCGGTTCTCGAGGGCGACCCGCACACCGTTTTGGAAGCAATGGCAATTGCCGGCTATGCCATCGGTGCGGATCAGGGCTTTATTTACGTAAGAGCCGAATATCCGATTGCTATTCACCGTCTTGAAGTTGCCATCAAGCAGGCGCGCGAATACGGTCTTTTGGGTAAGAATATTTTCGGAACGGGATTCAATTTCGACATCGAGCTTCGCTTCGGCGCGGGCGCATTCGTCTGCGGCGAGGAAACGGCGCTCATGACGTCGATTGAGGGCTTCCGCGGCGAGCCGCGTCCCCGTCCTCCGTTCCCTGCGGTCAAGGGCCTTTTTGAACGCCCGACCGTACTGAACAACGTCGAGACCTATGCCAATGTCTGTCAGATCATCCTGAACGGCGCGGAATGGTACGCTTCGATGGGTACCGAAAAGTCGAAGGGCACGAAGGTATTTGCTCTCGGCGGAAAGATTGTCAACACGGGCCTTGTCGAAGTTCCGATGGGAACGACGCTCCGCGAAGTCGTCGAGGAGATCGGCGGCGGTATTCCGCACGGCAAGAAGTTTAAGGCGGCGCAGACCGGCGGACCTTCCGGCGGATGCATTCCCGCTTCCTTGATCGACACTCCGATTGATTATGATTCGCTTATCTCGATCGGTTCGATGATGGGCTCGGGCGGACTTATTGTTATGGATGAAACTACCTGTATGGTGGATATTGCCCGTTTCTTCCTTGAATTCACCGTTGATGAATCCTGCGGCAAATGTACGCCCTGCCGTATCGGTACAAGACGTCTTTTGGAAATTCTCGATAAGATCATTGCCGGAAACGGCGAGATGGAAGATATCGACCGTTTGGAGGAGCTTTGCTATCACATCAAGTCCACGGCTCTCTGCGGTCTCGGACAGACGGCTCCGAACCCGGTTCTTTCGACTCTTCGTTACTTCCGCGACGAATATGTGGCGCATGTGCGTGACAAGAAGTGTCCCGCCGGCGTCTGCAAGCACCTTTTGCATTATGAAATCGAAGCCGATAAATGTAAGGGCTGTACGGCTTGCGCCCGTGTCTGCCCTGTCGGCGCTATTTCGGGTTCGGTCAAGAACCCGCACACCATCGATGTGACGAAGTGTATCAAGTGCGGCGCTTGTATTGAAAAATGTAAGTTCGGCGCTATCGTCAAGAAGTAAGAAAGGGGAATCTCATCTTGGATACTGTAAATGTAAAAATTAACGGCAGAGATTACACGGTCAGCAAAAATGCGACCGTCCTTGAAGCCTGCCGCGAAGCATCGATCAATATTCCGACGCTCTGCTTCATGAAGGATATCAACGCCATCGGCGCTTGCCGCCTTTGCCTTGTCGAGATCAAGGGCGCCCGTTCGTTTGCCGCCGCCTGTGTTCAGCCGGTAAGCGACGGCATGGAGATTATGACCAATACGCCCGCCATTCAGAAGGCAAGAAAGCTCAATCTCGAGCTGATGCTTTCCGACCACGACATGTCCTGCCTTTCCTGCGACAAGAGCGGAAAGTGCGAGCTTCAGAAATATTGTAAGGAATACGGCGTTACCGATGTCAACCACTTTGCCGGCGTAAAGAACGAGTTTGAAGTCGAAGAATCGACCCCGTATATCGTTCGCGATAACAACAAGTGTATTCTTTGCCGCCGCTGTGCCGCCGTATGTAAGTACAATCAGGGCGTGGGCGTTATCGGCGCCAACGACCGCGGTTTCGACACGCACATCGGATGCGCTTTTGAAAAGACGCTGGGCGAATCGGCATGTATCGGCTGCGGTCAGTGTATTGTTGCCTGTCCTACCGGCGCTTTGACCGAAAAGGATGACACGAGCCGCGTTTGGGAAGCGCTTCAGGATCCGACCAAGCACGTTGCGATCTGTGCCGCTCCTTCGGTTCGCGCAACGCTGGGCGAATGCTTCGGCATGGCGCCCGGAAACGATGTTGAGGGCAAGATGGTCGCCGCAATGAAGCGTCTCGGATTTTCCGGCGTATACAATATGAACCTTACCGCCGACCTTACCATTATGGAAGAAGCGCACGAGTTTCTCGGCCGCTTCACCAAGGGCGAAAAGCTTCCGCTTATTACCTCTTGCTCGCCCGGATGGGTCAAGTTCTGCGAGCATTATTATCCCGAATTTACCGACAATATTTCGTCGTGCAAATCGCCTCAGCAGATGTTCGGCGCAACCTATAAGACTTATTTTGCCGAAAAGAACGGACTCGACCCGAAGGATATCTTCTTTGTATCGGTCATTCCCTGCACCGCCAAGAAGTTCGAGGTTCAGCGCGATCATCAGAACGCGGCGGGCGTTCCCGACGTGGATGTTGCCATCACGACACGTGAGCTTGCCAAGATGATCGAAAAGGCGGGCATCGACTTTATGAATCTTCCCGACGAAGAATTTGATTCTCCGTTCGAGATCGGCTCGGGTGCGGGCGCGATCTTCGGCGCAACCGGCGGTGTTATGGAAGCGGCTCTCCGAACCGCTGCCGCGACGCTCGGCGTAAAGCTCGACAGTCTTGAACTGGACGATGTGCGCGGCACCGAGGGTATCAAGAAGGCGACCTATAAGCTCGGCGAGCATACCGTTCGCGTAGCGGTCGTCAGCGGTACGATCAACGCAAAGAAGATCCTCGAAGCCATTAAGGCGGGCGAAGAAAAGATCGACTTCCTCGAAGTCATGGCATGCCCCGGCGGATGCGTAAACGGCGGCGGTCAGCCGACCCAGCCCATGTCGCTGCGCAATTATACCGACCTTAAGGCGATCCGCGCCAAGGTTCTGTACGATGCCGACCGCAATCTTCCGATCCGTGAATCGCATAAGAATCCCGAAGTCCTCGCACTTTATAAGGAATTCTTCGGCGAACCCGGCAGCGAAAAGGCGCATCATATTCTGCATACCGAATACGTTAAGAGAGGTCATTGATTAACGTATTGAAAAAAGATGAGACAGAAGGGTTTTCTTCTGTCTCATCGCTTGTCATTTTGCAATATACTTGACAAATTATCGATTTTGATGTATTCTATCTATACGCGATGCGTCGGCATCGCAACCGCAGAAATTCAATAAACGTTTCCGTAGCTCAGCCGGATAGAGCGATTGCCTCCTAAGGTTACGTTTGGGCGGTCACCTCAAAAAACTAAATAAGGGATTGCAGTTCGACTTTTGCCGGGCTATAATCATATATCAGACACGTCCATATAGCTCAGCTGGATAGAGCACACGCCTCCTAAGCG